>PAEE01000025.1 GCA_002701145.1 Methanobacteriota archaeon
GTCGAACATTATCACCGGAGCATTCGCCTCAGGTTGCCATTGTTTAGTCTCAGCTTTACCATGCTGAGTCATGTCCGGCATCATTCTCTTGTCACCTCCAGAGAAGAAACACGATTAGCGAGTAAGTAAAGTGCTAATCCGTTGATTACTACAACAGATATCAAACTCCACACCCACGGGTGGTCATATGTCATTTCTGTACCGATTAGTGCCTGGCAAACATGGGCCACAGCATCATAAGGTGAAATCACATAAAGTATAGATTTGTCAAACAATCCATCGATTATTGAAGCCATAGAGCGGGTACCCATCAATATTGCAATCAATCCNATAGCNGGGAAAAATCNCCCTCTNGATACACTTGAGAGCGCTAAACCGATTGCNGTATAGGTAAATGACAGAATAATTCCNCACAAGAACGTNGCCAAGAACATTGGNAACGTATCGATAATCCAAGCCCAACCTTTGCCNATTACTAAAATGTCAACAAAGTAGTATACNGCCAGNGTGCCGTCNATNATGAAAAACAGAATNAAGGCNACAGAAAGGAATTTCATCGCTGCATAATCAAACCGGTTTATNGGNCGAGAGAAATACATTGCACTNGTTCCGTGTGCTCTATCTTCGGAGATCATCCCGCCTACCAGTAGCGCTGCCACTATCGGGTAATACAGTATATTTCGTGGNAAGAATCCCATGACATGGCCGTACATGTTGTCACGATTTACGCCCCATATGTCGTAAAGAGTAGTGTCGCCTATCATTCCAAACAGTAATGNCATGGCCACATCGGTCATAGATGCGATAACTACGAAGAAAATGAATAATTTNGTCGGTACATTCCATGGCCTNTGGCCCTTCTTGAATATACCCAGTACGTGGTGTCGNAAAATTGACCAATTACGCATCCATCTAGGGTTCAGAGTCCCTTCCCAAGGCTGGTATATCTGCTCGAATATCTGGCCTTGTCCNGCTGTGGCAACCTGTGCCGATGAATCTTCATCGCCTCCACCTGCAGACCATGCTGCTTGCATTTTTGTTTGACCAGTAACTGGAGTTTCTGCTCCAAATGATTCCTCTTTTTCAGAGACAGGAGTAAAGGGNTGCTCGGCCTTTTCTGTATCTGACAATTAGATGCCNCCAAATAGGTCTTCACTGCTTTTGACATCGTGNCCAAGTCTTTCCATTATCACCAAAAATAAATCTTCAAGACTTGCTTCGTGGTCATGCATCCTTCTTACTTGNGAGCCAACCTTTGCAGCAGTCTGNAATATCTGATTNTAGGTTTCATCNCCNTTGTGNCCAACNCGCATAGTCCGNCCTTCTCTNCGAACTTTCATNCCGAGGTCTGTGAGTCCCTCTTCCATTTTNCTAGCNGCNCCCCAGACNTGAATTTCGACTTCTTTATCGATTGCTTTCAGGTCCTCTATTTTCCCTTGTGCTGCAAGTTTACCTTTGTGCAATAGCACAATATTATCNCAAACATTTTCCACATCTTCCATNAAATGCGATGCCATCANAACCGAGCGGTCTCCCTGTTTAACAGTNGTTTGCAATGTGNTGAGCATGAAGTTCCTNGACTGTGCATCCAGTCCATTACTTGGNTCATCNGCAATAATTAATGCNGGGTCATGGATTAGNGCACAAGCNAGTTTCGTGGCTTGNTTCATNCCGGTTGAAAAAGTTGAAACTTCGCGATANCTTTGCTCTCCAAGNCCNACNTACTCCAGNGCTTGATGTGCCCTNTGAAGTGCAATGTTGGGNTTCATTCCNATCAGTTCGCCGCTATATCTNACCTGATGGATAGCTTCCATGCCGGGNTTCAANGCCTCATATTCTGGCATGTAACCNATTCTTTGTCTAATCTGGTCACCTTGATTTCTNATGTCGAANCCNAATACCTTNCCTTCACCAGANGTTAGTTGAATTAATCCGAGTATNGTTTTGAGGAATGTGGACTTCCCTGCCCCGTTTGGACCTAATAGGCCAGTTGCGCCTTGTCTTATCTCAATGTCAAGAGAATCTAAGGCCACATGAGGCCCATATGACTTGGTTAGAGCAGTTGATTCNATAATCAAATCTCTTACCATGAGNCTTACACATNGAGAACGGCCCTTGAATATGCCCCTTTCAGGGGCAGCCATCTCGTACTTTGATAGCGATGCCTTTTGCGAATGTTTCTAATTCTTTAGAAGTTGATTGTGAACGGCCGATTGCTAATAGTTTACCANNTGAATTAACNACCAANACNGANTCNCCNGGNCTAATCCAAGAGTCACANCCAGTAACAAATCCGTGCATCACATTTCGTCCTTCTTGGACGAATGGTTCAGCATCACTATCGACGACTACCCANGCAGGNCCTTCGCCAGGATNTAGANTCATGTCTTNAGAATTAAATCCATNTGGAACTGGTTTTTTCCTGAGCGAATGAAGTTTACGAGCACCAGGTACNGTTAGCGAAATNCCTCCTTCTCCTAATCGTGGTGAAAACAGATGNACACCATCTGAATCTATCATATTTCTNATCCTGCTAGTTCGGCTCATTACGAATGTNGAATCTGTGCATAATNCGATTGCATCNTCAATGTCAACATTGCATAGAACACATAATTTGTCCACGATTTGAAATTGTTTTCTCNGTTCAGAATCNCGGTCTTGGGGNTCAATNCCTAATTTCTCAAACACTCTGTTATGCAACTCTTCAGTGTCTGAAATATCGATTGAAATAATCTTTCTGTCNTNTACTCCTAGTCTTGCTAATTCACGTTGAATCCAAGCATAATTNGGTTTACGTTTCCACANCCAATCCGGGCCTTCAATATGTGCCCATGGATTTAGGTCCTCTAGGCCCCACGGNACTAACCCCAAAGGTGTCTGGACAAACATTTCATAATCCGAATTAGAAAGTCTGTCAATTAGATCTCCAATCCTTTCTCTCCATGGCGCACTAGCTCCGTGGAATACAATCACATCTCCTGATTTTCTAGAACGCCATCTAGCGAATAGTCTGCGTCTTGCCATTTCGACATGAGGCCTATGGTGGGTGTCTGTACCTCCCCATGATTCACCACCATTCCTTGGTGTAGATTGAGCATTGACTAGCCAATCCCAATTTTCTTCCCACTTTCCTAATTCTTCGCCGAATTCTTTGGAGGCGGATATTTCATCTAAAATTAGGGGGTCCATCGATGAGCGTGCGGGATTAGTTACCAGCCACAAAAATGCTTCACGCAATGCAGGATGCTCGTGACTTCTTCTTTCCGCTAGTCTCCAGATAGTTCCATCTCTGATAGCTTGTCTGCATCTAGACATTTCCTGTAAAGTAACTTCGAGATTAAATTTAGAAAGAAGAATTGTTCTCTCTTGTTTTTTCATTGCTCGCACTTCTGAAGGTGTGATGTTAGCGACTGAGGGGGTAATAATCGGCCACTCCTCAATTTCTGAAATTCTCTCAGTTCCCCATGGAGTTAGCAACCTTCCATCACGAGCAAACAAGACGTATGCAGCTGAGTCGAATAGATCCGCACCCATTGCAATCAACATTGGGAACAGCATTGGGTGGCCACAACCAAACATATGCACTGGGCGGTTTGGTGACAGGTTTGATTTAGATGCTAACATAATTTTAGCAAGGTCTCTATACTTCTGTTGCTCCATAATCGGTACAATCCCACCAATCGGGTGCACACTGAAGTCTAGCGCGCTCATTCCAACGGCACTTTTTGCTCTCAACTTGGGAAATAATCCTCCTTGAATTGGCCCATTTAGCATTACGCCGCCTGCTGTTTCAATCGAAATCGGGGCTCTTTCTAATGTCTCATCAACTGCCTTTTCAACTTGAGAATAAGTCATGTCAGGTCTAGAGAAAACATCTAACATAGTCGCAATATCAACGCCTATGTCCTTTTGAAATTGTACAATTTCTTCAACACCGACTTCAACATCGCCATACACATATGATTGAAATGTCCCCGAATCAGTCATAATTACGCCAGGATAATCTATCAGTTTATGGACGCCATCAGCAAGTGCTGAATCCTTCAGATTCTCATGTTTCCAAATAACATAAGAGTTGGTAATGAGAGCTTGTATTCCATACTTGTCCCACATTTCACGTGGTTCAATAGTTCGAATATTCGGATTGATTACGGGCAGTAAACACGGAGTTTCTAGGATGCCGTGCTTAGTATGCAACTTCCCCAATCGCGCTTGGCCATCTCGTGTAGATATTTCGAAACGCCCTTCGTCTTTTTCGCGACAAGGTTTCGGGTCAGCACGCCGTCCATCTTGCCACTTCATAATTGGCCGTCAGGCATTACTGGCATCAACCTTGTTATTCAATTAACAAATTATACGAAATCTACCTTGCCGTGAGCGAGGATGAACTCTCTTCCAAGTTCGTCGAATGTATCGAGAAGGCTAGAACAAAAACTGACCTTGGAGATTTGATTATCATTTTCTAAATCTTCTTTGACACCCTGAAGTGTACCAGGTGCTGCTCCACAAGATAGACAAGCACCAGTCAAGTCTAGGACAAGAGATATCTGTTCATCGTCAACCTCTTTTTTAGTAACCTTGATTCCTCCTCCATGGCCATCTAAAGCGGCTCTTACGGGGCCGAGTCTAGCCAAAAGGGCCGGGACTAAATCTTCAAATTCATGTAAGGAAGTGTTTCTCAAAATTTCATCTTCTTCTGGATTTGAAACCTCTGCAACACGCTTTTCGGCTTCGACTTTCATAGCAGCGGCGGCCTCTAATCTGTACCGCTCAATCAAGTCCTCATCCATGGCAATCCGTTCGGCTTGCTGTTCAAGAACCCTCGCTTTGGTTTTATCGAGACATACAGTCATTGATAAAGGGGCAACGGTAGGGGCAATTATGGGAGACGAAGTATTGAGTATCGATGGTCTTCATGTCAGCGTCGAAGATACCGAAATTATCAAGGGTCTTTCCCTAAATATTCGGATCGGTGAAATACATGCCATCATGGGCCGAAATGGGTCCGGTAAGTCCACTCTAGTTAACGCAATTATGGGACACCCTGCATATGAAATCACTTCAGGTTCAATCAAATTCAAAGGCGTTGATATTGAAGAGATGGAAGTATTTGAAAGAGCAAGAGCAGGCATGTTCCTTTCCTTCCAATACCCCTCATCAATTCCTGGCGTTCAAGTAGGTACTTTCCTTCGCAAATCTGTATCTTCGGTACGTGGCGATTCCGCTCCAAGTGCTAGAGAATTCAGAAAAGAGTTGAAATCTCACATGGAATCATTGAACATGGATAAGTCGTTCCTAGCACGGTATGTAAACGATGGTTTCAGTGGTGGCGAAAAGAAGAGATTAGAAATTCTTCAAATGCTACTATTGAATCCCTGCCTCGCATTGTTAGATGAAACCGATTCAGGACTTGATATCGATGCACTACGCGTTGTTTCCGATGGAATCAACAGTATTGCACCAAAGGCAGGATGTTTGCTAATCACTCATTATGAAAGGTTGCTAGAACATGTCAAACCAGACTATGTGCATGTAATGATTGACGGAAAAATCGTCAAAACAGGTAATGCAGAACTAGCAAGTGAATTAGAATCTAGAGGATATGATTGGTTAGAAGCTTAGGAGGTGAAATGATGTCAGGAGAACAAGCNCGAGATGCAGTTGGAGATTATCGCTACGGATTCCANGANCCGGAAAATGCAACAATNCGGTTCGATAAAGGACTTTCAGAACAAGTCGTNCGTGATATTTCTGAACTGAAAGANGAGCCACAATGGATGACTGACATTCGNGTNAAAGCATATCGNCGTTTCATGGAAATGCCAATGCCNATCTGGGGCAATTGCGACATGCTNAATCAGATTGATTTTGATTCTGTCACCTACTTCCTTCGCTCTTCNAAAGGAACAGAAAACGATTGGGATGATGTCCCTGATGACATCAAGAACACATTCGAGAGATTGGGTATTCCTGAAGCCGAACAAAAATGGCTTGGAGGAGTAACTGCTCAGTATGAATCTGAGGCTGTTTATCATTCGGTAAGAGAGGATTTAGAGGAGCAAGGTGTACTGTTTTTGGATATGGATTCAGGTTTGAAAACACATCCCGAAATCGTAAAGAAATATTTCGCNTCTGTTGTCCCCGCTAGTGACAACAAATTTTCCGCTTTGAATACAGCAGTGTGGTCNGGTGGNTCNTTCATCTATGTTCCNAAAGGCGTACATGTAGANATGCCAGTTCAGGCNTATTTTAGAATCAATGCNAAAAATATGGGTCAGTTTGAGCGTACTCTGATTATTGCTGATGAAGGCTCTTCAATAAACTATGTCGAAGGGTGCACTGCGCCNACTTATTCNACAGAATCTCTNCANTCTGCNGTAGTTGAGTTANTNGCTATGGAAGGTGCCAAAATCAGATATTCTACNGTTCAAAACTGGTCTGCTAATGTTTACAACTTAGTNACTAAGCGTGGNGTAGCNCACAAAGATGCAACAATCGAATGGGTTGATGGGAATATTGGTTCAAAATTAACTATGAAATATCCATCAGTNCTCCTCAAAGGAGAAGGCGCNCATGCAGAAGTAATCTCNGTAGCATATGCTGGNAAGGGACAGCACCAGGATGCTGGTGCTAAAGTGCACCANTTGGCNCCNAACACCACATCNAACATTCTCTCAAAATCTATCAGCAAAAATGGTGGNCGCTCNTCCTATCGNGGAATGNTACAAGTNACACCNAAAGCNCATGGATGTCGCTCAAAGGTAGTNTGTGATGCGTTAATGTTAGATGCGGACAGCCAATCTGACACCTANCCTACTATGGAAGTAGGAAANCCAACTGCTGATTTAGAGCACGANGCAAGTGTNTCAAAAGTTAGTAACGACCAATTATTCTACTTAATGTCCCGTGGGCACAGTGAAGAAGAAGCGATGGGTATGATTGTCAATGGTTTCTTTGAACCATTTACTCGAGAATTACCAATGGAATATGCAGTCGAACTCAATCGTCTTCTTGAATTGGAGATGGAGGGTTCAATCGGATGATGCAATATCCGCAAATAGCAATTCCACCACGTTCAGAACATCTTTGGCGCTATACTCCTTGGAAGAGAATTCACCCTACCAATGTNGAAGAAATGCCCAATGCAGATCCAATAATATTCTCNTCTGGTGAAGATTCGGTAATGGAAGATAGTAGCGAGATTGGGCGCTCATTCATACATTCNATTTCCAAAGTTTGTAAGTCGATAACAATCGATAATGAACACCTAGATTTGGATTTACGCTGTTCAGGACATATTTGTGCTGGAGAATTAAATTTGAATTCTAGNGGTAANTCTTCNCTTATCATTAGAGTNTCTGGAGATGCCGGTTGGGCNGGAATTCGAGTTACTGGTGAAGTGAAAGGTACGCTTTCCGTTGCTCTAATCAANGATTTAGCCGAAGATAGCCACCTATTGCGTTGCGAAGATTGGTCTGTTGGTCGAGATTCATCATTAGAGATTTCCACACTTTCAGTTGGAGGATTCCTGAACAAATCTGANCTNAGNATNGACTTGAAACTNANCGGNGCAGAGGTACGTGGAGGNATTGCTTCAAATGGCCACAATAGCCGACATGANGACCACCACATAGAGATTCAGCATTCNGTTGGTCACACAAATTCTTCACTNGTTATGCATGCNTCCTGTGGTGATTCATCTCATTCTGTTGGAACTGGTTTGTTAACGATATGTGAAGGTGCGAACGGTAGNGATGCAGGTCAGGTTTTCCGTAATTTATTATTGTCTGAGAAAGCTCGTGCTGAAGCCATTCCTGAATTGGAAGTTTTAGCNGATGATGTCAAAGCAGCACATGGTGCAGCCAGCGCTCCAGTCGACCCTAACCAGATTCATTATTTGGCATCCCGTGGGTTAAATTTCGATGAAGCGTCTTCGTTAATCATTGAAGGTTTCTTGATGGATGCCTTTAGNCAGGTGAAAAATAAGGAAGTAATTGAGGCTCTTAGAACCAGNNTGTTGGTACATCTTGAATGTCTGATTAAGAGGTGANCAAATGAAAGAAGACTTTCCAATATTATCTCGTAAGGTAAATGGTAAGCAGTTGGTTTATCTCGATAATGCTGCCACAACCCAAAAACCATCATGTGTCATCGACGCAATGAGTGAATATTATTCTTCATCGAATGCTAATGTACACAGAGCGGTTCACACCTTGGCNGGTGAAGCAACTGAAGGATACGAGTCNTGTCGAAAGTTATTGAAGCAGCGNTTCAATTCTAATCATGCAATAATAACTAGTGGGACTACAGAAGCAATTAATCTGGTNGCCCATGCTTGGGGNGAATCTAATTTNCAATCAGGTGATGTTGTCTTGCTCACTGAAATGGAGCACCACAGTGATATTGTTCCTTGGCAAATGTTGGCCGAAAGAAAAGCCATTGAATTGAGATATATCCCAGTTCTAGATGGCCGATTGGATATGGAAGCATTTGATGTTGCTTTAGAAGATGCAAAATTGGTTTGTGTTGTTCACACATCTAACGTTTTAGGAGTCAGAAATCCAATTGAAAAGATCATTGAATCATCTAAAAATGTAGGTGCAAGAGTTCTTTTGGATGCTGCACAAGCAGTTCCTCATGAAGAAATAGATTTCGAAAAACTAGGCGCTGACTTTATGGCGTTTAGTGCCCACAAAATGTGCGGACCAACTGGAATCGGTGCACTATTGGTTAGCGATGATGCATTTGGTGAAATGAATCCATTCATGGGTGGGGGAGATATGATTGAAACCGTCACTCTTCAAGGCTCAACTTACCAAACTAATGAACACAAATTCGAAGCAGGAACTCCAAGAATTGCTGAAGGAGTTGGTTGGGCATCAGCTCTTGAATGGCTAGCAACTGTTGATTTGGCATCACACCACAAAAGGCTAATTTCTATCGCTTCTGATGTAAAAGACAAATTGATTGACAAAGGGATGACCGTATACTCTTCTCTTGGACCAATGGATGCGGCAGTAGTTTCATTCACTCATCCTACAATCCATCCTGAAGATTTCGCAAGACTACTGGATGCACAAGGAATAGCGGTCAGAACCGGCCACCACTGTGCTCAGCCTCTGATGAATAAATTAGGGATAAGTGGTACAATACGTGCTTCATTTTACCTTTACAATGACCAATCCGATGCAGATTCCTTCCTGTCTGGAATCGATAGGGTTTTGGAGGCGATGGCATGACTTGGTCTGTCGCTATCCAGGAAATTATTGATGAGTTTCAGGATATCGATGAGCAATTCGAACGCCTTGAGATTTTGATGGACTTCTCTGACGAAGTCGAGGAACTTCCAGTTGAGTCTTGGAATGAACACAATTTGGTTAGAGGTTGCCAATCGGTTGCTCATATTGAAGTAGAGGTTACCGATGGTGTCGTTTGGATGAAAGCAGCGGCTGATGCCAAAATGGTTCAGGGATTACAAGGTCTGTTATCTATTGCAGTGAATGGTTCTACTGCGGAGCAAGTCCTCCTGCTTACTCCGGATTTTGCTGAAGAAGCAGGTATCTTGAACAGTTTAACCCCTTCACGTTCAAATGGTTTCAGGACCATGTTTGATATGGTTCAAAATAATGTTAGGAAGTCGATAGAATGAGTACGAAGGAATTGGTAATGGTTGCGCTTGATGATGTGGAAGATCCTGAATTGAAAATATCTATTGTAGAGTTAGGTCTCGTATATGACGTGAGATTCGAATCTAAGGATGGTCTACAACACGCTGAGGTTGACATGACATTAACCAGTCCAGGTTGTCCAGCTGCTGCTGAAATTATGGCTGCAGCCCACCGTGCAGCACTTAATGCAGTCGAAAGTGTCCATATCAATTTAGTTTGGTCACCAAGATGGGACCCAAAAGTNCACGCTAGCGAAGATGCNAAAATGGACATGGGAATTTGGGATTGATCATAGATATACTTCTTTGCGATGTATAGAATTATTTGGACTAAGACCTTGATTTTTAATGTCTTCAACATACTTCTTCCCTTCTTCAGTATGACAGTAGGTTATNTCGCTGATTCCGATGTAGTAATTCCAATGTTTGAGGAAAATTTCTGCCCTCTCTTTTGAATTTGCAGCAATTGATGGGACTTTGTGATACATCTGGATGATTCTCTTTTCCTTGCGTAAAAATTTGGCAATTACTTCAGGCATTAATTTTGATAACCATGTGTCTCGCATATACATCGCAGGTCTACTGATGATGTATCTTGGTTTATCTAATGGGCCTAATACCTCTTCCAGTGCTTTAGTAAACTTCTCAGTTTCTTCTTCGGAGGCGTGTTCTAAGTGGTATCGTAACCATCCTCCTCCCCTACTGCCGCCCGATGGCTCACAATCTCTGTCAATCTCTTTGAGGTCACTCAAAGTATCAACTATGGCTTTTGAGATTTCAAGCATAAGTGAATCGTCAGTCCATGGTGTCTTGTGAATTCCTAACTTAAATCCGACACCAAANTCTTCTCCAAGTTTTGCTTCAATAGCAGAACTTGGCACNATTTCGAAGGGTANTCCNATTCCCCACAAGTCACGNACATGGGAGCGGTTCTTCGATCTCTCAATCATNTCATGATTGAACATCTCCATNCCNTCGTTAACTCCTTCNGGTTTGGCATCATTGAAAGCAGCATGAACATGTCCTACTCCTTTTTCGATGGTCCCATCATCACAAACACCATACAATTGTTTGTGCTTTTCCTTGAANCGCTCATAATCATCGAAACCCTTGGTNAATTCTTCAGCTAAACAGACAACATCCCAGTTATTTGCAACCTTTTCTTCCCAACTTGAGTCTAGTCTAATTGAACGNCCTCGCAATTGATTAATGCTCATACTAGTGGTGACAGTGGTTAAATCTACGAGTACATTGATTCTTGAAGCATCCCATCCTTCCCCCAATAATCCTCGTGTTCCAACTAAGCATTTTGTCAAACCNTCTTGGAAGAATTCTGTAATCATCAATGAATAATATCTCGGTTTCCAATCTTCACCAANTCCTCTAATCTCATGGTACCCTTGGTGTATCTTATCAACGAATTTTACGTTTATATTATTGTCAATAACCCAAGACTTTGCTCTCGTGATAAATCTCTCAAACAAGTCGTCATCTACCAAAACAGTGCTTCCAGTCATTAATACAGGATCTAATGAATCACACTCTTCATTTGAGGTCAGAGAACGAAATACTGCGATTGCCCCTCCCGCTTCGTCATCAAGAATCCCATCTACTACCGATGTCGCAGATGTTTTTTCGAAGTCGGTGACAATTACCGCTCTTATTTTTTCACCTAAAGTCTCTATCTCACTTGATATTATTTTGTTCAAAGCAGCGATTTTTCCAGACGAATATGCCATTACTCTTCCAACAGGAGACGCACACGGNCTAGAACCAGTTTCAGTTATTTGAATGCCTAACATCCTCAATCTCGTAACTATTTTTGTAGACAACTTTTGGTCATCAACATTTTTTGAGCGTCTCAAACCATGTCGAACGTACCTATCTAAAACAGTACGCAGCATACTCATTCTNGTCCAGGGTTGATAATCCTCTTTCAGCGAAATTATNGGTACGTCATCTGGTAAATGCAATAGATGNGATTGGAGATACCTTCTTCCATCATTGGCGAATGNTTCNAACTTCTTTTGAAAATCACTCCATTCTNGTGTCTTCCCACCAGGAGATTTTCGTTCTTCTAGTGCTTGAAAAACCCAAGTGTCNAGATNGGGAACTCTGTCATGATCTCCTGAATTATCCTTATTTCTAAGTTCGATAAGGAGGCTTTCAAATTCCGAATCGACACCCGCGATATATTGCAATTCTTCTGCACTAGGCCTGACAAAGTAGCACAAATCTTGGTATGGTGCAAGGTTTGATTCCCTGACTAAAGCAGGAACTGGGACTTGATAATCTACGGGCCCAAAGAAATCCTCGTACCTTTTTGCATCATCAGCGCCAAAATCATCAGTATTAGGAGGGGTTGCTGTAAGACCTAAGACAATTGGGTCATCGAATAATTCCTTCACTTCTGATAGAATTCTTCCCCAATGGTGCATAAGGTGATGACATTCATCTAGAATAATTAGTCCNATTCCAATCTTCTTCAACCTCTCAATATTTTGTCTAGCACTAGGGCTCAGAATAGATATTGCATTACCTTCCTTTGCTACCGCATCTCTAGCTGCTTTGCGATAGGTTGCAAGTCNGTCATCATAGTAATCACGATTTCTTTCTTTCATGTCTTTCTGCCAAGCAAAGCATGATTCGTAATCATGTGCTTCTTCATCCAGAAGAAGTTTCTCCGCCCATAATGTAATTGCTTGGGTTTCTATATCTTCGCCACCTTTTCCAGGGGCGGTTACNGACTGATAGGTTAGAGATGTGAGCATTCCAGGATTCTTCGAATCAGTGCTGATGAATTTGTCTTTACCATCTAAGTCAAACAGTGACGTTCTTGCTGCCCATTGGGCTTGAATTGCAGAATTGGGAGAAAGAACCAATGCTGGTTTTCGAACTAAATCTGACCAGACATACAATCCAAGTACTGTTTTTCCNGAACCAGGCGGTGCCACAACATGTAATCGAGTCGAGCCTGCTTTCAATTGCGGTTCAATTACTTCGCAAGCCGCTTTTTGCGATGGGCGTAAAGTTCCAGTGAAATGGATATTGCCAAAATCAGGTAACTGTTCTGGCATGGCCTTGCTAGCAGTCTGCAGTTTATGATGGTCACCTTGAGGATTCGGGCGGTAATATGTTCTCTGAGTAAAAATGATAATGATGGACTATATTCCATTCAACAATGAAACGCTGCGAGATATGTGGTCGAACTTCGTCGGGAAATTGTAAACGCTGTCGTAAGCCGTTGTGTAATTACCATTCAAAAAATGGTGTATGCAAACTGTGTGTGAAATAATAATTTCATCTTTTGACAATGATAGTGAGAACGTCACCATCCTTTAGCAAGTGATTCAAACCTACCCTTTGCCAATCAAATTTTGCAGATGGTCCTTTGACTCGAGCAAATCTAAATTTTCTTACGAAATCTCTGTGAAGATTGTTACAGACATTCCTGACCGTCGAGTCATCCTTGACAATTAGTGGTTCAACCATATCTGCTTCTTGTCCTTGAGGTTTGAGATAGATGCTCATGAACCCGAGATTGTCATAGATGAAATCTTTCAACTCCTCTAACCCTGTGCCTTTGAAAGCAGAAATCCGCATGATTGGCCAACCTTCTGGCAATGACTTTTCTGCAGAAATAATTTCTTGCTCAGATGCGATATCGATTTTGTTTACTGCAACAACAGATTTCGAATATACTCGGCTTCCGGCTAAAGTATCAACTAGCATCTCAGCAGTTGTGTCTTTGCGCAATGTCACTATAGCAGAAGTATATCCAAATGAACGAATAATCTCTCCCATTTCTTCAGGAGTCAGATGAGTTTGTTCAACTGTGGTGCGCACATCTATTCCACCTTTGTCAGCACGCTTGACGAATACTGGAGGCTTGGTCTGATTGAGCCTTATACCCGCATTTTCTAATTCGCGATGTAATACTTTGAAGTGGGAGTCTTGGAATGGGTCTACGACATAAAGTACCATGTCACATGAACGAATCACACCGAGAATTTCTTTGCCTCGTCCCTTTCCTTCTGCTGCTCCTTTGATCAGTCCAGGCAAATCCAAAATCTGGATTTTAGCACCACGATGTTCCATCAATCCAGGGATACAAGTCAACGTAGTAAATGCGAAGTTTCCAGCTTCAGATTTTGCGTCAGTGACTTGATTGATTAATGTTGATTTTCCTACCGAAGGAAAACCCACTAATGCAACAGAAGCATCCCCCGATTTCTTAACTTCAAAACCTTTAGCTGGGCCTGCTGCTTTTGCGGAGGCTGCGACCTTTTCTTCTTTGAGCTTAAGTTGAGCAATCTTTGCTTTCAACTTGCCAATATGAGCATTGGTGGCTTTGTTCTTTTGAGTCTTATTAATCTCATCATAAAGGGCTTGAATTTGCTCTTTGATAGTAGCCACATCAACCCCTCCGGTTTGAGTCGGAACGATGGGTATTCTTGAATGCTGGCACCCTCTCGCACAATATATGGGGATAGATATGAGACTGCATCTTGTCGATGGTGCGAATTTGCTCAGTATCCTTGAAATGAGTTGGAATGATTTAATCACTGGAATAAATGACCTTTCTTTACGTAAATCTCGACCCAAAATCGACTCTAGATTAAATCGGGATTTCGATATTGACTGTGAAGCCGAGTTTTTGGACATTGCAGAAAACTACACTAGTTCTGGAACGGTAAGAGAAACACTCGCTGCTAATTACGCTCACGATGCATTACTGAAATTGGTAGAGTGGTCAAGCGTTGGATATTGGGAAGCATGGGAGGGAAGATGCTTCCTGTATCTTGAAAATGCGATTGGGAGAGAACTTGTAGATGTTGAGGAAATGTATTCTCAAGATGTTTGGGATGAACTGAGAGTAGGTCTATCGTCAATGTCTGAATCTGATTTTTCAGAGAAGGTATGCTCTGATTGGATGGAACGAAGAAAAGAACTGGGTGAAACTCTTGATGAAAAGAAAGACCCTCGTATAATTCCCACATTTGAGGCACATGACCGTAATGCACGTACTCTTCATTATGCAATACATCAAAAAATGTATGCCCAAATAATTGGCCGTGACCATTTAGATTCTCGACATTGGGGACATGGTGATTGGAATTTATCAAATATTTTAGATTCGTGAGATTCAAAAACCGATTGATGGTGGCACGCTCATGGACGAAGAAGAAGTTGTTGTTGACGAAACTGCTACTGAAGATTCGGAAGAAGAAGAATTGGTCGAGGAAATAGATCCTTTGACCGAAGCTCTAACCAGAGCAGAAAATGCAGAAAAAGAGATTTCTTATCGAGATGCTGAGATACAAAACGTCCGTAAGAGGTTGATGTCAGAGAAGTCGACTGCGATACAATATGGCGGAATGGGGATGGCGAGAAAAATGCTTTCAATCTTGAGTGATATTGATAGAGCATTGTCTGTAAACGAGGATGAAGGTCTTACTCTTATTCGTACGAAAATGTGGTCCGAATTATCAGGAGATGGCGTTTCTAATATTCCAACCAAAGGCGAAAAGTTTGATCCTACAAAAATGGAAGCCATCACGACTCTGCCGCCTTCTGATGACTTTCCTCCAAATTCAGTAATCGATGAGGTTGAAGCGGGTTATCTCTACAAAGAGAGAGTTTTGATTCCTGCTCGAGTAGTTGTTGCTTCAGACCAGTAATCTACCTGTGCTGGTTTAGATTGACTACGCCAACCTCCAGTCTTTCGTGTGTAGGGTGTACTTCAACCATCAACACTGGTACTGTCAGGTGCGAAGCGATGTCTTCAGCGGCTGAAAGAGGTATTTCGATTCTACGAGTAGAACCATCAAAGCGTATCCAATTTTCATGTAATTGCAGATACTCAGTCAACTCATTCATGTCATCTGCTGCATCTTCGAGGGAACATGGTATTGCTCCAAACAATATGGTGTCATCTTCAGATAGCACCTCATATGGGCGTAGAGTCGCCTCTCCTCTTCTTCTAAATCTGCTTCGTAATTGCCCTGCATCTTTGTATGAAGCAGTACAAAACTTGACATGGAAATCCAAATCTTCTGCAGCTAGTTTTAGTTCGATAGCTAATTCTGCTGAACCTTCTGCAGCAGCAGTAATTCCACCTGCTAAATTGAATCCTCTAACATCCATATTGTGTTGATTACCAACAGTGATTTCTAATTCGTTCAGGTTAAGGAATTCTACGGGCGAATCATGAAGTTCCTGAAGTAATGCATGCATTTTTTCGTGCTTATCTGGTTCTGCTGGCAACTCAATACCAACGCAAATCCCTGCTTCGGATGCAGCATTGATTGAATCTCTGTATCTATCGAGAGTAAGGTCGAGGAGGTGGAAACGTAACTCATCAAGCCCCGCTTCTCCCAATTCTTTGGCTTGAGCAGGCTTTATTGGAATAGATGTGTAACAATGGATATGGTGTTCAGGACCAAATGCATCTTTGAGTGCCCTCACCGCTTCAACTGTCTTATCGAAGTCAAGCATAGGGTCACCACCGGTAATCCCTGTACCTGTTGCTCTCATCGCACGTCCTTCCTCAATAACTTCATCGAAGTTCTGGCACCTTCTCTCGTTAGCGAACATATCAGGCGATTCTCTACGATTTTCGGAAAGCGGGCAATAATCACAACCCCAATGGCATCTACCGGTAACAAACAGAACTAATTTGCTACCCCGTTGACACTGAACACATCCTTCGGCTTCATTCGCCTCAGGAGGGGCGATTTCACTAGCCATCTGTAGTTTCACATTTACTCGGTTCAACATCTATGGTTTGAACTCACTGGTTGTATATTCCTCAATTATTGCTAATTGCTTGTTTAATTAACCAAACATGAAATCGCAAATCATCTGTCAATTCAGGATGAAATGTCAAAGCCATTCGATTACCTTCGAGAACTCCAACCGCTTCATCACCAAGCCACGCTATTGCATTTTCACATCGGCCAATAAATCTTGGAGCCCGTATGAACACACCAGGGAACTCTTCCTTTCCATCAATATCTATTTTGATTGTAGACTGGAAACTATCTCTTTGTCTTCCAAATGCATTGCGCTCTATTTCCGCATTAATAATTCTGTTATTCGACAATAAAATTGCTCCAGCGCAGGTACCCAGAACTGGAATATTATTTTCTTCCAAACAGTCCCAAATGCCTGAATATAGTTCTTCAGATCTACTAGCGATTTTCATCGCAGTAGATTCTCCGCCTGGCAGAATTATAGCATCTATGCCTGCAATATCACTTGATTTTCGTAACTCACGTATCTCAATTTCAATGTCCAAACTGGATGCNGCATTGNTNAGAGCATGCATNTGTTCATGCCGAGCACCTTGCAACATGGCTAGGCCTATTGTCAGCATATTTGATGCAGTAGGCTCTCACTTTTCAGGTCCACGGTTCAGAGTTCACTTATTGAACCGAGCGCGCATCGGCTTGTATATGGGTCACGAAGGTGATTGTTTCCTTGTGCCGGGGCCGGTTCGTATGAACCAAGCATGCCTAGATGCAATGAGTACGCCTACNATNACTGCTAGGGGCTCGGAATTNCGTGACGTCATGGCACGTCTAAACAGTGGCCTGAGGTATGCGTTCAATCTTACACCTTCCTCAAACGAAAGAAAGAATCAATCTTGGATTGGCACTGATGGATACAGAGTAATCGTAGTTTCAGGTTCTGGCACTGCCGCAATGGAAATGGTGATGGCCAATCGTTTCCGCCCAAATGACCGTGTTCTAGTTCCTACCAATGGTAAGTTCGGGGAGAGAGTTGCAGAAATGGGTTCTCGATTCTGTAATGTTAAACATCTGAAATATGATTGGGGCCGTTCTTTTGATCTAGGCGAAATCGAAGAACAATTAGCAAGAGGTAATTGGGANGCTGTNGCTATTTGTCACAANGAAACNTCTACNGGCATAACNCAAGATGCTGTTGAAATTGCTGAAATGTGCCAAAGAAATGGAGTNGCTCTAGTTNTTGATGGCATCACAAGTGTTGGCGGTTTGCCAGTTCATCCCGAAGAATGGGGTGCNGAAGCNGTNGTTGTAGGNGCNCAGAAGTGTACNGCAGGCCCAAGTGGTATTGCNGCAATCGCNGTGAACCAGAACTTTATCGACAGATGTACNGCCATTCGAAATCAAGATGATTCTAATNCNGTTTACTATCTGGANATACTTANTGCTTTGAAGAAGGGAGATGATGACCAAACTCCATGGACTCCNGCAATTAATCTGGCAATGGGTTGGGCTGCTTCTCTTGAGACATTGAAAGAAGAAGGTCTTGAGAACAGATGGGANCGCTGTTCTCAAATGGCNAAAGGCGTAAGGAAATTGTTTAGCGAACTNGGNTTTGAATTGTTAGCTGATGAATANGCTCGCTCTTCTACAGTTACNGCAATAATGTATCCTGAGGGNATTGATGATTCTTGGAGGAGCCGCTTGAAGGANGAATACAACACCCAAGTTATTGGAGCACAAGACCACCTCAAAGGAAAGATGTTCAGAGTAGGTAGNATGGGCGANACTCCGGTTTCGGAAATGATTGAAGGTTGTAAGAGAATGCTTTCCTGTTTCAGAGATTGNGGTCATCAAATTCCTGATGTANATGTTGATTCATATTTCGAGTGATTACAATGAATATCGTTCTTGGTCGATTCCAACCCTTCCACAAAGGTCATGCTCACTTGATTGATGCAGCCTTAGCACTTGGGCCTACGACTATTGCGATTGGTTCTAGNGAAGCNGAAATGACTCCGAATAACCCNTGGGATTCATCTGAAAGAGAGTCGATGATTCGTGCTTGGTTAGCNGGAAGGGATGCTGAGATTGTATTNATTCCNGATATCAATGATCCNCCCAATTGGGTGGANCATGCCAGTNAATACCACGGNGAAGGCACANTNGTGACCAGTGATGAAGATACNAAGAATCTGTACGAAGATGCAGGTTTTGTCGTTGANTGGGTGGATTTGTCNAATCGTGAAACATACGANGGATGGCGNGTAAGAGCAACTTTGAAAATGCTGTCAACAGTTTACGAAGTNGATGCTCAAAAAGAAGTAATGTCNGTCTCNATACCNAAAGAAGTNGTCGACTGGTTAGTCGAAAAAGATGCTCTNCATCGTCTTTATTCAATGTCATTAGGCTTGGAACATGCCGGATAANCTATGCTCAAGACTTATCACTACGGTAGTTTACGTAAGTANGTGGACCTTCTCAAAAAGATNGGAGTTATGGCCGCCGGTCTTGGCATTAGCGGTGCTATAGGNGCAATTTCTGNAATACTCCTTCTTTACGTANTGGTCGATGCTNCAATAGCNGGNGCNAATGANGAGGTTTGGCTATTCCTATGCGCTGCAGTTGGCATTATTGTTGGTGGAATTTGTTTCAAGATAGTTCTCTGGGCAGGTAGAGGCAAAAAAGTGTTGAGATAGGAGTGTTATTTTCACAAATAATCACCACATCTACGCGCCACTTTGATAACTTGCCCGACTTACCACCGAAGTATGGGTCTGAAAGAGCGGTTTGGAGTCGACCTCGCTGTTTTCAAAGATCCTACCACTTGGAAAGCATTTGGTATCGGTCTCATAATGTTCTCAGTGATTGGATATGCTGGACTTTCAATGTTCGATTTTGCTTCATCCGGTTATGGTGTAGATCGTGACAATATTCGCTTAGCACCTGACTTTGAAGTTGAAACAGTCAATCGTTCAGTTGAAGAATCTCAATATGTCGATGAAGATGGTTGGTTCCAACTATCTGACCATCGGGGTAAAGTCGTAGTGGTTGACTTCATGGCGATCGATTGTGCCAATTGTCACTTAGTACAAGCTCATTTAGAAAATCAAGTCGATGAGTGGAGGAATTATGATGGCGATTATGAAATCATAATTGTATCAGTCGGAATGTGGTATTCTGTTGAAGATTTAGATATGCTGAACGATACGTTTGGTGACCCAAATTCAGATGCTCACATGCCNTGGATTGTCGCAACTGGAGACACTGATTCAGTACTAAAGTCGGATGTTATTCAATCTGGTGTTAATTCTTCAGAAGTTGATTTGGACGATGGAACATACTGTATCGAAGCCCAAGTCAATAATTCCGAAAAGGAAGTTTCATGTTTTGATTTAGGCCAAGGTTTGGCAGATAACGATGATTTGGATTACGATGTTGATGGAATCGAAATAATTATTCAAGACAACTCATCAGTGAATTTCACTATCAATACTGAACTTGAGGGTAATGTCACATGGGATATTGTAGAGTTTACTCGAGGTGATATGGTTGAAGAATATCAGGCCCAAGCAATACCNGTCGCTTTGGTAATCGACCATGAAGGTTTCATAGTTGCAAAAGAGAATTCCGGAACTCCTACTGGTGGCTGGGATGAATTCGATACAATCGTCTTAGCAGCCGCTGATGGTGAGGCGGAGGACTTGAGGTTCTCACTAGCAGAAGTTGACCGCTCACCAGGTGCGATATTCGCCATGGGATTACTGCTTGGAGTATTGGTTTACTTCTCACCTTGTGCTTTCCCAATTCTTCCNGGATACATCTCATATTACATTGGCTTAGGCCAGCGCGAAGATGAGTTAATTGAAGCAGGGAAACTCGATAGTAAAATGCCTGCCCATTGGATATTAGGAGGNCTTGCTGCAATGGGNCANTTGACCTTCTTTGCAATAATTGGAGTGATTGTGTTAGGACTTGGTAGTTTTATCAATCTGTCAGGAGTNTTACACTATTTTGCATTAGCAGTNGCAATTCTGCTTATTGTTTTAGGAGCGTTCATGTTGACTGGCGGAACTGCTCATCTTCTTGGATTTGTACAGAAGTTAGTTGACAAGTATTCGACAACTGAGATGGATGACCGTTTCACTCCAAAGAGAAACATGTACCTTTGGGGAATCGGCTATTCTGCAGCATCAATCGATTGTACCGCTGCTGCTGTAATCCCGTTCATTGCTTACCTAGCGGTAATTGGTGGTGTTGCTATGTGGACTGGNCTCACAGGACTNATGCTTTCAGTTAGTTTNTTGATGATCGCAGTAACGACTGTTGTTGGTTTGGGACAACAGCAGTTCATAACAATCTTGAGACGTTCTACTGGACTCATTAAGGCGATTGGCGCTTGGATGATGATGATGGCAGGAGTTGCTCTAACATTCTACTTAACTCAGCCTGAATTAATTGCAAGCTGGCTGTGAACGAACCTACTNCNCCCNAACCTCAATCGTTGGTTATTCACTAGGAAAAGCCTCTTGCCATTCTTCGTTAGATGATGCTTCCATAGCGGGAATACACATCCAATACCAGCATACTAATCCTGTTATTATTCCAGTGATTAAATCCCAGAAGAAGTGTTGTTTTGTAGTCATTACTGAAATACAGAGTCCTACCCATGCCACCCAGGTAAAAGCCTCTTTCCATCCACTAATTATCTTCCATCTTCTTAGCAATAGCACAATGGTAAGAGATTGAACTACATGTAAACTAGGCCATGCGTTGTATGGCTGGTCNGTATTGTGCATTATATCTCCAAACCAGAATCCCCAGAANCCTTCACCCGCTCTCACATCTGCAGGTATTTGATCTCGGATGTAAACTTCAGTTGGAAATATGATGAATATCAAAAATACAACCCAGGTCATCAGAAATAGGGCTTGATAAAATGCAAACATTTCACGAATTCTTGCACCATCTGTTCTACCAAACCATGCTGCNGCAGGGTAATACAAGTATAGTGAGAGGTATACTATGAATGTCCATCCGATATATGGNACNGCAGAATCAATTGTCATAATNGGGTCCATTACCGACCTATCAAAAAATCCCATGATTTGGTTTATCACAGAGTATGGTAGNGCCATTGCNAGTATTAGNGAAATTATTGTGTACCAGAATATCTTGCTATTNNCCTTGTTTCGCCAATGGGGTTGCCAGAACTTCCATGGGCGTTTGAACATGACCTTGCGAATACTTCTCTCTTTTCAGACAATCGGCGAGCCACAAGTAGGGCAGGCTTTCCATCCGGGTTGNAGAGTAGTTCCACAAGAGCAAACCTTTGGAAGATNATTTCTTGATTCTCCNCCTGNNCCATCNACTGCNTTTTGGGCGGTTTGTTGCTTTAGCATCTCTTGNATNACTTCAGGTGAAAGGGCACCGTGCTGTGCTGCCATCTCGAGCATTTCCTTTTGGAATTGGTTTTGGCTCTCCATTCTCTGAGATTGGAAATCTTGTTGGCTTGCAATCCTAGCAGCCTTCTTTGCTTGCACTTGCTCGAACATATCCATGGCCCTTTTTGATTTAGCATCCGCNTCGTCGACACGAATCTCCATCTTACCACGTTTGTAATTGACCTCAGCCTCCCATTTTGCTTCTTGAGCTCTTANTTCCTTTAATTCAGATTCTAATTCAACAGTTACNTGGCCTCTAGCACGAGCCNTTGCAACNNTTGTNTCCATTTCGATTCGTGCTAAAGTTANCGCTTCAGTTTGAGCATAGTGAGTCAGTTGTGCTTCAGTGTTCACTTCATTGGTAGCAGTTTTTGCTTGNACTGCNGCCCTGTGNCTTTCGACTAATTCCATATCGGTTGGATTGGTAATAGGGAATGCTTTGAGCAATGTGAAACCAAGGTTTGACAATAGATTTCTCATTTCAGATTCAGCAGTCATCTCAAATCGTTCTAGGAAAGATGCTGTTCTGAGGTCTGCTGCNGTTGAACAAGCGGCAAGACAAGGCANCACAACTCTCGCATTCACTTCTGAACCTATAACTCCAATGAGGCCNTTTCTAGTTAATACTGGAGCATTNTTAGCAAAATAATTCAACAATTTTGGAACATCTTCGAGGTTCATTCGCAAGCGAAGGTTGGCNAAGCCCTTGGCTTTCTCTCCATTTGCAATTTGACTTTCGAATGGAATCCAATAATCCATNGGCCCNGTCATNGCGAAAAGTAATCNGCGGTCNTTTGCAGTAACTCCCATTTTGTCACCNATCCANCNGCTNAATCCTCCNGCCATATTTTTGAGNAGAGTTTCAGTCAAAATNTCTCCAATTCTNCCATCNACAATCATCGCACATGCTTCATTNGGCTTCAGTAANACCTGTTGCGACGCCATAGTTTGAATTTTGTCAGCATTAACCAATCTTGCAATGGTGTCTGGGCTATCTCTCCATCTAAAATCACTCATAATAATCACTCTTTCTTNACTTTCTTTTGTTTCAAACCTGCTAGAACATTTGCTCTAGCGCCAAAGAAACCNCGGCAACTTGAGACCATTTGTGTAGTCTGTAGAATNAGTTGNTTTGGGTTACCTTCNCCGGTAGCTNTTGAATGCTCGGAACTATTTGCAATGTTCACAGCCTTAGTCACCATTTGGATGACCTCATGATCGTGTTTGATCAATTTCTTAAGGTCTTTATTTGANGGNGAACTTTGACCNGATAGGAATGCATGNTCCATGCCGGCAACAGATTTGCTAACATCTTCGATTAGGTAATCACATTCTTCCATGCATTGTTTTGCAGAACGTGCCAGATCGATATTTCCACTTTTGAATTGGGAATCAAACATATTTTGCATATGGCTTCTTACCCTATTAACTGCTCTAGATATCTCTTCACGAACGATTTTGTCGTTTTCAATCCTTGAACCCTTTGTGTATCCATTATATCCGCTTAGAATTAGTTGAACGCCACGAATGTATGGTAAAACATCAATTGGAGTTCCGACCATAGGCTTCCCTAATACTAACAGGTCACCACTACCATATGATGGTAGCGCTATTCCGATTCAATTATTCCCTTGCCATTCCCTGACATCTCATCAGCCCTGCGTTTCAAAATTTCAGACCCGATAATTGTAGTTAATCCCGAACCTATGAGGGCTGACAAGAATACTTCGAGATTAGCCAAACCAACTTCATTGGTAGGAGATGTCAGATAACCGATTCCTGTGCTAAGGTCTGCTGTGTAAATTCCATAAATTACTACAGATAATAACCCNCATACGGCGCCTAGCAAAGAGGCCCTTGATTCGATTCTTTCAGATAGAGTGAGGAATACAGGTAGGACTGTAGCTGCTGCCAACAGGTCGGCGAATAGGAATATTTCGAATACGCCAAGGGCATCGAATGTGAATCCGGCTATTGTGGGGCCCGTCGCAAGATAAATTGCTAAAGGAATCATAGCAACCGTAACAATTCTAGCTTGCCTTAAATCCATTTTCCCATCTGCTAAATCTCGAGTAATTGATGCGGCGACTGCATTTTGTAGTGTGTCAACACTTGAGCATACAAGGGCGATACCAAGGACTACAAATCCAGATATTACCAATACGTGGACATCTTCCAATAGAATAAAGAATGCAGCGGATGGGTCTTCTGCCGCTCCTTGAGCAGCAGCAACCGTCCCCAGAACTCCCATGATGAACACTAGCGGGAATACCAACGCAGCAGCAAGAAGTGATCCTTTTTTGAGTGCCTTTTCATCTTCCGAAGCCCAAGCCCTCTGCCAATTTCCTTGTGANAACATTTCAGCAGCAGTGATTGCTAAGACAAGTGCCAATCCTGATTTGAACGAATCCATATATGACATACTTCCAATGCTCCAATCGATGTCTCCTTCAGGATTGTATGCTTTAGCATCAGAAATAAGCGAACCTATGTCCCCTCCAAATAGGATTAGTAGTAATGCAATAACGAGCCAAAGTACAATCCATGCTTGTATTCGGTCTGTACGTAGTGAAGCAGGCAATCCTCCATAAGCGGTATAAGCTACAGTTACAATTCCAACAGCCACCATCGGAATTACCGGGTTCATACCTGTGAGCACATCCATGGCCTTTCCAATCGCAGTGAATTCTGCAAATAAGAAAGTGAACATGTAGGCGACTGAAATTATGCCTACGTATACCTGCATTGGCCGGCCAATTCTCATTCGAACATAATCTGCTAAAGTAACACCATCGGGCAATTTTTCACGAATTTTCGGTCCGACATATGCTAGAAGTATGAAAGGTGTAGCTGCAGAAACAGAATATCCAATNACATCCCAAAATCCACCCCAATATCCNACTTCAGAAGGACCGAATAGAATCCAAATTCCCATTCCTGATGCAAACAGGCTTAGTCCAACCTTCAACCAATCTTGCGAACCTCTCGCGGATAGGTATTCGTCAGCATCAAGTTTTTTTCCGGTTGATTTTTGGTATCCAATGTAGCCAAAGAAACCAAGAGTTACAAGCATTAATCCGTATGCAATATTTGTATCCATTTATTCTCCCTCCGCTGGTATTATCCAGATCAGGTCAATGGGTCGTTACCTAATGGNAACCTCTCAGCACAAAGCTCCCCAATTTCNGGTCAGTTGATTCAGTTATTGAATATTGCACTCAATATGTGTTAATCTGGGATACGATTTTGTGCATGCGATCGACTAACTCGAGGGGGTTGTGGGCTAGGATGTACAATGCAGGCTCCCATCCAAATGCACCTTCGTCGAGAATAACATCGATTCCTTGGTGAGGTGCAATTTCATCCATTGTCGCAAATGTGAGATTCAAGTCGAGGTCCTCACACATAGACTCGATTACATCTTTGCTAGTTCGAGGATTAATGTTCAAAATTGAATTTTTTGCTNTGTCATGTGNNCTTGCGNCNAGTAGCATATTTGCAAGGTGGTTNGATGCTCCAAAAGTNGGAGTCTCGTGATGACGTAACTTATTGTCGACGATTGTAACCTTCCCAGGGAAAGCAGCGACTTCAGCCTTAGACCTTGATGACTCTAGGCAACATGCAATATTCATACCAACTGCTGGCATCATTTTTCTCAATCGGTTTACATCAATTCTAGATACGGCCCACTCCAGCCTTTTCAGAAGCGCAGTCTGCTCTTGGTCTGAATCTAAATCTGTGCCATTCAATGACTTGTCAAATCGTAATACTTGGCCTGGAGCGAATGCGATTTCCATTACGAATCTAGTTCTGCTTGGTTTGGCTTGTGGGCCCAATTGTTTCAGCGCCATCGATATCTCATGCGCCCATCCGTCGATAGTAGATTCATCCGAAGTTCCAGCCATTTCGGGCAATTCTCTGTGCGCCATACGGGAAATTGTTGATTGCGTTGAGCCTAAAATATCCGCAATGTCTGCTTGAGACCAATCAGCGGCACGTAAATTTCTAGCAAGTTGCATGTGTAGTCTTTCGAGCCACGCAGCCCCAT
>PAEE01000026.1 GCA_002701145.1 Methanobacteriota archaeon
CTGCTATGGGTTCACTGATGAGTCCATTTCTGCTTCTTGATGAAATGGGGCCTGTGAATTATGCTCCGGGTAAAGCGGTGGGCGCTCCATGGCATCCTCATCGTGGCTTCGAAACGGTTACCTACTTGTTAGAAGGTGAAATGGAACACGAAGATAGTGCTGGCTCCAAGGGAACATTGACTCCAGGTGATGTTCAATGGATGACTGCTGGTAAAGGCATTATTCATTCAGAAATGCCTACTGCCAAAATGATGCTCGAAGGTGGAATGATGCATGGATTCCAAATTTGGGTTAATTTACCTGCTAAAGATAAGATGATGAATCCACGATATCAAGATATTTCTGCTGCGGAATCTCCTATCGCTGAAAAGAATGGAGTATGGGCTAGAGTTGTTGCAGGTGAATGCTTAGGAGTCGAATCTTCTTTGGATACTGTAATCCCAATTACATATGTACACGTTAAGATGGATACTGGAAGCGTTCTTGAAAAGAACCTAGATCTAGACCTAAACGGAATGATATATGTTTTCAAAGGCGAAATTGAAATCGAAGGCAAAGCAGTTTCTGACGGTTCCTTAGCACTATTATCCAATGGCACAACCATCAAAATTACAGCCAAAGAAAACTCACAATATCTAATCTTGGCAGGACCTGAAATTGGAGAGCCGATTGCTCGCTATGGCCCGTTTGTAATGAATACAAGAGAAGAGATAATGCAGGCCATAGATGACTACCAGAATGGAATTTTAGCTTGACGACATACTCCTTCGCTTTGGGAAGTCCTCATATAGCAAAGGTCAGTCGGCGGACTGTTCACCATGAAGCGAGGTTCCAGAGCGTGGAAGAAGACTGGTAATCAGCGATGGAAGTGGCGCAAGAAAAAGCTACGCCGTCGTAAGCGTGCTCGCCGACAGGCTAAGCAGTGAAGCTGAACGGTAAAAGAACAGGGGAGTATAGTATAACCTGGTAGTATAGCTGGCTCCAGTTGCACGGGAATGATGATAGGTAAAGGTCTGAAGATTGTGATGATCAACTGGAAGACTGACCTGTGAAATCCCGCCACCAGCCGTACACAAAAACACTTAGTGGCGGATCAGAAGATACCAGCCGGTCGGGGTTCAAATCCCTGTGCTCCCACCATTATCGCCCTTCAATCGTCAAATCGACCAACCAACACTTTGATGTTAGGTGCGCTCTTGAATATGGAATGTGAAAGATATGCGTAGTGGATTTCCCTTCCTCTGTTTGGTACTATTCTTGGCACCATTGACCGGCTCTTTGGGTAATGATGATGCTTCAAATTCACAGTGGGGTACTGTAATTCCACAAATGACTCCAGTTATCCATCAAGAAGTAGATTGGTGGGAGAGAACCACAATGGATTCCAATCGAAATGGCATCCATGATTCTTTAGAATCTCTTGAAATTCCAGCTGGAGTTGGCCTTTCCTACAGTCGTGAGGTGACTGATTCAGATGTCGCTTTACTAGAATCGATGGGGTATGAAATCACAGACGTCATAGAGGCTGTAGATGCAGTACTACTCGGGGTTATTGATTCCGAGGATGTTTGGAATTTGTCACAAATCGACGGAGTTGTAATGGTAGAACGATATGGTCAAATTATCTTGTGGGGCGATGTTCAAACTCCTAATATTCTAGCTGAACAATCAGAAGAATATCCGCACACTGCTTGGAATCACACCCCATTGAGAGGTGCTGGCATCAATATCGCAATGGTCGATACAGGAACAGATAACGAACATCCTGGCCTGAAGGATAAGTTCGTGGCAGGATATGATGCTGTTTGTTTTGTTCACACAGACCCTGAATGTATTCTTGCAGGCGGTAGGGAAACTGATGGATCATTTGACCCAGACGATGGTAATCAACATGGNACNGCTTGNATGGGTATGGCTGCTGCTACNGGCTTAGANGCTAATGGAGAGCAAACTGGCTNCGAANGTTNTGCACCTAATGCNAGCCTAATCGATGTNAGGATTGGNACAGATGCTGGCGCAGGNCCATTCGAAAACTATCTTCTTTCACAAGAATTCTATGAATCNGCAATGAATGGTCTTCAATGGATTATAGACAACAAGGACACTGCATGGCCAGGTGTGGATGAAAGCCTGCATGGAATAGACATCATTTCACTTTCTTGGGGTATTACCAGCCACGAAGGTGGAGGTAGTGATGGAGAGGACATGCACTCAAGAATATTGAATGAAGCAACTCTTGCAGGTGTAACTGTAAGCGTTGCAGCCGGAAATGATGGTCCTGATAATGATGGACTATCTGGAATGGGCTCATCTTCTCTATCAATAACCGTAGGTGCTACTGATGATATGAATACAATCGACAGAGATGACGATACTATTGCAGGCTATTCAAGTCGTGGTCCTCGCAGAGATAACGGAGATTCAGACCCAACCAATGAGATGAAGCCAGATGTAACCGCACCTGGTACTAACATTGTACAAGCAGAAGCCTGCGTTACATCGGGTGGATGCAATAACTTCCTTGGAGGGGATGCTTCTCAGAATGGTTACACCAGCAGAGGTTCTGGAACCTCTTATGCAACTCCTGCAGTAACTGGAGTGATTGCTCTAATGATGGAAGTAAATGATGAGATAAATCCTCTAGCGATTAGAGAGATTCTTCGCTCAACTGCTACCAGAATGGGGCCTGCTTCGCAACCTGAACACGACCCTCACTGGAACGANGATTTCGGATGGGGATTAGTCCACGCCCATGATGCAGTTTGGACTGCAGAATATCTCAACATGACAGGGATCACAACCTCTGATATGAATTTAGATTTACAGGTCCACATCGAGAATATTTCATCTGAAGGTACTGTAAACACTTACACAGGACAGGCATGGACTCGTGGCGCAGTGATGGAGAAAATCGAATATTCAGTTGATGGTGGAGAGTCTTGGATTGAAGTAATGTATGAATCTGTAAACGGTACTATGAGTAGCTACGAATCATTCCAATTCCAATTTGTAATCAATACTGATTTCCTGCCCGCAGGTTACAACATGATTATTGTTAGAGGAGTAGATGATACTGGAGCATCTTCGATGATTTCTTGGGATTCGGTTATCGGAGGAGGAAATCTTGAATCAATGGGAAGTGGCGATTCTATCGGAAGGACGCTATTCCTCGCAGTTTTCGGATTCGCAGTTCTAGCATTTGGTGCATGGGTCGCTATCCAACAGCGTGTTGAAGAGCCATTTGAATTGGCATACGCTGCAGATAATACTGTTGAAATTCCTTCGTTGGTAGATGATGAACCACTAGAAGCAACATTGGTTGAGGATACGGATGGCACCTCATCTTGAAAAGTGAACTCGTAGTCGACCGTATATGCGTGGCTTCTCAAAGAGAGCATTGGACATACAGCCTACGGGTGTAAGAAAGATGTTTGATATGGCCGGTGATGATGTNATCTCATTCGGTTTGGGCGAACCAGACTTTCAACCTCCTCAAGTCGCAATCGATGCAATGTATCAGGCGATGAACGATGGCCACAACAAGTATACTACTACTGCTGGCCTGCCTGCATTAAGGAATAAGATTGCACAATCATGGGACAACCTTTGTCCTGGTCTGGATGAAAGTAATGTNTGTATGACTATGAGTGGAACAAATGCTCTGCTCAACATTTTTGCATCATTGGTAGACCCTGGGAAAAACGTATTACTTCCTGAGCCATATTTTCCTCTATACGGTCCTGATGTCGGACTATGGGGTGGTGAAGCACGATTCTATGAATGTCTATTCGATAATGAGTTTGTACCTACAATCGAGCACTTGGAAAGTTTAGTTGATGACGATACAGTGGCTATTTTGTACAACTTCCCCTCAAATCCTACTGGTGCTACAATTACAAAACCTCAGCGAGACGCTTTGGTGACATTTGCTCAGAAGCACGATTTGTGGATTATTACGGATGAAGTCTATGACCGCATCGTTTTCGATGGCGANCATGTGTCATTCGTAGGAAGNGATGATGAAAGAGTTATTTTGATCAATTCATTCTCCAAGACTTTTGCAATGACTGGTTGGAGAATTGGATACATCATGTCAGCCAACAAAGAAGCAATGGCTCAGATGACAAAGTTGCAATATTACATTACAGCATGTTCCAATGACGCTATGCAATACGCTGTTTTGGCGGCATTTGAAAACGCTAATGATTACCCTGACGAAATGTGTGCTGAATTCAAAGCTCGCAGGGACCTAATTTGTACTAGATTGAATGCAATGCCTGGAGTTCAATGTCACGTTCCAGAAGGTGCGTTCTATGTTTTCCCGAAAGTAGATGTTCCGGGAATGTCAAGTGAAGAAGTCGCTATTGAATTGTTGAAGGGTGGTGTTCTTTGTTCACCGGGTAGTGCCTTTGGCCAATCCGGAGAAGGCCATCTTCGATTTGCTTACACTATTTCTAGAGATGATATCTCTCGAGGGATGGATAAAACAGAGGCTGTTTTGAAGAGATTACGTGGCGAATGAAATGTGGTCTACAGTTCTAGAATTTTCTTTTGGTGCTATTTTGGCACACTTGATTGTTAGAGTTCCTTTTCTGACCTTTCCTCGGATGAAAAGTTGGAATGAGCAATTCCCNCCTCATCCTGAAGCTGTTTACATCGATAGCCATCTCATTCAAAGAGTCATGCACATGCGAATCTTCTATTGGGTCGCACTCATCTTCGCATTGATACCTTTGAGTTTCGGATGGTTTAGTTTGCAGTATGGCTCTGCGCCTATCGGTTTTGGAATGTGGACCGTTTCAGGGTGGTTGATACTTTCACGANTAACAGGTCTTATTTCTGGAGAAGAGGCATCATGGTCCAAACAGTTAGCCATGCGTTTACAATTGGTCAAGAATAATTCTGAATCAGATAATTCATGCTGTAATCTACCTAGCCCAATGTGGGAGGTTACTGCAGTTAGATGTAGGACTTGTGGAAAGAATCTGCTAAATGTCTCAAGACCTGATTTAGGAAGGCCAAGAAGTGATGGATGGATAATGGGATTCGTAAGATTGCTCTTGACAGATGGTAGGGCAGTTGTTGCTTCAGAAGAAGAATAATCAGTCAAACATTGAGCCGAATCCTTCGAACTCNGANACTTCTTCTTCCTCTTGTGGNAATTCTATANTTTGAGCCACNTCTCTAGACNTTTCAGTATTNTCTACGAATGAGAATGTNTCTTCAGTAGCTGAAACTGCATCCATNCCGCTACTAANTGCTGGAGGNGCAGCATTAGCNGCTGCTACAGCAGATGTTCCAGCGGTTTGTGCCTTAGCGGCAAGTCCNGATGCTGTAGTGGCNGCAATNCCAATTCCAACTCCTACAGCGGCNCCTGCAACCGTTCCGATTGTTCGACCCGCAGATACAATCATTCCACCATCTCCTTCTTGTTCAGGAGATTTGATCTCAACTTCATCTCCAATNCTCATCCATTCNGGNGGNGTNCCAGANCCGCCCCCNAAGCAGGCAAGGGTCGTGAAGGCGGCCAATGGCATAACAGCCAAAGCAGTAAGTAAATCAAGGAACGAAGTATCTGGGACAATTCCAATTTGCAAGATGTCTTCCATGAAGGATTGTTCAAGTTGTAGGTTACTCGAAACATCCGCGCCAATCCAGGATAGAACGATGACGCTGGCAATTCTTCCCATCAACCACAAAACGAGAACAGGTGCCAAGAATGAAAGTTTAGTCATTGAAACTAACCANCTNCGNGTGAATGCGGCTGTAGTGATGTGTTTACGAGCAAACTTAGGAAATACTCTCATTACCATTATGAGCACAACAAGATAGCAAGCCATGGCAACTTCCAACCTTCGATTTGCCCTAATCCAATCATCGGGAATAAAAATCACAAAACCGAGTGGAATTATTACCAACAATAATTGGAATGGTATTGCGAGAAGTACCAATCCACCATGGGTGGAAAGAAGTGAATGCCTCTTGACAATTCTATCACTTACCATCACTGTCAATTTAGCATGAGGTGATTTAGCGTGTTTCCTTCTAGAGTTGCGAAGGCCAGCCGCATCTCTTTTCGCTCTAGTCAATCCTAAAGCTGCTCTCCATCCGCCTTTTTCAACTACCGAGATGGGAGTAAATCCTCCNAACATCAAAGCCAATAGCAGTGCTAGCATTCCATACGCTAGAGATGCTGTGATAATCCATGGTATCATTTCAGACTGAAATGACATGGTGAAATTTTCTGATGCAAACTTAAAATCTACGAGGTAAGTAATGGAGAATGCAGCCATAGGTGTTAGGAATATTTGGCAGAAAACCAGCCCTGTTAGCCAGAGCCGAGCCGCCAAGGGTCCTTTGTCCGCGTACTCACTCACGAACTCATCGCAACTCTATGCTTTCTCAAAGGTTGCCCTTCCCAAGAGGTGGTTTAAGCCGATTGAATCAGTGGTCTCATACAGCCATANCCCCTTGTCCCCTACGGGGACATGGGACGGGGACATTCATATGCCAAACNAGTCTCGCATGGTTGTTGATGAATATGCGAAAGTCGATACCATTCCTATTGGTGACCATTCTTCTAATGCAGTCCATGCTTTTGCTGACTGTGGATAAAGTGGAGGCGACTTCAGGACGCGGAGGTTCGTCAGATGATTTTTCAGTATCAGAAATAATGGTCAATTCAACCGAAGCCAATCATTGGGTTCAGCCCGATGGAAGTGTTGTAGTCTATGTCGCAAAAGGTGACGTAGTNGATATTTCAGTTGAAGCAAAGCGCGGAGGAGGCGCTCTACAAGGTTCTAGTGCATTGGTCACAGTTGAAATGGTTCATCCGATTGGATATGTAATGAACACAAGTTCTTGGGAAACAGTTCCTATGCTAGGCGGTCAATCATACACTGAAACTTACACATGGGAAGCATCAGTTGCCCATTCTTTCCTCGATGTATCCAACAATGAATTATCTGGTGGAATCATAATCCGTGCAACAGTTTTCAATTCCGCTGATGACAGAAATGAAAACGACATCATGGAGATGGCACTACCNGTCGCTATTTCTCAAGATGATATGGATGCTGAAGGAGATCCTAGAGACCAAGCCCTTCCTACCGCTTCAGTACCGACATTTTATGGTGGCGAGTTTCCAATCGATGGAAGCGATGCAAATGGCATTGGGATTTGGCAAGAGGATAACTCTGCTTCCGCAGTAGGCACCGCAAATTGGCGCCATTCAAATTCAGGTTCTGATTACCCTTCGGCTTCTAGGAGCAGACTAGTATTTGCTTTCAGAGGCGCTGACAGTAACTGTGGATATGGAGCATCACTTGACGGTGGCTTATCTCAGCAGTATATTCAGTGGATGTGTAAAATGCAACTAAATTCCGCAGGATTAGTTTCAGCTCAGATGCACGTTCAAACATGGGGTCAAATGGGNGCAGGAGATTTTGTTGCNCTAGAGTTATGGNGAGGTAATGGCGCACCNGNAANTACAATTTCTCACAATTTCGTNGAAGATACTCCTAGTACCACAGAAGGCTCNTGGAGTAATATTTCATGGGACCCNACCGAAGAACTNGGAGGCCACTCNTGGTCTTACGGTATCTTGTTNCAGTCNGATGGCTCNGGCGCATCTAGCGGNATGCATGTNGATGATTTCGTAATGTTTGGAATTGAAAAGGTAAGCGAATTTACTCTAAACATCACTTGTGATAACCCAGTTGGTGGATATACAACTCCTCCTAATACAATAGTTCCAATGCATTGTATGGTCACAAACAATGGATACATGTCTGCTCAAGTCCGCATTCAATCCAATGTNTCNAANTCATCATGGATGAACCCNGGACTTCCTATGATTAGAATCGACAGTGAAAATCCTAACCAGCACGGTACAAATGTAATACTTCCAGCAATACCTGCTGGAAATACTTCAGAAATGTGGATNAATCTGTCCATACCTGCAGGCTCCGATGTCCAACAGCAAGTTTGGCAAGTCTGGTGGGAAGATGCAGGAGGCACTCAACTTGGAGAGATGGGTCGGATAACTTCAGACATTGCAATTACAGAGCAATATGGTGTTGACCTTTCATCAACAGTTCCGTTACTAGCAGGAACATTGCTGCCAGGTGAAAATACCAACATTCCTTTCAAACTGCAAAACGCTGGAAACCGAGAAGCAGGATTTACAGTTACCTCTAACTTCCAAAGTGAAGGATGGGTTGCGTTTGTTACCGACTTGAACCATAGTATTGTTCAGATGCCTATGCCTCTAGTCAAAGGCGAAGAAGTTGAACTTCTTTTGAATGTCACAGCACCTTCTGATTCAACTCCGGGAGAAGTACCATTCTCACTTCGTGCAGTTTGTCCTTCATGTGGACAGTCATTGTTTGGAAATGATGTAATCTCCAAGAGAATAGAAGTTCCTGTTCTCAGAGAGTTATCTATGAATGCTGAAGAATTAGAAATTGTTGCACCTGCGAATGGTAATTCGAAAGTAGTGTATATCGATCTTCTCAATCTTGGAAATGATGACGAAGCTTATTCTTTGGATTTAGTTCAATCCAATTGGAAACTTGAAGCATATCTTTCATCGGATGAAACTCCAGTTCTAGACGCATGGGATGGCGAAACAAGTATTGCTCTGAATCTACCAATGCCAGTTGGTTTAGCACCTGGCTTGTACACGGCAAGAATTACTGCAACAAGTATTGATGACCCAATGGTCAAAGAACAATTGACAATCAATGTCGATGTTACCGATACTGCTGCAGTTTGGGTTTCTGATGAAGATGCAGACCAATCCTACATTCCAGGGGATGTCGCTCAATCAATGCGCTTTGAAGTTCGAAATGATGGAAACGAAGCGGATAGATTCACTATGACGATGGACCTTCCAGAAGGAATGAATGCAGACTTCTCTCAGTTAGTCGAAGGGGATATGACTCCAATTCTTGAACCTGGAGCGTCCTACAATGTGACAGTCACATTTACCTTTGATGAAGGTACAAATGGACAATTGATACTCAAGGTAATCGCAACCAGTGTCAATGATGCAGATGTATCAAGCAATGGCAAGTGCACATACAGAGTAGGTTCTCAGAATTGGTTGAGAATAATTTCAACCGAGTCAACTATCATCGATGAAGCACGTGAATATGAGGTCGTAGTACGAGTTAGAAATCAGTATACAGAGGGTCAATCTGTCTCAATGTCGGTCGATCAGCAAGGCACTAACCGTTGGTACAGCGCTTCTATCAAGAATACCGACAGAGACTTTTGGTTGGATGTTGAAGGCGAAAGAGAAATCACAGTAGTATTCGAAATACAAAGTTCCACTTTGAAAAATCTAGATGAGGATTTCATCGAGACCCAAGTGACAATTTGGGCTATCTCTAATTCTGTCGAGGACGCAGCATCTCTAGAACTACCTGTGACTCTGAAGAGAACATCTGGAAGTGGCGATGCTGCTGCATCTGGTGACTCTTCTTCCCTCGATTGGGTCGGAATCGGTATTTGGATTATTGGTGCAGCATTGATCATCTCTCTTCTCGGAGTATTGTTCATGGTAGTAACAAACGTAGAAGAAGAGGAGAAGCAGACTTGGGCAGAAGATGGCTATGAAGACAATTTGTCTGCCACATATGGAGCGGTTGCGGCGGCTCCAACAATTGGTGGCATGGATTTGCAAAATCCTCCTCCAAGTGAAGTACAAGTCCCTCAATTTTCACCACCTGCTGAAGTTTCAACAGGCCCGCCTGTGCCCGCAGCAGGCCTTCCAGACGGCTGGACTATGGAGCAATGGGGACATTACGGTCAGCAGTGGTTGGACAATCAGCAGTGATTTTTCTCCGACGATGGGTTGAAGTCATACCCCTCGTGCCGGTGAATTGCAGAGGTTTTGCATATGTATGGAAATGGACAAGCACCAATCTTCATCCTTAAGGAAGGAGTTCAAAGAACCCGTGGCCGTAGCGCCCAGTCTAACAACATCGCAGCAGCTAAAGCGGTAGCAGATGCGGTTAGGAGTACTCTAGGTCCTAAAGGAATGGACAAGATGTTAGTTGACAGTATGGGTGATGTTGTAATCACTAATGATGGTGCTACAATCCTCAAAGAAATGGATATAGAACATCCTGCTGCTAAGATGATTATCGAAGTTGCGAAGACTCAAGAGCAACACTGCTATGATGGTACAACTTCAGCGGTCGTTCTTTCTGGTGAATTATTGAAGAGGTCCGAAGATTTGATCGAACAAAATGTACATCCTACAGTAATCTGTGAAGGATTCCGTCTTGCTGCAGAAAAAGCAGTAGGTTGCCTCGAATCTCACGGCATTTCAACAGAAAACGACGACAAAGTGCTTATGGAGGTTGCAAAGACTTCCCTTACTGGAAAATCAGCAGGAGCGGTAAAGTCCTTCTTAGCAGACATTTGTGTAAGAGCAGTTAATTCAGTTGGTACTATTGAAGATGGAGAGAGAATGGTCGATCTATCTGATATTAAGGTCGAAAAGAGACAAGGTGGCTCAATCAAAGACAGTACCTTAGTCGACGGTATTATCCTAGACAAAGAGCGTGTCCACGCAGGTATGCCTCGCTCAATCACAGGGGCAAAAATTGCTCTAATCAACAGCGCAATCGAAGTTAAGAAAACAGAAGTTGATGCTAAGATTCAGATTACTGACCCCTCGATGCTTGCTTCTTTCTTAGAGGAAGAGGAGAATTACATCAGAGGTTTAGTTGACAAAATCAACGCAAGTGGAGCGAATGTAGTCGTCTGCCAGAAAGGTATTGATGACCTCGCTCAACATTACATGTCCAAGGTTGGTATTTTCGCAATACGCCGTGCTAAAAAGAGCGACATGGAAGCGCTTTCAAAGGCAACAGGCGGTCGTGTAGTTACAACTATTGACGATTTGACTTCAGAAGACTTAGGCGCAGCAGCAAAGGTGGAAGAGCGAAAGATTGGAGAGTCAGATATGACTTTCTTGACAGGATGTCCTGAGGCAAAATCAGTATCGGTTCTTCTTCGTGGCGGAACAGAGCACGTTGTCGATGAAATTCGTCGTGCTTTTGATGATGCGGTTGGAGTAGTTTCTGTGGCCTGGGAAGATGGAGCGGTTCTTACTGGTGGAGGAAGTGTTCTAGCAGCCCTTTCTCGTGACTTGAGAGCTTATGCTGAATCTATTGGCGGCCGTGAGCAAATGGCAATTGAAGCATTTGCGAGTGCTTTGGAAATTATTCCAAGAACTTTAGCAGAAAATGCAGGACTGGACCCGGTTACAACAATTATCGAGTTGAGGAAATCCCATGCAGATGGTAATGCATTTTCAGGAATCAATGTAGAAGAGGGCGGCGTTATGGATATGCGTGCAGCCAATGTCTTGGAGCCTCAGCGTGTTGTAGAGCAGGCGATTCAATCGGCTACAGAAACAGCAATCATGATTCTTCGTATAGATGACGTCATTTCGTCCAAGAGTGTTTCCGGTGGAGACATGATGGGTGGAATGGACGATTTCCATATGTGATATTGCGGCTCAATGTAATATCATATTGACCTCTCCCTTTAGGGAGAGGCAAGGAACCTTCAAAGACTACACCCTAGTCGTATGTATTGCTCAGTATGAGCAATGGGTGAACTCATGCCAACCGTCGCAAAGGTCTGGATCGAGGAAGACTGTATCACATGCGATGCATGTGAGGATATTTTACCCGAAGTTTTTGAGGTAACTGACGATACAAGTCAGATAAAACCAGAGGTTCGTGAAGACGGCTCTTTCGACCGTAATATTGGGTTTTCATCAATCAAAGCTGAATTCCGTATAGAGTATTCAGAACTCATCGAGGAAGCAGCAGATGCTTGTCCTGTTGAAATTATCAAATTTGAATATGAGGGCACAGCCGCCGAAGAAGTCAAGGAAGAAATCACTCCAGTTGCAGCAGAAGTAGTTGCTGTACCTGTTGCAGTTGCTGACGCTGGCACGGATGATGGAGTTCTGGCATCAGTTCTATCCGGCGACCGTGGACTTGCAGTATTCTTCGGTTCTCAAACTGGTAATGCGGCAGGATTGGCTGAAAAGACAGTCAAGAGAGCGGCAGCATATGGCTTGGAAGGAAAAGTAATCGATATGGATGGTTATGATGAAGCAAACTTCGCCTCTCACAAGAGAATTTTGATTATCACTTCAACATGGGGTGAAGGTGAGATGCCTGATAATGCAGAAGCGCTTTGGAATGCGACAAGCAGTACAAATCCTGCACTTTCTGGTGTCCATTATTCTGTTTGCGCTATTGGAGACTCATCATATGATGAGTTCTGTAAAGCAGGAGAAGATTGGGATCAGAAGTTTGCAGCCCTTGGCGCCACATCAATTTTGGAATTGAAGATGTGCGATGTTGATTTCGATGAACCTTGGGAACAGTGGGTTTCCGAAGTTCTACCAAGAATCGCTTGTGTTGATACGAATGGAGTGTTCCATGAAGAACTAGTAGATGCAATGATTGCCTATGGTTCTGGTGAAGAAGAAGATGAATCAGATGGCGATTTCACTCCTGCAAATATTGTCCAATTAGATATTTCAGTAACTATGCGCATTTTCCGCTATGACCCAATTCAGGCTCAATCAGGATATGATACGCTAGCCGTGGCATTACCTGGGCATGCAACTGTCGAAGACGCTCTAGTTTCTGTAAAGAGAGAGTTTGATGGCTCACTAACATTCAGAAGCGGAGGCGTTGCAGGACAAAACCCACTTACTGGTCTAAAGGTAAATGGCAGAATTGTGCCTGCTGATACAACAAGAATTTGTGATTTAGTTGGAGATGGAGATACCTTAACTCTTGAGCCATTACCTGGATATGAAGTTGTCAAAGACTTGATGGTTTCTTACGACCGATTCGATGAAGCACGTTCAGAATCTAAACCTTGGATGAATGCAGACCCTCGTCAAGGTGAGAGGCTCGCTAGTGGCTCTCCTATGGGAGTAATGTCATCGGCTGACGCAACTCACTTACACACATTAGCAGATGTTGGCTCTTTACAATTAGTGAATGCTATGTCTGACACCTATGATGTCGATGAGGCATATTCGGGACCAGGTATCGCTCTTCAGCGGTGGGTAAGAAGCCAAGACCCTCGCTCAGGAAGCACTCATGTTAAGCAAATGTTTGAATTGATGCAAGGCAAAGGCGGAGTATGGAATGAAGCAGATATCTCCTCAATTCATCGTCATGGTATCGATGGGGCTCAGGCTGCTGATTCACTCTATTCTGCTAGAGCACGTCTACTAGCCGAGTACAAATTNACAGGNAAGCCAGGTCGCTTGGTAAAGAATTACTCTCGCTCGGTTAAGATGTCTGGTAACGTCAATGAAACCACTCTATACCGTTCGGTATTAGGACCACTTGGACTNGGTTCCAATATCATGAATGGTGTATCTCTTCGAATGATGCTAGGTTTCACTAGAAATGGTGGACCATTGATGCGAGGTTTCCAAGGTATGCTTGTTCCACCTGCTGGAATNGGTAAAATCCCTAANATGTTCAACAGCAAGGTTGCCAACCACCATGAGGTCGTTGCAATCTTCAATGAGTTAGACAGGAGATTCTGAGGTGAAACTATGGTCAAGTATTCTTACTATCCTGGCAATGTAGCCCGCCAATCTTCTCGTGAGATAGAAGATACCATTCATCCTCTATGCCGCAGCTTAGGTATTGAATTGGTCGAAATAACTGGTTACAATAGCGATGGTGGAAACATTATCAAACAGGGTAATCGTGAATTACAACTCGCACTCAATGCTAGAAATCTAGCGCTTGCAGAGAAAAATGGTCACGATATACTGACCGTATGTGCATCTTCTCAAGGGATAATGCATGAGTCATTGGATACCTTCCAGAAAGACCCAATTGCGTTAGCAAATGCAAACCGTGTATTGGAGAAGACCACAGGTATGACTCTAAAAGCAGATGAAATAACAACAAATCACCTCCTTCACATTCTGATTGACGAAATCGGAATCGACAAAATCAAAGCGGCTGTTGTAAATCCTCTAGATCTTGATATCGCTTGCTACTACGGACCTCACATGCAACGTAAGGGTGCTTGTGGTGGAGACGATGCTTGGAATCCGACCTACATGGAGCAATTAATCACTGCACTTGGTGGACAACCAATTGAATACAAATCGAAAACATCCAGTGTTGGTAATCCATCATTATTGTCTCTTGGTGATTCAGTAATGAAAATGACAGCCAGAGTCCTAAATGATGCTAAGAAAGCAGGAGCCAAAGTATTGGTAACTGCATGCAGTCAATCGCATTCAAACCTTGATTCCTACCAAGGTAAAGCAGGTAGGGTTGCAAACAAGCAAACCAATATCCCGGTGGTTAATCTAACTGAAATAATCGCTTTTGCTTTTGGNCACTTCACCGACCGTTATGCTCAATTAAGAACACGAGCAATGATTATTGGTTCATGAGTTGCCATGAAGGAATTTATACAATTCCTTAGCTTGAATAGATGACACTCCTTCGATTTGAGTTAGTTGCTCCTCACTCAGTAGACAAAGACCCATTATGTCTCCTGCAACTGCCATGATTTTTTTACCGGTCTTGACTCCAATACCTGGTAAATCTGCCAGTATCTTAGCTCTCTTAGTCAGAACTTCATCCGTCCATTTATTCGACAAAACACCCTCGTTTAATTCACCATTAATGATTGACATAATTTCCGCTGATGCAGCACTGATTGCTGATTTTTCAGCATCTATCGGTTTTTTCCTAACATGGGTCATCAACAAATCAAGGACTCTCGCCTCTCTCTTCGCTGCAATTGAAACAAACCTTGCAGTTTGTTCGGCAGAACCAGTCATAATTACTGGTAATCCTAAATCCAANGTTATCCACGCCATTGCCCCGTGTACTGCATTGGGATGAACCCTTTGTGTTTCATTTGATTCAACTATAATTAGAGGCCTAGGTGCTGCGCTGTGCAATCTTCTTGCTTGATGAATTAGTCTGCCATCAATTAGTGAATCGACCAAATCTCTTGCACTTTTACGTTCGATCAGTATTCTATCTGATATCCTTATGTCGCCAACTGTCAAATTCTCTAAACTGATACTGTGTCCATATAATTTGAGCATTGCAGGTAAGGTTGAATTCCCTTCTCTGTGGTCTATCGTGATGAGGTTGTTTGAATCTGGCTCTTCACTCATTGAGATTGTTTCAGTTTTCGCAGCATCTGCGCTAGATGCTTCCTCTTCTCTAGAATGTGTAATTGTGCCATCGAGAACTGGCTTCCACCAATCATCTTGCTTTTCTTTTGCAGGGGTTGCGGCAAAATCAGCGAGTGACCTTTGTGCCTTAGGGCGATTGGAAAGGGTAACTGGTTTACTTTTGTTCTCGGTCTTCACAGAAACTTCTTTGACTTCTACTTCTTTTTCTCTAAACAACCTCTTCTCTTCAGAAGTGATGAATTCTTCTGCTCCTTCATTATCTATNGTGAATTTGGCAAGTACGTCATCTTTAGGAAGTGCTCTTCTTGGAAGTCGAGATTGGTTTTTCAATGAGTTTAAAGTTCTATACATCATTGCCTCACGTCGCAATGATGCCTGTTGAACATATTCATCTCGAGTACCTTTTGCGATTAGAATNTGAACGTCTCCATCTTTCTGTCTCGCNGTNCTTCCTCTCCTTTGNATNGCTCTAATTGCACTAGGNACTGGTTCGTAAAGAATGACACTATCTGCTGCAGGTACATCTAGTCCTTCTTCACCTACACTAGTAGCNACCAATACATTGATTTCTCCTTCTCTGAATCTATCTAGTTGAGCGATTTGCTCTTTTTGTTTCATTCCAATTTGGCTACCTTTACTTGCCTGCCCTACGAACCTACCAGGCATTATTCCAGATTCATTTTCGAGTATTCGCATCAANTTGTCAACAGTATCTCTGTATTCTGTGAAAATTATTACNTTNCCTTCTCCGCTCAATCCCTTTTTCACCAATTCTACGACCAATGCTGGTTTNGGGTGGTGNTCGTCTTTNGTACGGTATTCTCGNAAAAAGNTAGAAACNGCTGATAAAGATAGNAAACGTTTGGTTTTACGGTCNGTGTCACTTCTNGCTCTCTCAAGATACATNATTGCACACTTCANNCCCTGAGTNTCTAGCAAATCCAACAATCGATGTAGTCTTCTAAGATCNCCAATTCTCTTNGCAGCATCATATCCTCTAGCATCTCCNCTCCCAATCGCAGCNCTCGCTCTTTTCTGAGCTTCTTCAATGGCNGCGGTCGTAATTCTTCCNGAACCAGTNAGGAAGCCNCCACGGCGTAGGAATTCNGCTTCTTCAGACTCTAGGANTCGCATTGGNCGAATAATCTCNAACATTTCNTCTGGTAAGTTGAGTTCATGCTTTTCAATTTCCATTGCTGTAATGTAAGGTTGAACTAAATCATCATCCCTTTTTGTTACATGCAATCGCTCNATACCNAAACGCTGTATCACTTCGAGAACTTTNCTNGATTTNACACCAGGTGATGCTGTTGCTGCTAATACCAATGCTTTAGATGANGCTTCAAGATACATGTCACCTAATTGGGCCATCGAGTCAGAACCCGTNGCGTGATGNGCTTCATCNACTATGAGTAAATCTATTTCAGAAAGTAAAATTCTGCCATTACGAGCATCATTTCGAATAACATGAGGCGTGGCCATTACTATTTTTGCATCTTTCCAAATCTCTTCTCTTTTCTGTGGACGGTCTTGACCAGTAAGTGTTACAATCCTTTCCGANTCAATTTTTATGAATTGTTTTGCCATTTTTGCTTGTTGNGCAACCAATCCCGTAGTTGGAGCGACCANTACTATTCTGCCNGGNCCATCAATGGCTTCAGCCATCGCCATCCACTGGACTGCAGTTTTACCAAGACCGGTNGGCATNACGAGNAACGTCGAGCCGGAAATCGCTTGCTTTGCAGCTAGCAATTGNTATGCTCNAGCCTCGACNCCATCGCTGAGGCGAGGNTGNGTTAGCACAGGGGTCATNCCAACTATTATGCGGCGGTGGCTCAAGAGGATTTGCATAACGGAGTTTTCAGATTCACTCCTGAACCNCAAGGCTTGAAGACTGTCAATTCCCATCAACGTCTAGCGGGCCTATACATCGTTCATAACCGAACCACTCATATAGGGAAGGTAAGTCGGCAGAATGCTCAGAAGGTGAGCGGCCAGACACAATGGGCAATGCACAGCANCCCATCACTCACGGTCCCAATCGTGGACTGAGAGCCGGTGTCACGGCCTCTCCCCAGCCGGAAGAGCCTCTGTACGCCCCTTATCGGGGGGCCAATGCGGAGTAAACAAACATAGGAGGCCGAACAAATGGCAAAGAGAAGTCACCCANGACGAGGAAGTATGGCGTTTAGCCCGCGNAAGCGGTCAGCACGTCATTTCGGACATGTCAAGTCGTGGCCAGAAACCGATGCGAGCGAGNTCCGTGTACAGGGATTCGCCGGCTGGAAAGCTGGCATGACCCACNTCATGGCNCGTGATCTAAACCCTACTTCGAACAGCGCNGGACAGGAGATTAGAATCCCTGTAACCGTTGTTGAAGTACCTAAGATGAGAGTACTTGGTGTACGTGGATANAAGATGACACCATACGGTAAACAGTCTGCTGGCGAAGCATGGATTGATGCAGAGCAGATTTCCGAAGCATTCCCTCAACTATTCCGTCGCTTGCACAACAATGCACTGAAAGTACACGANTCAGATAAGCACTTTGANGCACTTGNANCTGCTGATNTGGTCGAAGTTAGAATNATTGCGGCAACTCAGCCACATTCAGTCACAGGNACNCCTTCNAAGACTCCTGAAGTAATGGAACTNGGACTAGTTGGTGGCGATTCTGCNGCTAAGNTAGAATGGGCTAAGGAACACATGGGNCAGGAACTATCAATTGGTGATGTATTCGATGAAGGTGTCTTCGTAGATGCTATCGGAGTTACCAAGGGATATGGATGGCAAGGTGTAATCAAGAGATTTGGTGGAAAGCTACAATCTCACAAGAACTCNAAGAAACGCCGTCAGCACGGTAACATGGGTGACTTCGGTACAGGATACGTTCGTAAGACTATCCGTCAAGGTGGTCAAACAGGATACCATCAGCGCACNGAGTACAACAAGAGAATTTTGTCAATCGCATCTGCTGAAGATAAGGCAATTACTCCAGCAGGCGGATTCCTTCACTATGGTGAAGTTAATTCCGAATACGTACTAGTAAAGGGAAGCCTTCCNGGNCCTGCTAAGCGCNTGGTTAGATTCCGTGANGCTACACGTGGTTCAGACAAAGCAACTCATCCATTNGAAATTACGTACGTTAGTACAGCTAGNAAGCAGGGGGTCTGAAGATGAAGGTCGCAGTACACAACATCGTCAACAACATCGAACAAGATGAACTTGATGCTGGACGCCTACAGGAAGTTTACGAAATCGATGTCGAAATGGGCAAGAAGGTTTCACTTCCTGAATCTTTCAATTCAGAGATNCGCTCTGACCTAGTTAAGCTGGCNGTNGCNAGCGCTCGTGCTAATCGCCGACAAGCATACGGTTCCAACGCACATGTTGGAAAGCGNAANCCAATGAGCGGTATGAAGCACTCCGTCGAATGGTGGGGTAAGGGACGTGGTGTNTCTCGTATTATGCGCCGTACCGGCCAACGCCGTGGTGCACAAAGCCCTCANACATTGGGTGGTCGCCGTGCTCACGGACCTAAGGTCGAGAAAGATTGGTCTCGTAAGCTAAACCGCAACGAGAGAAGACTTGCACGCAACTCTGCTCTAACTGCAACAACTGATATTACAATGGTATCCAACCGTGGACACCGTTTCGCTGAAGAGATTTCATCTCTACCAATTATCTTAGGAGATTATTCCGAGAACGGTAAAAAGATGGATATTGAAGAATTCAACCTATCTGGTGGAACACGCAAGGTAAGTGCAATATTCGAAGCACTTGGCCTTGGAGATGACCTTCGCCGTGCTAGCAAGGGACGCAAGATACGCGCTGGTAAAGCAACCATGCGTGGTCGTGTTCACAAGACTCCTAAGAGTGTCTTACTTGTTGTAGCAAACAAGGATGGCCTTGCAAAGGCTGCTCGTAACCTTCCTGGTGTCGACGTAGTCGCTGCTAGGGACCTGTCTGCTGAAGATCTCGCCCCTGGTGGCGACCTTGGTAGACTAACTGTCTTCACAAAGGCAGCAGTGGGGGCACTGAACTGAGGAGGTGTGATGAATGGTAAATCCGTATGACATAATCAAGATGCCGTGGATCACTGAGAAGGCTATGGAAGCAAGAACTTCCGTAAACCGTCTAGAGTTTGTCGTCCGCCGCAGTGCTACAAAGGCTGAAATCGCAGCAGCAGTTGAGAAATTATTCGATGCAGAAGTTGCAAAGGTCAATGTTAGAAATTCCAAGAATGGAAAGATAGCAAGCGTAAAACTCGCTGAAGGCTATCATGCAGATGAGGCTGCTATGCGTTTGGGCGCATTCTGATGAGGTGATATTATGGGTAAGCGAACACGTTCACAACGAAAAGGAAGTTCACCACGTTACCGCGTGGCGAGCCACAGGTTCCCTGGGTCAAACACTATGCCTCGCGCAAGCGATGTAGTAGCAGAAGTAACTGAACTGATTCACAGTCCAGTACACACTGCACCTCTTGCAAGAGTAAAGCTACCAGATGGTCAAACCAACTTAGTAGTTGCAACTGAAGGACTCTCAATCGGTTCTAGTGTTGCTATCGGAGACAATGTTTCCCTAAGACCGGGTAACATTACTTCAATCCATAACATTCCTGAAGGAACAGCGATTAACAATCTAGAACTTCGTCCTGGTGACGGTGGAAAGATTGCTCGCACTGCAGGCAACTCCGCTACTATCGAAGCACATCTCGATGATGGTAAGGTTCGTGTTAGACTTCCTTCTGGTGTATCAAAAGACATGCCAAGTAACTGTAGAGCAACAATCGGAGTTCTAGCAGGTCATGGTCGTGGAGAAATGCCACTACGAACTGCTGGTGCAGCACACTACAAGGCAAAAGCCCGTGGAAAGTTGTTCCCTCACGTAAGTGGTGTCGCAATGAATCCAGTAGATCACCCGCACGGTGGAGGAAACCACCAAGCGGTTCACGGTCCGAGTTCAGTCGCTCGTGGTACCCCTCCGGGTGCTAAGGTCGGTAACATAGCTCCAAGCCGCACAGGAAGAGGTCGCGGCAAGAAGGTCTGAGGTGAAATAATATGGCAAAGAAGAAGAAATCATTCATGACCCCTAAAGCAAGCCGAAGAAAGGCTCGTAAGAAGCGTACAACTGTTACAGGTCGTAAGAAGAAGGAATTCACATACCGTGGATATCAAGTCGAGGAACTCAAGGAAATGCCACTTTGGCCATCCGAAGAAGATCCAAGCTCTCCTTCTGTAATCACACTGTTAACCAGTCGTGCACGCAGATCAATCGCTCGTGGTCTATCCACTGAAAATGAGCATTTCATTGACCGAATGCGCCGTTCAACCGGTCGCACAGTTCGCACGCACCGCCGTGACGTCCCAATCCTGCCTGAGTTCGTTGGAAAGAGAATTGCTGTCCACAATGGACAGAATTTCGTAGAAATCGAGGTCAAGCCCGAGATGATAGGTCACTATCTTGGAGAGTTCGCCCTAACCCGCAAGAGTGTAACGCACTCTGGACCGGGTGTCGGTGCGACCCGCTCTTCTACACACGTGGCATTGAAGTGAGGTGAATATTATGGGTTGGAAGAAATCAGAAATGGACCGCAGGTCCAAGCGTAAAGAACTCCCTCAGAAGGGCTACACACAGCTACTTCAGGGAAGCCGCCTAGCAACCGCTCGTACAGTTAATGCAGATGTTCACGTTAAGCATCTGTTTGAGATTAGCCGTGCAATTAAGCACCGAACTGCAGGAGATGCAGTAACATTCCTAAACAACGTACTGAAGATAGACAGTGACAGGCCTGATATTCGTAGAAAGGCAGTTGCAGTACCATACCGTATGGGTTCTGGAAACAAGAAGCGCAAGCGCTCAGGACCTTCAATGGTTGGACACCGAAAAGGTGGAGTTGGGCCAGGTCGTTACCCTGTTAAGGCTAGCCGAATCATGATCAAGTTGTTAGAAAGTTGCATGGAGAATGCTCGCCACCAGTATGAGGACATAGATCCTGAAGAGATGGTAATAACTCACTGCGCTGCACACCGTGGCCAGATTAAGCGTGGATGGATTCCACGTGCACGTGGTCGCGCATCTCCANNGAACCACTATCGAGTAAATCTCGAATTATTCCTAGAGGACTTCAGCGGTGCTGAAGACGAGTTGGAGGACGACTTCTGAGGTGATTATCATGAGTGAAAATAAGAGTACACTAAGACGCATTATCGACCGTAACGTCGAGCGCCAACTGGTTAAGGAATTCTTGATGAACAACACCAAGAAGGCAGGATTCGGTGGATTAGATATNCGCCGAACACCTANCGGTACAGAAGTTACAATCAANGCNGAGCGCCCTGGAATGGTTATTGGTCGCAAAGGTAAGATTATCAACGATTTACAGAAGAGATTGAGTGAAGAATTCAGTATTGAAAACCCTCGTCTGAAAGTAGATGAAGTGGAAGACCCAGCACTAAACGCTCAAGTTATGGCAGAAAAGATTGCTAGCGCTATGGAGCGTGGATGGTATTACCGCCGTGCTGGACATTCAGCGGCTCTCAATATTATGGAAGCNGGTGCACGTGGCGTNATCATCGTCCTTGCAGGAAAGCTTACAGGTAGCCGTAACCGAACCCAGAAGTTCATCCGTGGCCACGTAAAGTATTGTGGAGAAACTGCAATTGAACATATGGATAAAGGATATGCTGTCTGTATCAAGAAGTTGGGAACAATCGGTGTCAATGTCGCAATCATGCGTAAGGGTACCAAGTTACCACACGAAATCACAATTTATTCAGATGAAGACTTGCGTATGCAAGCCGAAGAGTCTGGAACCGAAGAACCTGCAGCGGAGGGATCTGAGTGACACACGTTTCAAATCGTGAAATCGCATCTATGAGTGCTGAAGCTCTCAAAGACCGATTGACAGAATTGCAAGAGGAACTTTTGCAATTACGTGCTGAACAATCACTTGGTGGTACACCATCTAACATGGGTGCATTCAAGGCTTGCCGCCGCTCAATTGCGCGCATCAAGACCAAAATGGCAGCAGAGTGATAATCAAAATATTAACAGAGAAGGGAGGTGAAAGAGAATGGCTGAAATTTGCAACGTTTGCGGACTACCTGATGAATTATGTATTTGTCAAGAAATCGCTAAGGAGCAACAGAAGGCTACTATCAGCACCGACCGTCGCCGCTATGGCAAGATTGTAACCAAGGTAGAAGGAATACTAGATACTGCCATTGACATCAATCAACTTGCTAAACTTCTCAAAAATAGATGTGCAGCAGGCGGTACCGTAAAGGGCAGAGTGATTGAACTTCAAGGAGATCACAAGAAAAGAGCTGCAGCGGTTCTCTCAAACAACGGATTCAATGTGGAGGTGCGATAATATGACTAACGCTCTTCTACATCAATCNTGGATTGGTCGTGACATGACNGTCACTTCCTCACCNGATAAGGCTCTAGTCGGCCGTANTGGTCTTGTCGTAGACGAGANCAGAGAAACAATTACNATTCTNGAGAATGACCGTGAGGTCGTTCTTGGAAAGAATTCAATCGAATTCGAGATAGGTAGCAGCAATGCTACAATCGTCGGTATGCTGGTGCGGCAGCGTTCCGAGGATAGAATATACCGCAACAAAAGGAGTGAGTGATTACGATGCGTGACATCGGAGTTGATGTAAAACCGCCAACAGGCGACTGGGATGATGATGAAAACTGCCCGTTCTATGGGTCCTTGCGCCTTCGTGGCCAGGTGCTTGAAGGACGTGTTGCTAGCTTAGGGATGAAACGTACGATTGTTGTTGAACGTGACAATGTTCGATATATGCAGAAGTACGAGAGATACGAAAAGCGCACAAGTGCACTTTCTGCTCACCTTCCAAGCTGCATTGGCGGTGTTGAAATCGGTGACAGAGTGAAACTTATGGAATGCCGTCCGCTTTCCAAGACTGTTTCATTTTGTGTCATTGAAAACAATGGTGGTGTGGCCTGATGCGTGGTATTGCAGGTAAGCAAACACGTGGTCTGCCAACAATGGCTAGACTTCAGGTCGCTGACAATACTGGTGCAAAGATTGCACAACTAATCAACGTCCGCAAACTTGGCGGTACAATGCGTCGCTACCCNGCGGCAGGTGTTGGAGACCTAATCAAGGTCTCAATCAAGCGTGGTACGCCTGACACCCGTCGACAGATGTTCGATGCTGTAGTTATCCGCCAACGCCGTCCATTCCGTAGAGTGGATGGNACATGGGTTCAATTCGAAGACAACGCTTGCGTCATTACAAATGAGAAAGGCGATGTCCAAGGTTCCGATATTAAGGGACCTGTATCACGCGAGGCAGCAGAACGCTGGCCTCGTATCGCAGCAACAGCGAAACAGATCGTATGAGGTGATTTGAATGGTCAAGAGCAGTAAACCAGGAAAACAACGCAAAGCGCAGTATAATGCGCCAATGCACATCAAGCGAAAGCGTGTACGCGCTCGCCTACAACTCGACAANCCAGACGAGCGTCTAGCTGGTCTACGTTCCGTCACAATTCGTGTCGGAGACACAGTACGTGTTGTACGTGGAGACTATGCACACGGCGGCAAGAGAGTCGGCGGTAAGAGAAACGCAGACCCTCTTAATGGCAAAGTACTGAATGTAGAATCCAATACCGGTCGTATCTTCGTAGAAGGTGCAACCGCAACCAAGTCTGATAACAGAGAAGAGGCAGTGCCGGTCCACTCCTCCAACGTCGTCGTCACCAAGTTAGACGAGACGGACAAGTTGCGTATGCAACACTTGACCGCTGATAGGAGTTGAATGAAATGGGAAGTAGTAGTCATTTGAAGCGTTTGGCAATCCCTCGTAGCTGGCCTCTTCCTCGTAAGACCACAGTATGGGTGACCCGTCCTCGTGCAGGTGCTCATAGTCTTGAGAGATGTATGCCTCTGAATATCATAATCAGAGATGTAATTGGTCTAGCACGTTCAACCCGTGAAGTCAGAACAATTCTACACAACGGCCTTGCAAAGGTCGATGGTCGTGTTGTGAAAGACATACGCCGTGGAGTCGGCGTGATGGATGTTCTAACACTAGGTGAAGATAACTACCGCTGTGTCCTAGACACAAACGGACGTCTTCGCTACCGCCCTATATCTGCTGAAGAAGCAGCATGGAAGGTTTGCCGTGTTGAAGGTAAATCCACCATCAAAGGCGGAAACACCCAAGTTCATCTTCATGATGGACGAAATATCATCGTCGATGATGCTTCAGAGCACAAGACAGGTGATTCATTGAAGATTTCACTACCGGAACAGAAGGTCCTAGAACACATCAAATTCGGTGAAGGAACTCGCTGTATGCTAGTTGGTGGAGTTCACGTTGGCAAGCTTGCTGATGTGTCCAATTATATCGTCAAGCGTTCAAGTATGCCTAACGAAGTCGAATTCGAAGGATTCGGTACAATCGCTGACAACGTATTCACTGTCGGTGGATGCGCACTACCAGGTGTCGAGGTGAGTCAATGAGTGAAACAGTGAACCCTATGTCTATGCCTCGTATCGCTAAGGTTGTAGTGAACATCGGTGTTGGAGAAGGTGGAGANCGCCTGACCAATGCTGAGAAGGTACTAGAAATTGTAACAGGAGTAACTCCAGTTAGAACCCTTGGAAAGCAGCAAAACCGTGACCTGAAGGTCCGTGTTGGTTTCCCGATTGGGTGCAAGGCTACCATGCGTGACCCTGAAACAATCAACAAATTCCTCAAGGACGCCTTTTGGGTTCGTGAGAACAATATTCCGTCTTGGAACTTTGATAGAACTGGAAACCTTTCGTTTGGAATCCCGGACTACACAGATTTCCCTGATCAAAAATACGATCCAGACATCGGAATCTTTGGTATGGACATTAACATCGTACTAGAGAGGCCTGGCCACCGTGTCAGTCGCCGCCGACGTCGAAGTGCAAAAGTTGCACAAAGCCACCGAACCACCGCTGATGATGCCAGAGCATGGTTTGTTGAGAAATTTGGCATTTCAATCCTGGAGGAGTGAAAATGGCTCGAGACCATGGTGAACAAATTGGAAGAACAAACGGCTGCCGTAGATGCGGACGCCGCCGAGGAATGATCCGCCGTCACGGTCTACGTCTTTGTAGACAGTGTTTCCGTGACGTAGCTCCAGAAATAGGATTTAAGAAAATGAATTGAGGTGATTATGATGCAGTTTGACCCCCTTAATGACGCACTAGCAAAAATATTCAACGCAGAGCAAGCTGGTAAGTACAACGTAGATTTGTCCCCGGCATCCAAGTTACTTGGATCTGTGCTAGAGATTATGCAGTCCTCCGGCTATGTCGGAGAGATTGAGAAGAACGACGACGGACGTGGAGGTAGTTTCATTGTACAGCTTCGCGGTGCAATAAACGAATGTGGTGTAGTAAAGCCACGCCACTCAGTCCGCCGCCAGGAATTCGATAAGTGGGAAGGTCGTTACCTTCCTGCACAAGATTTCGGATTACTGATTTTGACTACTAACAGTGGTGTAATGCACCACAAGGATGCAAAGGAGAGCCGAATAGGTGGAAAACTCCTTGCCTATGTTTTCTGAGGTGATTAGATGGTAAAATTAGACCGTATTGAACACAATGTAATAATTCCAGAAGGAGTTACCGCATCGATTGATGGTGACGTAGTCACAATCACAGGACCTAAGGGTAGCCTATCCAGAGAATTCGCAAGTCCTAGACACGATATTTTCCATGAGGGTGGCGCTTTACTAGTTCGTATCGATCTTCCTCGCCGTAAAGAGAGAGCTCTTGCGGGAACATGGAATGCACACCTAAACAACATGGTGAAAGGAGTAACTGATGGTTTCACATATACTTTGAAAGCACTTTACTCTCACTTCCCTATGACATTGGCTGTAAAGGGTAACGAATTTGTTGTAAACAATTACTTCGGAGAGCGTGTACCAAGATCATCAGCAATACTCAACGGCGTCAACGTAAAGGTCCAAAATAAGACCGAAGTTATCGTCAGCGGCATCGATAAGGAAGCAGTCGGTCAGACTGCTGCTAATATCGAACGCTCNACTACCGTAAAGAAACGCGACCGCCGTGTTTTCCAGGACGGAATTTACCTGATTGAGAAGGCATGAAGGAGGAATTGAGATGAGTGATTACGAAAATATGAAAGTTGCTGAACTCAAGGAGCTACTGAAGGAAGCAGGTTTACCTGTTTCTGGAAAGAAGGCTGACTTGATTGCCCGCCTCCAAGACGGAGCAGAAACATCTGCCCCTGCCGAGGAAGAATCTGTTGAAGAGTCTGCAGAAGAAGAAGAAGAATTCGAAGAAGAGTTCGATGATGAAGACTGGGATGATGAAGAGGTTGACGAATTACACGTCGCTCGCCAGAAGCCGGTTATCTCTGACGAACTAAAAGCCGCTCTAGCACTACGTGCTGCGCAGAAGAAGGCAACACCTTCCTTCCGCAGAACAGAGTGGTTCCGTTACAAGCGTCTATCCCGCTCAGGCTGGAGAAAGCCTCACGGTATGGATAACAAACAACGTCGAAATTACAAGTATCGTGGTTCACTAGTTAGAGTTGGACACGGAAAGGTCAGCGCTGCTAGCGGTCTGCACCCATCCGGATTCGAAGAAGTGATGATTCACAATGCTGCTGAATTAGACCAAATGGATGCTGAAACTCAAGCTGCACGTGTTGGCGCTACCGTCGGTGGCCGCAAGCGTGAGAATATTCATTCTCGTGCAGATGAATTGGGAATTAGAGTCCTAAACCGCAGGAGGGATCGCTGATGCAGATTACTAANCAGAAGAAGATGGCAGCACAGATTCTAAAGTGCGGTGTTCACCGTGTATGGATTAATCCATCTTACCTAGACCAGGTCGCTCAATCTGTTCAGAAAGAAGATATCCGTGAGGCTATCGACAATGGATGGATNAAGGCTAAGGCAATCAAGGGAACTTCCCGTGTACGTGCCTTGAAGATTCAAGAACAGAAGCAAAAAGGACGCCGTAAAGGTCAAGGAAAGAGATCCGGTTCTGCTAATGCTCGTAATCCACGTAAGCAGAGGTGGATGGCAACNATTCGTGCGCAACGCCGAATTCTAAAGGACATGCGTGAAGATGGTACTCTAGAGAGTTCCCAATACCGCCACTACTACCTAAAGGCAAAAGGTGGCTCTTACCGTTCNATCGCTCATATGAAAACTCAGATGGGCGTTGAAGGAATCTCCATTGGAGGTGAACAATGATGGCAAAGGGACCAAGACAGCGTAACCAATACCGTCGCCGACGCACTGGTGAAACAGATTACCGTCGCCGTCTGAAACTTCTGAAAGGTGGAAACTCTCGTGCAGTCGTAAGAGTGTCTAACACTCGCGTCGTTTGTCAAGTAGTTTCTTGGGAGAGAGATGGAGACAAGGTCGAATTATCAGTTACTGGCGATGATCTAGTATCTCGCTACGGCTGGCCTGAGGCTAACTCTCGCAANAATATTCCAGCATCCTATCTTGTAGGCTATGCTCTTGGAAAGTCCGCACTNGCTGCTGGACATGATGAGGCTGTGCTAGACATTGGATTGGCTGCTAGTTCTAATGGCAATCGTGTGTTTGCTGCACTAAAGGGTATGGTCGATGCAGGACTTGAGATTCCTCACGGAGAATCAGTCCTACCAAGCGAAGACCGTCTTAATGGCGCACACATCGACGATTCCTATGCTTCATTAGTTGAAGCTACAAAATCTAAGATTGAGGAGGCGTTCTGAAATGAGTGATGAAATATCCCAGATGGCACCAGGTCTAATCAAGGCCTTCGCACCACAAGAAGAAGAAAANAATGAGGGTGGACGTCGNCGTCGCCGTACCGCTGCTGATGAAGCAATCTCTGCACTTCGTTCATGGACTCCAAAAACTCGATTGGGTAGAGAAGTTATGGCTAACAGAATCGTTACTTACGAGCAAGCACTTGCTTCTGGNCTTCCTATTCGTGAAGTTGAAATCGTCGATGCTTTGATTCCTAATCTTGAAGATGAAGTAATCAAGGTTAACATGGTTCAAAGAATGACTGACTCCGGACGACGTGTTCGTTTCAANGTCATGGCTTGTGTCGGAAACAAGGACGGATATGTCGGACTTGCTATGGCAAAGAGTAAGGAAGTTTCAAACGCAATCCGTAAAGCACTAACCGCTGCTAAACTAAATCTAATTCAAGTTCAGCGTGGAAATGGTTCATGGGAATCAAGCGTAGGGCCTGGAACATCTGTTCCTTTCAAGGTTCAAGGACAAGCTGGTTCAACTCGTGTAACCCTCATGTCTGCACCTTCAGGTAAGGGACTNGTTATCGGAGAAACTGGAAAGCGTGTTCTAGAACTCGCAGGTATTTCCGATGTACTNTCTCGTACAAAGGGTCAAACACGTACCACTATCAACTATGCAGCAGCGACATTCAATGCTCTTGCTGCAATTAACCGTACTCGTGTTAACGAATCTCAGCGCGCTGAGTTGTATATTCACAAAGGGAGGCTACTAGAATGACATGGATTGTTGTACGTGCTCGCTCAAACGTCAAAGTTGAGCACTCGATTAGAGAAACTATGGATTATCTGAATCTAACTCGTGTTAACCACGCAGTTATCATTCCAGAAAACGCNCAGTACAAGGGAATGCTTCAGAAGGCTAAGGATTACATTACCTGGGGTAATGCTGATGCTGAACTNGTCGAGAAGATGATCGCAGAGCGTGGCCGTCTAGTTGGTGACAAACCAATTACTGATGCTGATGTTAAAGAAGCAACAGAGTTTGGCTCCATCAAGGAATTTGCAGCAGCAATCGTTGCTGGAGATGCTACCGTNAAGGACATGCCAGATATGAAGCGTGTCTTCCGTCTACATCCACCTGTCGGTCCTAAGGGCTGGGGCGGTCTAAAGCGTTCTTTCGTAGTTGGAGGAGCCCTAGGTGCTCGTGGAGACGAAATCTCAGCATTGGTTGAGAGAATGATTTGAGGTGAGAATGATGAGTAAAGCAAACAAACATCGTGGACGCTGTCGAACACACGGAAGAGGCCACAAGGCTGGCCGTGGAGCTGGTAAGCGTGGAGGCCGTGGTCTCGCTGGAATTAACAAGCACCGAGTCATGACTCGAATCAAGTACATGCCTAACCACTGGGGAATGCATGGATTCAACCGTGACCCTAGTCTGAGGACTGTTTACACTACTTGCAACGTTAGCGACCTTGAAGGAATCGCTAAGGGTGCAGATTCAGTTAACCTAACTGAAATGGGAATCGATAAGTTACTCGGTTCTGGAAGAATCAATACTGCAATTACAGTAACCGTTGAANATTGGTCTGGAAAGGCAGCAGAGAAANTCTCTGCAGCTGGTGGATCTATTGAAGGCGGAGACGATGATGAGGAGTGGGAGTGAGCACCTCACACGAGGTTTACTCCGTTATCTTCATGAATAGTAAAACAACGCAAAAAATAGGAGGAATGTGACATGGGCAAGCAATCAATCCCTTGGGCAGTGGCTCTAACCGGCCTNCTGTACTTTGGTATGCTAGGTTATTGGCAGTACGACGCATTCGAAACCGCACTTGGGTTCGGAGGAAACGCTTCCCAAAATGCAGTCGANGGGGCNATCTTTGGATTTACAATGGGTGTTGCATATGTTGCATATGTTATGCTGTGTTTCACCAAAGATCTACCTGAAGGCATGAAAGAAATGCCAATTATCGGCCGCTATGGAAAGATGCTNGGNTGGNTAGCCTTCCTTGTAGTCGCAGTTTGGTACTGCCGTCCTAACAGNATTAGCGATGGTTCTCACCAAGATTTGGTAGGATACCTACTAGTCGGAGTTATCCTACTTGGATTTGGAGCAGCAGCTGCATTGACCAGTTTCATGTACAGTGGCGAAAAGAGCAGCCGTCTGTATGCTCTACGCCGTTTCGTAGACACTTACCCTACAATCACCAAGCCTGACCGCCACGTTAGNTTCAANGAGAAGTTGTGGACTACNACTCTTGTTCTNATCATCTACTTCGCAATGACAAACGTCATGCTATGGGGTCTTTCAGGACAAGCACTTGACTTGTTCAGTGGATTCCGTTCAATCATGGCTGGTGCATCTGGTACCATCATGCATTTGGGTATTGGACCAATTGTTACCGGTTCCATTATCATGCAATTATTCGCTGGTGCTAAGATTATTCGCTTAGACCTTCAAGACTCTGAAGACAAAGCAATGTACCAGGGTGTNCAGAAATTGCTTGTTCTGTTGATGATTCCAATTGAATCTATTCCNCAGACATACGGTTTCCTTGACCCTACTCAGGCTCTAATCTCAGATTATGGAATGGGTTGGGCTAACTTTGTAATCGTAGCTCAATTATTCGCAGGNTCTTACCTTGTATTCCTACTAGACGAACTTGTAAGCAAGTGGGGTATTGGATCTGGTATCTCTCTATTCATTGCAGCAGGTGTTGCACAATCGACTTTCGTCGGAACTCTATCTCCAATGCCTGCAACATCTTCGATGGGATACAGTATCCAAAACCCACCATCGGGAACCTTGCCTATGATTTTCTACATGTTTAGGGAGGCTACGAATGGTGAAATGGTGTCGCAGAATGGTTTCGAAACGATTCTGTTGACTCACGTGAATCCTGTTGTAGCATTGTTCTCCTCGGTAGTGGTATTCCTTGTGGTTGCTTACGCTGAGTCTAGTAAACTGGAATTNCCATTGACTCACGGAAAGGTACGTGGTCACCGTGGTAAATACCCAATNAGGCTAGTATATGCATCTAACATTCCAGTTATTTTGATGGCTGCTTTACTTGCTAACATCAACATGTTTACTCTCTTATTCTGGAACCATCCAACGTTACAGAAAACCCCTATTCTTGGAAAGAATGGTTGGGGAAGTATGTCGGAATATATTGGGACATATGATGTAGGTTCATCCACNGCTAGTGGCGGATTTGCNTGGTATTCATCGATGGTTAACGGTGTTAATGATTGGTTGATTCCGATATTGGAACAAGACCCCGGCGGTGGTGATATCTACGGCCATAATTTGTGGCAGATAGGCGGTCACGTAGCGTTCTACGTCACGTTGATGACTGTAGGTTCGATGGTGTTCGCGAAGTTCTGGATCGATACTACGAATATGGGCTCTAAGGACGTNGCAAAACAAATCGAGAGGACAGGAATGCAGATTCCTGGATTCCGNAAGAACCCGCTTGTTCTAGAGCGTATTCTAGAGCGTTATATTCCACCTGTAACATACTTCTCTGGAGCTTTCGTAGGATTGCTTGCTGCAGGAGCAGATTTACTGGGAACAGTAGGTAATGCGACGGGAACGGGATTGCTGCTTGCTGTAGGTATCATATTACGTACTTATGAGCAAATTCAGAAGGAACAAGCGATGGAAATGCATCCGATGTTGCGGCAGTTCTTCGGCGCAGATTGAAATTAACAATTTCAAATGCTTCCCATTTGACTGATTAGAAACACGAATATCAAAATTGATATTCCTGTGATTACACCACCAAAGATCATCGCATTTTGACCCCTTTGGTCGCCGTTATTCTTTGCCACTAAGCCTAGAATAAAACCGATTGGNCCTAGAATTATTCCNCCGAACAATAGTCCGATTGCAGAGCAAATATATGATGCTGTAATCAAGCCATTTTGAGGTGGCTGGCCCATTATCACAACTTGTTGCCCCGTAGGTGTGTAAACTACTTGTTGTCCAAATTGGTTTTGAGCAACATACTGGTTCTGATTGTTAATCTCAATACTTGCGGGGTGTTGTTGAGGCGCTGGTTGCATAATAACTCGAAAATAATGGTAGTATTTGGTCATACTTACAACATTTAGAATTGGGTCTTAAAATGGTCAAAAAAGACTTAGAAATGTAATAGTCAGGCGAACTAAGAAANTCTGGCTCCGAATAATAGATAATCCAGGGCTTATCTTAGACGCTGTATTGCGGCGCAGTGCTTCGATTTCNCCTCTCGTCCAAACAGTCACCTTGATATACGGGTGGGAGTTGGGCGGGATGCTTGCGTCGTCTGGGACGGCGTTGGCGGCTGAGTCCAAGTGGACAATGACTGCCGCCATCTACCCTGATGCGAGCCGAAGCACATTGCGGTCTCGAGAAACCACGCCCTCCCCAGGGAAAGTGTCCGCTTGAGGCCAGGTAGGTGATTAGTGTTCACGACACAATTTATTTTGTGTGCAAGTATAAGAGCAAATTNAGTGCNAGTGAACCTGTCAATTATTTTTTAGGTCAGCAAAAACAANAACAGCGACAAGTAACCTAAGGATCATAACAAGANAGATGCTTTTCTAGCATCATGAAATCTGGTTGATCCTGCCAGAGGCGACCGCTATTGGAGTTCGATTAAGCCATGCGAGTAGAAAGAAATTAGATTCTTTGCATACTGCTCAGTAACACGTGGATAACCTGCCCTACACTGGGGGATAATCTCGGGAAACTGAGCATAATACCCCATAGACCACTACGCCTGGAACGGTGAGTGGTTCAAAGCTTCGGCGGTGTAGGATGGGTCTGCGGCGTATCAGGTCGTAGGGGGTGTAATGGACCTCCTAGCCATCGACGCGTACGGGTTGTGGGAGCAATAGCCCGGAGACGGATTCTGAGACACGAATCCGGACCCTACGGGGTGCAGCAGGCGCGAAAACTTCACACTGCAGGAAACTGTGATGAGGGAACTCCAAGTGACTGCACAATGTGTAGCCTTTTCTTGAATTTTAATAGTTCTTGGAATAAGGGCTGGGAAAGACCGGTGCCAGCCGCCGCGGTAATACCGGCAGCTCAAGTGGTCGTCGCTT
>PAEE01000027.1 GCA_002701145.1 Methanobacteriota archaeon
GCCAAAGCGATTCCAAATGTTTCCAATGGAGGTAGTGGGGAGATAATGTTCGCAAGGAATGCTGCAACTGTAGTTATGACCGCCAGTCCCAGTGGTGTCGAAAGTTTCGCACAAGAAGCAAGCCATGAATCAGCAGCATCATCATTTTCTTCTCTAAATGCATTGTATCTTCTTTGTAAATGAATTGAATAATCTATTCCAAGACCGAGTACTAAAGGAGCAACTGCCACTTCTAAAGCTGTGAACCTTGCACCAGCGAGGTTCAACAAACCATATGTCCAGATAAGTGCGAAGGATAGTCCAACCAAGGGGAACACTACTCCACGAACACTTCTGAATGAAATTGCAAGTAAAACTACGACGACTAATACTGCTAAGAATATCAAAGTAGCCAAATTGTCAAATGTTCCTTCGTCTATGTCGTGTGAAATCAGACCTAAGGACGCAACACCATAATTCAGTTCAGAATCTTCACTCAACTCATGGAATAGGTCACGGATTTGGTCTTCCTTTACTTTACGCTCTTCAGATGACAAATTAGGGTCTACTTCTAGAATCCAAAGTGTTGAAGATGCGTCCATTGATGCTGAACCATTCGCTCCATTAGTTTCAATCCAAAGACAAATTTCAGTTCCATCGAAATCTTTGTGCAGCATCCCATCAAGAATAAACTGTGAGACTTCACGTTGTTTCGAAACATCTCCAGGACAATCTGATTCGTTAAGATCGATTACTAAATTCAGCATTTCGTCCCAGTCCTTGACTTCGGACAATTGAGTTCCATTAGCCTCTTCATCCAGTGCTAATTGTAAAATCGATGGCGCTGTAATCCAGTTTTCAACAAGGTTTTGAAGACTCTCGCTTTCTTGTTTAACCTCTTGAAGATGGGTATCCATCAGATTGAGTGAATCCATTTCCAGAACATTGCCGCCATCATCACGGGTTACATGTACAAACATTGGCCTTGTCTCATTGGTAAAATGTTCACTAATTCTTTCATGAGCATCAGAAGAATCGGATTCAGGTGCGAAATCAGACAAATCTGTGTGGAACGTAGGCGTATCGACTACTGCCAAATCAGCCACTAGCCCCGCTGTTAGAAGAACGGAAGCGATTAAAATTGGCCATGAATACTTTCGAAAAGTCGCAGATTGCCCCCGCAATCTGTCCTCGATTGTGTTAGCACTCACATGCACGGGGGGCCCGATTCAGTACAAAAGCGAGAAGGGTGCAAAAGTCAAAAAAACCACGATTCTAAGTTCCTTCGCCTACGGCGATTTGAATCAGATATGTCCAAAGGTTCATGAACGCGGGGCTGGACGCCAACATCGGTCACTATGCCAGTTAAGGTACTACAACAGGATAAAACAGAACTTCGTGTACGCTTTATCGGAGAGTCTCACACCTCTCTACAAGTCCTACGCGAGAGGTTGAACAGCGACAAAGGAGTCGACTATGCAAACTATTTCCCAGGTCACCCAGATCTGGATGAACCTGAATTCTTCATTCGAACAAATAAGGGAGTAGACCCTGCAAAACTTTTGAAGAAACTCCTCAGTGATATCCAAGGCGATTACACTGCCCTAAAAATTTGAGATGTGTTAGCACATGTCAGACGAGGATAGCCTCGCCAATTCAATTGGCTTAACCGGTTTCGCTGTTGATTCAAAAGGAATTGGTGGAGTATTAAAATCGAGAGTTTCTGATTTCAGAGTTGATGAAATATCAACTAAAATTAGTTTAGATTCTAAAGGAAGGTTCACTGCTGCCAACGTCACTTTAACAAATTGGGAAACTAACAGATTCATTTCCAAGTTGGCTTCAGCATGCGGCATCTCAAGAAACCGCATATTNTTTGCAGGAACCAAAGATAANAGAGCTATCACAAAGCAAGTTTTCATCATCGATGCACCACAAAAGAAAGTGGCTCAGGTNAGCATTCCAGATGTGGAGATTGANATCATCGGACGCACCCATCAAAAACTTGGGTTCGGAAACCACAGAGGTAACCGATTCACAATNGTAGCNAGAGGATGCTGNCATGCNGATGGTAGTCCGATGAGNGAATCGGAAGCCATGGANAGNATTTCCAAGATCGAATCTGGNATGAAGGAAAANCTTGGAANCGGTTTGTTCCCTAATTGGATTGGACCNCAGAGNTTTGGTGCAGGGCGTCCNGTAACGCCAGTTGTTGGAAGNCACGTGATTACCAATGATTGGGAAGGNGCAGTAATGTCATACCTCAGTATGGAAGGTGATGAGAATGATGATGTCGCNAATTTTAGAAANCATATTCGNGAAAATGGAGTNACTGAAGANGCNTTAGAGATAATTCCTCATTGGTTAGGTTTTGAAAGAGATATGNTGAGACATCTTATNTCCAACCCTGAAGATTGGNTNGGNGCATTTAGAAAACTNCCAAACAATTTGCANTTGATGACTGTTCACTCATTNCAGTCTGTTGCATTCAATCGTACAATAAAGGCAAGAATCGATGCTGGAATTTCGCTGTCCAACCCCGTAGCGGGAGATTTAGTCGGAAGAGTTGACGAAAATGGNCAACTTGAAACCTCATCNATGGTCGCTGTTGAAGAAAGAACATTGAGTCGTATTTCACGTAACTGTATACTCGGGCGACTAGTTGTAACTGGACAATTACCAGGNGCTACAGTTGCACGNCCTGAAGGACNATTTGGAGAAATAGAAAACTCAGTNCTAGANGAAATGGGTCTTGCAGATACTACATGGAAAGTCGAACGCATAGGCCGACTTACCACCAAAGGNACTCGNCGACCTTTGGTTACAACATTTAGTGAATTNCAATATGAGAGNGTTCCNATCGCAGGTGGGGAAACTATGGGNGAAAAGTGGAATGAGGGAGTTCAAGAAGGAGACNTGTGGCATCCTGAAGGAGCTTGTATCAGATTTAGATTCACACTGCCTTCNGGAAGTTATGCTACGACCTTGTTAAGAGAGTTCATGNGAACTCCNTTACATCAATTGTGATATTATCCTACNAATGTAGGGGGATTATCTTGCGTTTCAAAGAAGGCCCATCGAAAGTACTTCGATTTCGCCAGTGCCATGTATGGCACGCATATTTTCTTCGAAAACATCTGAAAGTCCNGAGCCATCATTCATGACAACGTGAACTTGAATGAATTTCAAACCGAAAGCCAGAGGCTTGGTTTCACAAAGTTGGACGTCATAGACATCGTCCTTTAGAGCTGTAATTTGTGCTGCGATGTCATCTGCTGAGACGTCGTCGACGTCAGAGTCAGGCATGACCTTGTAAGTTAGTGCGACCATTCCCATGAAAATCACCTATTTGTTCAAGGACCCTGGAATCCACATGAGCAGACGTAAGTTACGCCTTGGTTTCTACAGCGTGGGCTGCGGCCAATAGGCTCGCCACATGTTGGGCAGGGAAAAGTGGTTGATCCTTTGTCCACTAATGGGACTCCAGATGCAGTACAGACGGTTGCTCGGTCAGACATGATATTACACCTCAGTGCAACTCGGCCACGACCTCTCCCTCTTTATCCTTGCGCGACATTCAATTTCATCTATCAATTACCTCAAGAGTACCATTTCTACCTGTGGAGACTATTATTTCACCATCTCTCATCCGACACCACCCATTCTCTATTCGTATTATGTCGCCCGCTTTTACATGATTTACCTGCTCTCCCCACAAGACGATTCCCACCAAACCGGTTTCGTCTCTTCCACACGCTGCAGCCAATGAGCCGGTGTAATTAGCAGAGTTGACTAAACGCCTCGGATATCGCCGTAGTACTACCAACTCAAGACGATTTACAGGATTGTTAGCAACTAGGTCTTCCACCCTTTGTCTGGAACTCCTAGAANTTTGGGAACTTTTGTTATTCTTCATTGCCGACAAAATGGATTTTGTGCGGATGTCGTTTTCTTCGGTTATGGGCTTAGGCTTTGTAGGCATTAGCCAAACTGGATTTGCTTAATCCTAATCAAGGATTCCCACACCTAAAGTGAATGTGAAAGTTTACTCCTTAGGAGTAGATTTCTTTCGAATGCTGAAAGTAGATTTAGCGGGCTCGACTTCCTCTAATGGATCTGGCCCACCTTTGCGATTTTCCAATGCGTGCTCNAATGCGGGCCTGATTTCCCAATCAGGTCCCCTCTTAGGAGTATGAAATTTGCAAACCAGATAAACCTCTGAAGATGAATTCCTGCTCGCCATTGGTGAAAACCTCTTGACGGTCTGGAAATGAGGTCGCACTAAATCGATTAACTCCTCAACACCAACTCCTTGGAATAATTTTGTGACAAAATGTCCNCCATATTTGAGAATAGGAAGAGCGAAATCAAACACATCTGCTACCAACATCAACGATACCGCTTGGTCAATATCCCACTTTCCTGTAATGTGAGGTGAAATATCTGAGACTACAACATCGATTACCTCTGTATCGATTGCATCGAGAACAGCTTGCTGAGTGAAAGGGTCAGTAATGTCACCGACAATCAAATTTGCACCTTCAACAGGAACACATGATTTGAGGTCAACTCCTACGACTTTACCGTTCGAGCCAACCAATTCAACTGCGACTTGAGCCCATCCACCAGGATGGCAACCAACGTCNAGAACGCTATCGCCTAAATCGAAGACTTTGTGTCTTTCATGTGTTTGTTTTAGCTTGAAGGCAGAACGTGCACGGTATCCACTAGCCTTGGCTTGCTTACGCCAAGAATCACGTTGATGGTCCTGAACCCAGCGGTCAACCATAGCACACCCTCAAACTAATCGGGGAAGCATCCTCCTGATAACTTCATGGACGAGATACGACGCCATCCGACTGATGAGGCACCTGATGGCGGTAATTGTCCTGGCATTGTGCCTGACATCATCCACTACAGTTTTGGCCGAAGATAGTATTGAAGAGTATTGGCTCAAGAGAACTGTTCTGGTCGAAGAAAGAACTGCGATTTGGTGCCCATCTTGTGCAGAAATTGACCCTGAATTGTTATTGGTTGCTAAATCCCATGGCTCAAGAACTGCCATTGTAGGATTACATGTGAATGATGAATTTGAAAATGAGGCTAGTCTTGCAAGAGTACAGTACCAAATGCAGCAAGATGACACCAATTATGGAACTCCTACATTTTTTGTAGATGGAACGAAGACTGCTGAGGGATATGATGCTTGGAGTGATGTTCAAAAGAGGATATTATCGCAGGAAAGTACCCGTTCAAATCCAGAAGAAATTGCGATGAGTCTTGTCGATGAAGAAGTAATTGTCCCAACACCAGAGTTCGGACAATTGACCATCATGGTGTTGGAGCACGGCAAAGTCGTTCCTCTCGAAGCTGACAACCCTGGTGATGATACTAGAGATAGAGTTCTAGTTGGTATGAAGACTGTGAATTCATCTGGAAATGTATCCATCTACGGAGATTTACAACTACCAGATGAATGGTCGATAATCCTAGTTCATGAACCTGAAGAAGGGGGAGAGCCATTTGGAGTTGTTGAGGTTTCAAACAGAGATTGGGAAGTCTCAGAAGATCATAACTTGTTCCAAATAATGGCGATTTGTATATTCCTAGGTGNATTGCTNGTATTTTATCCAGCGAANAATTACCGTAATAAGGAAGAAGAGTGACNNATNNTCCTGTNAANCGNCCTGANTTNGTCNNTTTNGGCACTTTTATGNCAAANTANCACACANNANACCAAACAATTGAAAAGGTTGAAGGTAGATGTANTACCATGGAACCAACACATGATGCCACAGAAGAATCGAGTCACAGGGGTTCAAAGTCTTGGATGGTAGAGTATACTGTCCAGGTCGATGAGGAGAGTCANAGACACCTCTCATTGATTCGTGCAGATGAAGTAACTGATGTCCAACATCAACTGTTACGTGAATTACGTAAAGCGTACAACACAAGTGAAAGNGTGGACGTTACAGTTCATAGAATCGAGCCAGTAACTACCAACACGGACGCATTGTATTTCGAAGGAATATATGCGCCTTGATNAATTAGATGTGTATGAGATTACGATATTCTGTCCATCTGCAAGGATGAGATTTTGATATTCTGTGTTAATTTCACCATTAACGGTCATCTCAACNGTACCATCACGGTATTCCATGATTCCTGTTTCATCGAAGTGTTTNCCCCACACATCGAAAAATACCTCCAAAGGCACATCNACAACCGTGTGNCCTTCAACATGTAGTTTNCCNCTATCATCGTGAGTGTGNGTCATGTGCATAGCTTNNGGACAAGTTTCAGTATNGANTCCTGAGTCTCCNGGAATAAGGTACTCCTCGCCATCAATCAGTATTGTTAGATATGGATGGAAATGCATTGCTACATCATGAGTAGTAAGGCATTCCTTTCCTAAAGGGTGCATTTCATCTGTGGTATTTGTAAGAGGCTTTTCGACAGATTCTGACTCATCCAGTAAATTGATGATGCCCTCATATTCGAGAAGGCCAACTACTGAGGCGAGGCANACGGCTGTGAAAACCATCCACCAGCCGCCTTCTTCCAGATTCATTCCTCCTCAGANGCTGCNTTTGGAGCGACATAGCCGCCACGGCGACTTCTTCTTTCNCGGGTACTATTCTGTNCAGCACCAGTGGTTCCAACTACCCATTCACTAGAGTTTTGTAATGATGCGAGTTTGAAGAAACCGAATACAGAGATTACNTGTGCAACGTGTGCAGTAGTACAATATTGGCATAACTTGCCGATATCATATTCTGCATAGATTAGATAGAAGATCATCAAAATTCCAATTATTCCCAAATTGGTACCGATTTTCAAGTGGGTGATTACCCATGATGCTGTTGGCTCTTTCGCAATTGAGATTACAAGCCACAAAAATAATGCGAATGAAAGCATTCCCAAAAGTCCCCACGGTAGACCCAAAAATGGCATTGTGTTCCATTCAGAGTTGCCGATGACGCTTGAACAGTCCCATACTCCATCGGAACTACAGAAGTTGNCTCCACCCATTTCATTNGCTTTGTTGTGAATCCAAAGGGTGTGTGCAGAAACTGTGAATCCTCCAAACATTACAGCCATCATTCCACCNAGAGTCCTACCACGTAGTGTTGCAAGACTTTGCCAACGAGATGAGAGACTCTTACCTAGGCCTTCACCAAAAGGAGACATTAGGAATAGTCCAAAAATAATTGGAATCCAGTGGAAATATAATTGTGTATTAGCATCTAACTCCATCATGATTCACCTCGAGGTATCTTTTCTTCCATTGCATCCCAAACATCTCTTGAATTATCTTCAGGTGATGCGTATTCGATTATTCCATTAGGTGCAACCAAGAAATATGTCGGAGTCCCAGGTATTTCCCAAACTGCTGAGTTTGAATTGTCATGGTCATCCATGAAAGGGAAGTTTTGATTGTAGTCTGTTTTGAAATCTATTATTTCTTGCTGCCCATAATCCCATGAATCAGGATATAATGCTATTGCAACTGCTAGGAATTCAACAGTTGTGTTTTCAGGAACCGAACGGCCATTTTCACCAAGCCACTTTGCTTGCTCTGAAGGAATACTGTTGGTAGCTGCAGTCTGACAAGCCCCACAATTTGTGTCCATGAATTCAATCATGTACCAGGTTCCTTCTCCTGAACCTTCTTCCCAACTCGGGTCTAAGTTCTCATGTAAGTCGAATGGTACCCAAGTGTTTCCATCCCATACTTCGCCTTTCAATTCAGGGGCTCTGTCCCCTATACCGACACCGGTGTAAACCGGACTTGTTGTAAAAGCGATGTATGTGAAAGCGGCAATAAAAATCACACTCACAATCATTAGTCCGTCAGAACGTGCTCCAGCTTCATTTGAAATATCTCTTCGTAGCATATTTTCACCCCATTATCTCTTTGATAAGGACCCTTGTGGTATACGCCACAGCATCCTCACTATCATAGTTGACCTTGAATCCAAGGTCTTCGAGTCGATTTATTGCAAGCATAGCCTTCGGGATATCTCCTGCCCAACCACGGTCGCCACCTGTATATTCGATACTGGCTCCATCGCAACCTGTTTCACGAATGACGATCGCTGCAATATTGCGAACACTGCATGTGTCACTCGAGCCTAGATTGTAAAGATTGATTCGCTCATCTGTGTTTTTGACGACATGTAAGATTGCATCAACGCAATCTCCGACTTCCATGTAAGACTTCTCTTGTAATCCATTTCCAAGAACTTCNANNCGNTTTGGNTCNGATTTCAGTTTGTGTATGAAATCAAAGATTACTCCATGAGTTCCACGCTCGCCGATGATGTTAGCAAAACGGAAAATCCAAGCCTGTAATCCAAATGTACCAACCCATGAACCGATTAATCCCTCACCAGCTTGTTTCGAGGCTCCATAAAGTGAAATTGGTAAACATGGTCCATGGTTTTCTGGAGTTGGCATAGGTGCATCTTCACCATATACTACTGATGACGAAGCAAATGCTATTTTTTCAACACCTGCTAATCTCATCGATTCTAGAACATTGTATGTAACAATGGTTCCTTCTTTCAAATCTGTATCGGTAATTCTTGTCCCGAGTCTGATATCTGGGTTAGCAGCAAGGTGATAGACCATGTCAATACCTGACATTATCGGCTTGACCAAATCCAAATCCTTGAGGTCGACATTGTGGAAAGAAACTGCACCTGAATCGATATGACCCTGAATAAATTCGATTACTCCAGAGGACAAATTATCGATTACAGTTACCTCATCACCGTTTGCAACTAAGCGGTCTATTAGGTGTGAACCAATGAATCCCGCCCCGCCTGTAACTAGTGCTCGCATATCCGGCCGTCAACATTCCCTCGTTTTAATACTCAGTATCGTCGTCTAGATTTACTTTCAGCCCACTCTGTTAGAAAATAACATGGTCCGTTGACAAAAGATGCTAATTTGCTGCGAGAAGGAACGGCGCAGCGATAACAACAAGTTCCAGGAGTTGAAAAAAATGCCTAAGGTAGAAAAAAACACTGAGCCAGACAATGAACAAAACGACACAAGCATGCTTGTTGGATTTGCTAGAAAATCTAATGCAGGCCGAGCACTGAAGTTATCGATTAACACTAGTTCCTTTCAGGACTGTGCTACATTCGTAACAAGTGATGGTCAAACATACGTCCAACTGATTGTAAGTTTGAATGCAATTACAGGAGTGATTGATGGTAGCCGTGCGGTTACATCGATCAACCATCTGAATGGTTGATTGAACAATACAAACTGNCCCTCCGCCTGCCCGCCCTATTCGTAGGGCGGGTTAGGCACCCTTCATATCGTCAATATCTCTGACTTGTCGCCGAATCACATATATTGCACCAGATTTCGCATATTATCATGGAAACCCCCTCTGATGCGCCTATGCGAATCATTGCGGGCTTGCCTATGTACAATGAAGAAGAGACTATTGGAACCATTGTAACCAAAGTTTTGGACTACGTCGATGAGGTAGTTTGTGTTGACGACGGTTCATCTGATTCGAGTGCAAGGATTGCAGAATCTTGTGGAGCTATTGTTCACCGCCACAGAGTTAACNGAGGATATGGCGGTGCTCTGAAATCACTGTTCGCAAAGGCAAGAGAAATGAATGCTGACGCTCTAATTATTCTCGATAGTGACGGGCAGCATGAGCCCTCAGATATTCCAAAACTGCTGAAGCCAATTTTAGATGGCGAAGCAGAATTCGTAATAGGTAGCAGATTTGTTGCTGGCGGCGGAAGTGAAGATATGCCTGCATATCGACGTTTAGGAATCAAGGTAATTACAGCAGCATCCAATCTATCCAGTGATCTTGAGATTCAAGACACGCAGTCTGGATTCAGAGCATTTTCCAAATTAGCAATCGAAAGACTACGGTTTGATTCTGAAGGAATGGAATTATCTTTGGAAATGCTTGAAGATGCTCATGAAAAAGATTTGACAATTCAAGAGATTCCTACTGTGATTCGCTATGATGTCCCAAAAGGTAGCAACTTCACTGCATTATCACATGGCTTTACTGTTTTAGCATGGGCCATGGTATCCCTTTCGCAAAAGAAACCTCTACTGGTACTTGGACTACCTGGATTCGGGTTGTTTGCTGCAGGTGCGGCTATGGCTTTGAATGCAGTAAACGGAATCTCAGATTCGGTTGACACCCTAGTCGGTCCAGGATTAACAGCTGTTTGGATAGGTGTTCTAGGGTTATCGTTAATGGCAACAGGATTAGTTTTGCAATCCGCAAGAAACTTCCTTCGTCACCTTTTGGTTAAGGAATTCGGATTGGACTGAAACTAACTCTTGTTAGCATAGCCTTCATGGATTGGCTATGCACCCCGTCAAACATGGGGGAGGCTTCTGAACGTTTTGCAAAGCTTTCCAAAGCGGCCCGTGAAAAAACCGAAGAGGGCCTAGATTCCTTCTATTCACAGGTGTTGAATCAGCCAAAAACCGCATTACTACTTCTGGTTCTACTATCTTCTTGGCTAGGATATATCGGAACTGGATTCCAAGACCAAATTGTCGATGATGTCGAGGTATTCCTACCCGAAGGTGCTGAGTCGACCGACCTATTACTCGAAGTTAGAGAAGAATGGTCAACAGATGTAGGTTTCATCTACATTAAATCACCAAATGCGGTTGACCCCGAGATATATGGGAATGATTTCAATATNACAAATGTTGACATCCTGCATGAAATATCCTGGATNGAAGGNGATGATGAAANAAGATCNCCNGNNCTAGANCAAAATGGNTTAGATTGGGATAAAGAAGACCATGGTAAAAATGATGGAGTTCTTTGGATAATATCAATATCTCAAATCATCAAGGAAATTAATTCTAGCGATGGCAGATTTAACTATGCAATGTGCGATAATACAGGGGAAAGGTTGACCTCTCANCTGATAGATTGTGATACACTTCAGCAAGCACCAGGTGGTGATGGAGGATTATACGCAATTCCAAACGAACAAGAACGTATCAATGAAATTGTCAATCAATCAAATGGCTCCTTAGACGCATTAGCTAAAGACACCAATGGAGATGGTGTATGGGATACAACTGCAGTACTAGTTGGTATGATTTCTTCAAACCAAATCGACCAAACCCGGTGGGAAGATTACAAAGATTACTTCACTCATGTTGACAAAGTAATCTCTCTAGACAATCGACCTCAGGAATACAGGACCACGAATATGACACAAACAGGACTCTCGAAGATTTTGGAAGATGTTTCCGATGAGATTTATTTAGACCTACTCAACATGATGCCGATATCGCTATTCCTGACAGTATTGGTCATCACTGCACTACATCGTTCATGGAAGGTAGTGATAATTTCAGGAACGCCAATCGTAATGGCGTTGGCTGTTACTTTTGGAGCCACAGTACTACTGAAAATGACTCTAACTCCGATGATAATTGCGACATTCCCAATTTTGATTGGTTTGGGTGTTGATTATGCATTGCATATGGTAAATCGTATCGAAGAAGTGCGGCGGAAAAGAATTGATGCTGCGATTGAAGAGAATGACAAACGAAGGAGAAAAGGCCAGCGTTTGGAAGANGTACCTGACCTCTGGGACCCGGATTTCTATCGCTCATGTGTAATGGAAATGTCAAGGACTACCGGAATTGCTGTACTGATTTCTGCAGCTACCACTGTTGTGGGCTTTTCTGTACTGATATTGCCAAGCATTGTTCCGATTATTCCAATCCGTTCGGTTGGAATGACCTTAGTTGCAGGAATAATGGCAACTCTTGTATTTTCAATGATTCTTGTTCCGGTATTAATTTGGCTACTTAGATTCAACAAACGTACTAATCCGCCGATGTGGGGCTCGATTTCTAAATTGCCAGTCCGTCACTTTGCAGTTGTGTTACTAATTGCAGGTGCTGTTACTATCGCAGGCGTTTCAGAACTCGATGCTATGGATAAAGCAATTACTGGCTCAGACCAAACACCAGATAATATCCCTTCAATGGAAGCAATGGTCGAATATTCCAGCACATTTTCAGGAGGTCAAACNTCTTTATTCATTTTCGATGCATCGAATCATGTAAATGACCAAGAACAAAAAATAAGATCGCTCGAAGTACTGGATGCGATGGATGCTCTNGAAAATCAAATTTCAGAAGTACCCTATACCAATACAACGAGCCTGATAACTTTCCTTGAAGCAGTACCTGTTGTGATATTAGAGCCTACAACTGGCCTCACATTGTACGATGGCAATCTTTGGGGATTGTTGCATGAGGAATGTTGGGAATCCAATAGTGCAGAGTGCGCTACTTGGATTCTATTAGATGCAACTTCACCTGATGGAAATGGTAGAGAATACCTGCGTAAAGACATGGTAAATGTAGCATATGATACACTTTCTAAAGAAGTACAGTGGATGCTAACCAATGAAGAAGGAAGCAAAGCACTGGTCTATGTCACACAACCATACATGAATCTCGATAATGCAAGCATGCTTAGAGACGATATCGATGTGATGCTTACTGAACCAATGGAAGAGCAAGGAATCAGAGTATCNCCTCTNACNGGNGGATTACCNGTAAGNCTGGATATCAACGAAGGTATCCACGACACNCAAAATTACACNACATTACTCACACTTCTGATATTNACCATCGTTCTGTGTTTTGTATTCAGGTCGGTTCGCTTGGGTATTTTNACAATGATTCCTGTCGCTACAATCATCATTTGGCAACCATTGCTGATGAGTTCAGGAGANGTNAATGTCAATATATTCACTGCGATGATTGGAACTATTGTTTTCGGAATAGGAGTTGANGATGCTATTCACGTCATGCANAGAATACAGGAAGAAGGTGAAACCGCCATTGGCATGTCACGTGCTGTAGAGAGCACCGGACAAACCATCTTTGAAACAACAGCTACCACGGTGGCAGGAATTGGAGCAGGTTTCACCGTAGCATTCCCTGGGCTTGTCAATTTCTTCATAATCATGATGTTACTCATTAGTTTCGCATTCTTAACAAGCGTATTCTTACTACCTGCTTGCCTAACTGCTGACCACTATATTCGAGCGAAGATCAAGGGAGAACCGGATTTCATTGACTATGGGGAAGGCATTGTCCTAACCAATGAAAAAATGCAAGCAGTTGACGCTATTATAGAATAGAAAGGAATGGAGAATGCAGGGAGTAAGCCCCTTTCTGTTCCCTTTCGGTGACTGCATTCAACTGTGCGTCCTACCTGTCCCTGAACGTGCCGCATAAGCGGGACTGTTTGGACTTGCTCCAGCGGGGTTGCTCGTCTCATCGACCACGTGGCAATCTCGTCCTTCCGGATTCATCGTACACACCTCGTATCGTTCGTTTCTGCACCATTGACCGACCCATTTCTGTGTCTCGACTTGTGTCGACCGCCTGCACTGTGGAGAGGGGACTTTCCTCAGACTCGAAGTCTGTCAGCAGCCCTCCTGCATCCTCCATTATATCGCGGAGGCTAGACACATTTCAAACCATTGCAAGGCTCAAATGTATTCTTCTTCGTTATATTCATCTCTTGGTGGCTTCTTTCCAGACATTATTAGATAGCCAAGTAAGCCGACCATAAGGAAGGCGATTATACCAAAACCAGTAAGCATAGTATTGCTAGCACCATCTAACCCTTCAACTATGAATGTTGATTCGCCACTTTCGATTTGAATAGGCTCCGTTCGTTCATTCATCCCATCGGGAGTTGAAACGACAACCCATGCCGTGCCCTGTTTTTCTGGGACCCATTTGACTTCGAATGATGTATTTCCTGATGCAGAAACTTCGACATTGATNATCTCAATCAATCTTCNNTCATNNCCATCTTCAATGACTTCTACACGAATACTTGTACTTCCATCGACTTGCCCATCGTTACGAACTGTAATGTTAATCCAAACATCATCTCCTACGCCAGGNTAACTCTTTGTCACCAAAATCTCATCGGATTCGATTCGTAAATCNGCTTCTCTGTTTGCCATTTGNAATATTGCGAGAGGTGAATTTCNGCTATTAAATCCAGATTCGATTTGTTGGCCAGCTANATCATNNCCCTCTACCCAAATCCANAGNTCCCATGANTTATCACGACTNACCTCAGGAATAATTGCNTCTACATCTAAAATGGCCAAAAGTGGAATTGAATTNCCNGCACCNGTTCCTGCTATGAGTTCCATACTAACATTACCGCCNAGTAAAGCGAGTTCAGGAATTGCCATTCCGTGNGGCATAATCAGCCAATTCATTCNCATNGANCTCATGTCTAATCCTTCGCTTTCATTNACCATTATCTCAAANCCGAGATCTTTCCAATCTCTTTCTTGAACTAACTCTAGAGGGTCAGGAGAAAGGAATTGGANGACACTAGGTGCNTTTCCATCAACCACCATCCAAGCAACTACTTCNTCAGTATCAGTTCGGTCTATCGCNCCCGNTGGTANATTNACCAAATCGAGTGTTATNGGGTGTATTCCGGTTGAATTAGGAGCGATGACTTGCAAATTTACACGGCCATTTTCAGANAGNCCGTATTGCTCATTNTCATCGATTGTNGCNGTAATGTCTACCAATGCNCCAACNANCTGCCCNCCACGTGACCAAATGATATCTGCGGACAGATTACTGGTNTCTCCTGGAGCAACAAATGCTGAAGTGTCTGAGAAACCAACNGNAGAGGTGTCNACTTCCATCTCGCTTGAGTAACGCCATACTGAATCTAATTCGCTACGATATGATTGNCCNGAATCATCACTCGAAGTAACTCTTATTCTTCGCTCGATAGATGAATCTGGATTAAAGTCCCACGCAAACGACATTACTACTTCCAAAGTGAACATAGGATCAAAGTGGTGCGCATCGCCAATTATGAAACAATCCTCGATTACTATCTCGTTGAGAGATGATGAACATCCGTCCGCAGAAGACCATTCGATGATTAAATTCTCATTCGAATCTGAAGCTAAATCAATAATTACGGATTCAATATCGCCATATCCATTGACATCTTGAATAGGAATTTGCATACTGTAATTCTGACCAGGATGAAGCCAAGAGTCACTATGAGTCCAACCNAANCCATCTTCCATAATTGTTGGAGCNCCGTCGGGTCCAAATTGAATGATGAATAATGGACTTTCTTCGCTACCTGAATCAGGTAACTGATGCCCAGCTGGGTCGAATACCTCTAGCCAGCCTGCTATAGTGTCACCAATGTCTGCATTGCTAACATCAAGAACTGTAGAATACTCACCCTGGAATCCATTCAAGTTAGCAGGCTTATCCAACACTACAGTTGATTCCCCTTCCCAGGATGACTCTAGATGTAATAGGGAATGTCTAGGGAGNAGTGGNCTNTCTCCAATTTCAAAGACTAGTTCCAACGGATATTGATTACTTCTGTGGTCGAGTGGTGCTACGTTNGATGAAAGAAGGATTGGNGCTAAATCATCCATCAAGAAGGTGGCATTCTTNGGAGTATTCCANACAACNGTTTGACCGTAAANACCNGTNACACTNACTTCAAGTTCAACTTCGGTGGCTAGCGGATTAGGAGTAAACATCAGAGTAGCAACTCCATCAACGAGTGTTTGAGTGGTATCNGTTAGGACNCCATCCATNTGNAGTGANACACTGTANGTNGAAGANCNTGGAGTNTCTTCTAAGTCNTCNAANGATAANTCAACTTCNACAACNCCNGGGTTNGNAGGGTCGATGTAAAGTGCATCCCANGTTGANTGNGCACCATTCAAGAAAGACAGATGCCAATCNCTTACCTCAACATCCTGTTCGACNCCCATAGACCAGCCAGAACCAAATCGAATTTGNTTTGGCTGAGAGGCAGGNCCATTCATATCGATTGAACTTGAAGCGATNACNGCTTCTTCATCTGGCCAAATGGAAGAGATTCTGATGCGATGGAAAAATTCTACTTCTGAGCCTGAAAAATTATATGAGAATGAATCGATAATGATGCCCTGCTCAGAATTGCATGAACTCGAAGNNACTGAGCAGTATACTGAGCGACTCCACAAACTTCCACCTAAAGTGAAGACTGAAGACCAACCTTCATCCGAAAAGTGTTGTGAAGCATCTGTAACCCCGATGTTNGANAGATCGAATTTACTGCTAAACTCATACCAATCATTNCCAGCAACNAGNGTGTCGGTTTGATTAGTCATAGACATAGATACAGGCTCAGGAGTGCCTANTGTCTGAATTCCATAATCCCAAATGAACAAATGACCAGGGTTTGACATTACGATTGGAATTGCTACTCTCTTAACGCCATTATTGGCATCGGTTTGACTTAACTGTGAATTGATTGCTGCGATTATTGGTAATGATGAATCTCCATCAATTTGTGCATCAAAGCGATAAGGAACTGAAAGACCNGACATAATCAAATTACCACCAGTTGATGANGANACTGAAATCTCAATCTCATGCGCATCTAAATCACCGACNATCGTGTATTCTGNTGACCTCGAATTCATATTGTTGACCAANGTCTGCATTTGAGAATCACTGAGTATNACTGTTTCAGGAAGAGATACAAATCCTACNGTTTGAGTCAATAATTGGTTTCCACCTATACTGAAACTCANCTCNACTCCATCTAAAGGAGCATCTTCAGGTNTTAGTGTTAGCATNAAATTACCAGTGGATTCGTAAGATGGATCAGATGTTCCAGTCTTNATTGGATAGTGCATTTGNGCAACATTNCTGCCACCTTGGGCANGAGACATNTTGACGCTGTGATTNCCATTTGCGAATTTNTCTTGTAATCCCCAACCACCTATTGCTTCATTTGAAAATGACCACTCGCTAACTCCATCAAGACCAATATCAATTCTGGCATCCAANGGNGANGAATGCCTGTGCAAATCTATNGCGATATTATCCATGGAATATGAGCCACCTCCATTCCAGCGTAAATTGAGAATTACGCTTGGATTGTCCATTGCTAATTTACCATTAGATGGGATTGTTTCCCATCCACTTGTTGAACACTGATTGACCTCTGTGAAACAAGCTTCAAAATTACCATTCCCACTGCCAGTCCAAACAACTTCCATGGCACTGAAAGGCGTGGTTGTACGCCATTGGGGTGAATTAAGGAAACTGGTGCCAGACACCACACCGTTACTGTGCGAAGAGAAACCACTCCATCCAGAGGATGTGGGGTCAGATGTAAATGGCTCAATTATTCCCCCACCAATCTTAATTGAGTGGATAATTGGACTTTCACTAGTCGATTCCATTTGGATTTTTAATTGAACTTCAGGATGGGCAACAACGTCGATTATTGACAAATCTGCGCTCATATCATCTCTGTCCATGAACCCAGGTATTGTTGAGCCATCTTTGGAATCAATAATGCTCCAACGCATCATAGAGCCAATAGGCACAGTTGCATCAATGGCCATTAGACCATGAGACATTTCCATATTACCGCTAGAACCTGGACCAAATGAATTACTTGTCCAGTTAGCAGTACCTGTACCAGTATTGCCTCTTGGTTCAAGAACAACATCATCAACATTCCAGCCAGTATAAGTCACCGAGCTATCGGTTGAACCCAATCCAAATCTGATTTGGAAAGCCGAGTTTCCATTCA
>PAEE01000028.1 GCA_002701145.1 Methanobacteriota archaeon
GTCAACTTCGTAGACTTGGAACGCGCTAAGGTAGATGCCGATGACGAGTTTGACTTTGCAGGCGGAGAGAACGGTGATGGCGCTGCAGGAACTCCAGCATTCACAAACATCGTAGACGGCGATTTGGANGGNGANGGNATTCCTAACTTCTTGGACCCAGATAANGACGACGACGANACTCCAGATAGTTCNGATACCGATGACGATAACGATGGNCTTCTGGATATGTATGACCCTGATGACGANAANGACGGAATCCCAGATGTTTGTATTAACATCGATACCAACCGNGATGGATTAAACGATTACACAGGAGTCGACTCAAGCCCTTACCAAACCCCTGGTGCTGACACTGACGGNNTNCCNGGNATGGATTGTGAACTAGATTACGATGCAGACTTGGACGACGATAGGTTCAGACCATTCGACCAGAACTACAACGCTATCTGGGATTGGCTAGACCCTGANATGGGCGGAACCACAACTCCTGACGATGCAGTGCAGACNCAATTCTCAGCTACNGACTTCGCATACGATATCGATNANGACCAAATTGAAAACGAGAACGACTCATTCCCTCTGGACAAAAACTCCGANCCATGGATCGCAACTTGTACNTCTCAATCTAACCCTAACCCGGTAAACCCTGACCCAAGATGTATGACNCAAAGGGCATCATTCGCTCAGTTCAACGACTGGGACGGNGACGGNGTTTCAAACTGGGATGACGTTGATGATGACGGTGACGGAATNATCGATATGATNGANATAGACTGGGATTGTGANTTNGACAATGANGCTCTNTTGCACCAAATTAANGGTAGCAAGTANAGGGANGANGGACCTAACGANGTTGANTCAGATATTGATGGCGANGGACTTTCTAANGACATNGANTGGGATGATGACAANGANGGAATAACCGATTTGTATGACCCAGANGATGGAAACTGTGGCATAGTNGATTTTGATGCAACCGATTCATTCGCAACNCCTTACTATCCTCTTGGAGACGGCGCTGACCTAGATGGCAGTGCTGACAATCAAGATTACACTGACAACACTGAAAATTATTGGAATCTGGTCTGGGGAGCTAACCCGTTCGCAGACGTTGTTCTAAATTACAACGGATTCGACGGAACAACCAATCCTCCAGAAGGCGGAGATGTACCTGAATTCTATTGGTTTATGTTCACACGCTGGTCTTCATACAATGGGGCTAACGAGTGGGACGTAGATGCTGATGGAGACTCTCTAATCAACGGATTAGATACAGACCAAGATGCTGACGGAATGCCTGATTGGTGGGACCAAGACGAAGGAAACGATGGATTGCTGGATGTAAACGACCTAAAGATGGGCGGTACAATGAATCTAACTCAATGTGGAATGACCGTTGGCCAACTGGGCTCAGGCTGGACTTGTGGGTTTGCTTATGCACTTGCATATCACATGCCGCTTACAGGAACGAATGCACAATTCGGCTCACCATATTCCACACGTCCTGATTGGAATTTCAATCAAGGACCGGGTGGAAAGGCTCAGCAAGGAAACGACTGGACCTGTACTCCTGATTACGTAGGTACAGCTACTACTGACCCAACTGGAGGTTGCTGGCACTACGACTTCGGTGGAGATGGAGATGTAGAGAGCGCAATCTCATACACACAAATCCAAGACAACCGAGACGCATTCATTACATGGATGGGATTGTTAACTGGAGTATGGCAATGGAACTTTGACGATACTGCAAACGCAAACACAGTCGGGTTCCCTGATGAATTAGGTGCCGATTTAGACCATAATTCAGAGGACGGAGACGTCGATGGAGACTTCACAAATAACACAGTAGATCTCGACGAAGATTATGACGCAATCTATGATTGGAATGANGTCGATGATGATAACGATGGTTTGTGGGATTNCCTCGAAGTNGATACCAATGACGACCTTGACGACGACGTGAACCAAGATTATGGTACAGAATTCTTCACAGGATTAAACTGCGATGACCTTGATGATGACGGGAACGACCAAGATGTAGATGAAGACGGATGGTTCCAAGCAGTTTGGGACAAAGGAGTCATGAGTCAAGGACTCAAATCTCCTAAATTCTATGATGTCGATAATGACAACGATGGTGTTCCAGACTCTGAAGACCCAGATGATGACAATAATGGAATTCCAGACGCCGTACAAGAATTACAACCAGGTTGTTTCTCTGGTGAAGAGCAACATCCTTTCGACCACGACAACGATGGAATAGTCGATTGGGCTGATGATGACTTTGACGGCGACGGAATTGCTAACTTAGTCGAAGCTGCGATTTCAATCACTGCCCCATACGACCACGATAATGATGGTTTGAGAGACGATATCGACAAAGACGATGACGAAGACGGTATGCAAGATATCGATGAAGTCTTACTTTGGCCACTAAGATTCGATACAGAATCAACCAATCCGTGGGACCACGATGATTTCGGAGGCGGCCTAGGTATCGCAAATCCACTTGACCCTTCAACAGGGCCGGACGTAATAGATAATGACGATGATAACGATTCTCGAGAAGATAACAACTGGGATCATCTCGAAGAGAACTATGTTTCAGACCCATGTTATTCAGGCTCGGAATCAAGTGATTGGGACCATGATAACGATTGTATATTGGATGCAGACGACAAGGCTCCAACATTCATCACTCTAGATATGCCGGACACTCTGTGGCTAGATGCACAGAGTCCATCGATCTTCAGAGGACATGTAGATTGGCTAAATCCAATCTCCTCTCAATTAGAAGCAGCACCTGGATTGCCAGTACAAGTTCACATCGAATGGACAGGAAACAACACAACAGCAGTCGAAACAATCGATGTAATCACCAATATGTGGGGTAACTTCACAGTTGGTCAATTCCTCTATCCTGAGGACTTGGTAGTAGGAGACAATATGACATACAGAGTGTATGCGGAAGTCACTGAAATGTTTGCCTTCAACGGTAATCAATCAGCATCTTACTTTGTTGGAGCGGAAGCAAACATGACCGTAGACTACTCTTCATGGACATACTTTAGAAGCGATGAGCAGCCATTCTGGTTAGATTTCAAAGCACATTATGCTGCAGATTGGGCACGTGGATTATACGATAACCGAATCAAGAATTCGCCAATCAGTTTCGAAATAACTGGTGGATTATTCGGNAACAGAACCAATCCTTCCAATTTCTCTGGATTCAATAATGATGGATACAGGACNGATAACGACGGTTGGGCTTCACTAACATTCGTACAAGACCTAGGTGCAAACGGCACATGGAAGCAGGTACGTTGGAATTCAACAATGGATAATGGAGTTGGACAAATACCGGGCGCATACGAAGAAATCGCTTGGAACGATTTGACGAAGACACATGACGTGGTTCTCGATAATACGGGAATGCCTCTTCGTTATGATTACACCAACACTAGTTTACCCGCGGGGGATATTGAAATCAAAGCATCAGTAATACCCGAATTGGCCGATGAATGGCCATTCCCGCATTTACACGGGGATTCTTCAGATCCGTTCTCTGTACGTGTCATGCATCGCATGAACATTGAAGGAGAAATGATTGTCAGTGGATTATCAGCAGTTTACTTCTGGGACGGAACCATCAACAATGGTGACGGAACCTTTGGAAACTGGGCTACACTATTCCATCAGCAAGCACTCAATGCAGCAGGAGTAACTTTCGAAGAAGCTAAGGTTCTGAAACCATATCCAAGTTTGTGGGACGGAAACCCTGACAACTTGCCAGGCGAGGCAATCAATCTGCGTAACTTCATCGATGTCAATACAACCCATTGGTTCATCGCTCTGGTGAACGGTGGAGATGGAGACTTACCTCCTTGTGGACAAGTTGACCCAACCGACCCTTCAAGTCCAGTGCGATGTGAAATTGTTCCTGAAATGAACACCGGTGAAACATTCGGAGTTCGTGGAGTTGTCACCAACCGTACTAACGATGCGTGGGACCAAGACCCAATTGCTCTGCAAATTGATATTGACAACAACGGTCAATTCATGGGAAGTCAAGAAACCGCATATACTCAAAGGCCAGTAATGAAAGACGGCGAAGCAACCTTCGAATACAATTGGACATGGTACAGCCAGTACACTGCTGGAACATTTGGAGTTAGAGTGGACTTTACCAACAATGCGTATTACTTCACAGGTAACTCAACCAATCTAGCGGCAACTGGTGCTTACATTAACGTGTCAGTAGTTGGAACAACTCAGTTCCAAATGACCAGCGTTCCTAGATTGTATCGTAACACAACTACTACTATTGAAGCAAGGTTGCTAGATAACTCACTACAACCTCTTCGCCAAGCCCCAGTGACTTGGACGTGGTCTTACGATGGTAGAAGCGGTGTCAATTACACCGATGATTTGGGAACATTCTCGATACCGTTCGATATTAATCCTGAAGATGCTCTTGGTAACTACTCATTACAATTTGAATATGAGGGAGACCGTATGATGAAGGGTAATGTTGACAGCCAGAATGTTTGGGTTGTTTCTAGAACCTATGTCAATGTAATTTCTAGCGACCCTAATCTCAGACAATCAGGCGACCGTTGGGATTTCACAGCACAAGTTACTGATGACAATAAAACAGCAACTGTCAGAGATTCAGGTGGTCGGGAACTCAGTGGACCAGGTACGCCTAACGGCGGATTGGTAGATGTCATCTACGAAGGACTTGATTTCGATGGAGTCATGCACCGACAGGTGGTTGCAACCCTTGCACCAAATGCCGGTTTGATCTCCTTACCTGAACCTCAGCCAGACGGTAGCCATCTGTGTTACTATGATGGAAATGGCGATGGATTGCCAGACCGTGACTCAAACGGAAACGGACAATTGGATGACTCTGAGGCAATAGGTTGTATGAAGGCAAACGTTGCTCCACTTTCACCTCAGTTACTACGTGAAGACCCTGACAGCTTCTTGCCTGACGGGTTTGGACCAGTGTCAGTATACTTGCGATTCCGTGAAACACTACCTAACGAAGGCTGTGAGGACATTGAGGTTGAATATCTCTCAATGCAAGGAAAGTGGGACCCTTGTGTCGATTTACTCGGCAATGACCACTTCCGCGTCCAAATGGCTTACAACGCTAACGGATTCTCATTGATTGGCCGAACATCCCTAGATGTTGATGACCAGATTGTTTACACAAGCGAAATAGATCCTCTAACTGGTGAGGTTGTTCCTAAACCAATGATAGTTACTGGACAGTTAACTGATGAATTAGACACAAATCTAACATTCAGAAACATTCGTGTAAATTACGAAATGGTCAACAGTCCTGCAGGGCCAGTGGCCTGTTTCAATGGTATCACAGATATCAACGGGCAATTCGCAATAACCTGCCCTCTATCAGACGTTATGGCTGGAAAAGCTAGAGTCACCGTTACTTATTCTGCATGGGATAACAATGATGCTTACCGCTATCAAAACAAGACAGTACAAACTGAATTTGACGTATTCAGCAACTCGACATTACAGATTGCTGAAGTTGGACCATTCAAGTCCAGCGTAGAGTCATTCGTAGCACCAAATAACGGAACTGCATTCCCTGTATTGTATCTGAAGGAAAGTTTCCACATCGATGCAATACTGACTCAATCAAACGGACAGTTTGTCGGTGGAAAGTGTCTAAACATCTACTTGGACCCACAGAAGAACGTTCGCCCACTATCTAGTATTCAGACTAGAGAATCAGATGGTATGGTNGAATGGTTCAGTGGAGACCCTAGTCAAAACCCAGGCCTGAAAGGCGTTGAAACGACAGGTGGAGAGTTAGAAGGATTCAGACTCTTGCGTGTTGCGTTCGAGCCAGACCTCAACGTTCCTGGTGGTTGTGACAAAGACACAAGTAACGTCCTGAACGGTTCACACATGGATATCGTAGTTCTAGTACGAAGTCGTGTTNACCTACAAGTGAAGGACTCTTGGTCACANGTCAACAACAATGGTTTGGATACCGGCGACAATGTCCATGGTGAAATTGCACTATTGCGTGACCGCCTAGACTTGGCGGTTGAGAACGAAGAGATATTCTTCGTCCGTGAATATTGGGATTCAGATGCTATGGAGTGGGTTGTTGAAGGACGAAATGAGTCGTACACCAACGAGCAAGGAATCGCTTCCTTTGATTGGGCATTTGCAGGCAAGACCTGTGAAGGAGAACCTTGTGGNGGAGATTGGAGAATCAAGGCATATTACCCTGGTTCAACCTTCTTTGCAGAGTCTAGTGATAACATAACTCACGAAGTGCATTATCAAAAGGCTAGTGTCTCAGATCAGAGCGGAGGCATCTTCACTCCAAGTACAATTATGGCGATAATCATCGTTCTACTGGGAGCTGCAATTGCTGGAGTAATGTACTACCAGCGAGTAATTGCAAGACGCCAAGTCGAAGCTCTACGTGGTATTTTGACAGATACAATGTTGCAACTTCAGGCTGCTAACGAGTACATTGCAATCATCTTCGATTGTTACAAGCAACTGGTCAAGCACTTCCGCCGACATGGTTTCATGAAGAAGGTCTACGAGACAACTCGTGAATTCGAAAGTGCGGTTAGAGGNGCATTCCACATGGTCCCAGCAGATCAATTGGATTCATTCATTGCAATCTTCGAAGAAGCACGTTACTCGGACCACGAAATCGGACCAAGTCACCGTGACCGTGCAATAGAAACCTTGAACGTAATTGCTCAGAGNCTTTCGATGGCCCTAGGNGATGGTGGAATGATTACACGTGGAGAGCAGCATGAAGCCANACTCTACGGCGGTCTAACCAAGGCTGGAGAGTTCGTAGCATCCGACGGTAGNGTCCGACAGGCCGGTATNGANGATGATGCTGAACAGACCAATTTCAAGATTTGAAATTGAGAATTTCCGCTGAGTAGCAAAGTGGGGGAGTTCCCCCACTTTGCACTCTTTGTAGCGCAGGGTTGATGAGTCGTATACGGTGTGGCTATGCCATGAGCGATTGGAAGAGCCTTATCGACCAAGCAATGATGCTAGAAGGAACTGATGTAATTAAAGCGCATGGGACTTATGGAAACGCAGTACGTGCGGCCCTCTCAAACGCTCAACTTCTTCTGACTGATTTAGAGGCAGCACAGATCATTGAATCCATCTACGGTGCTTTAGTGGCATACTCTCAACAAGTCATGNTGAGNATGAAGGCTGAGGACCCAGAGGTAGGCGGTGTTGACCACGCATTCAGAGCAGGACAAGCATACGGAGTATCTTGCGTTCTGAATCATTTAATCGACCAGNTAACCGATGTNTCTTCAGTTACAAATCTCCAGGCCCTTGATGACTTCTCCGACACTCTNCACAATGACATTCTTGTNCAAGCTAGAGCGGCAGGTTTGACCGTTGAGTTATTNGATGCGAAAGGCGACATTCTCTATGAGTGAATATAGCCTAAACGCTGTACTTCGACGCGAAACATAGTTTGTNCGCGTCGGTGCCTTCATAACAGGGTGGTTGGTCGGCGAGTTGCTTCTATAGCATCGAGGGAGTCATATGAGTAAACCAGTAAGCAAGACAAACCCAAATTTAGTCGGTCTAATCGGCGATTTGAAGGCACAGTCTCGCGAGACCGGCGCAGCTTTGTGGCGAGATGTCGCACAACGACTATCAAGAAGTCGTAGTAACTGGGCAAATCCAAACCTTAGCCGCTTGAGCCGCCACTGCCCTGAGGGCGTAACAGTCCTCGTTCCAGGCAAGTTGCTCGGTAGTGGTGAAGTTTCGGCTAAGCACGACGTCGCCGCCTACAGCATCAGCGCTGGAGCCCGTGAGAAGATTGAGGCTGCAGGAGGACGTGTCCTTTCGCTAGCCGAATTAATGAACGAAAACCCAAATGGATCGGGGGTGTACATCCTTGGCTGATCACACAACATACGTGTACGACGCTGATGGACTAGTCCTCGGCCGTCTGGCTAGCACAGTTGCTGACCTTCTTCTGAAGAGCACACGTGCTGGAAACAGTGACCAAGTCGTTATTGTAAACGCTGAGAAGGCAGTCGTATCNGGCAAGCCTACATCCGTATTTGCAACTTATCACGACAAGTATGCACTAAACCACGCTCGTAAGGGACCCTTTTTCCCACGTATGCCTGACATGATTCTAAAGCGAACAGTCAGAGGCATGTTGCCATACCAGGAAAAGAGTAGTGGCCGTCGTGCTCTACGAAATCTTCGTGTCGAAATCGGCTGTCCAAGCCACCTATCTGGTGACCTTCCTGAAGGTCACGAAGCAGGTGATGACAGCAAGATCCGCCGCGACCTCCCAATGCGCTTCGTCCGTTTGGGAGACATCAGCGCCAACCTCGGCGCACCAGCACACCGTTGGAATGGAGGTGAGCAGTGATGGCTCGTAAGCAAAAGAAAGTCGTACACACATCAGGCAAGCGTAAGACTGCAGTCGCTCGTGCTACCGTAAAGGCAGGCAAGGGTCGAGTTCGAGTTAACAGCGAACCTATCGAAATTTTACAACCAGCTCTATCTCGCCGTAAGGCAATGGAACCGCTAATCATTGCAGATGCAATGAAGCGCCTATCCAAGGTAGATATCAACATCCTAACCCATGGTGGAGGAATAATGGGCCAGACCGATGCGATTAGAACCGCACTCGCTCGTGGCTTAGTTCACTACAATGGTGGTGCAGAAGGTCTTGATGAGGAACTTCGTGACGAGTACCTACGATTCGATCGTAGCCTACTAGTTAATGACCCTCGTCGTAAGGAACCTAAGCATCAACTCGGTCGTGGTGCTCGCCGTAAGAAGCAGAAGTCCTACAGGTGATTTAGATGATTATACCAGTACGTTGTTTCAGCTGTGGTGCAGTTATTGCCCACAAGTGGGAAGAGTTCAATGAAAAGATGGATGCAGGAACCGATATGAAGACTGCTCTTGATGAGGTTGGTATTGAAAGATACTGCTGTCGAAGAATGTATGTGTCTCACATCGACCTCATTACCGAAGTTGCACCTTTCAGCACTCCTCGTGAGTGAGATAGTAACCAGATTCGATTCCCAGGCTAAAGGGCCTGTGGGTTAGCTTGGCCAATACTTGGCGGCTGGGGGCCGTCAGACCCCAGTTCAAATCTGGGCAGGCCCACTTGCCTGGGAAGTCTAAATCAAATCAATCTAATGAGTCTCCGTAGGAGACTCGAAGGGAATGATTTCATGATAGATGAGAATTAGCGGACACTATGAGAATCCGCGCGCTAGTGCTGGCGACCCTTCTGATAATTACATCTACAGCATCTGTTATTGCTAGTGATACAGTTACTACACAAGATGTAGAACTCTCTGGAAATCAAACAATGACTGGNAATTATACAGTCAGCCATGGCACAAAATTGACCATAAAACCCGGCGCCACAATCGATATGCAAGACTATTGGATGAAAGTCGACGGAGAACTAGTTGCNGATGATGCAACAATAATGTCNTCCATTCAAACCACTAGCCCAGGTTCGCACAATGCTGGCGTCTGGGANGCATTGACCATCACTTCATTGGGAGTTGCGGATTTGAATGATGTTACAATCTCTAATGCGAAATCTTGTATCATAGTCGACGGTACCTTAACAGCAACTAATTTGTTAATGGAGGATTGCCTAATTGGAATGGAAGTCGCAGGTACGGCTACAATTAGCGAGGCATCTTTCCTACACATTGACAACGATGGAATCAGAGTTAGCGGTAATGCAGATATTTCCGATGCTTCATTTACAGATTTGAGTGGAGGAATACAGTCGAGCGGCGATCTCATTTTGACAGTTAGCGAATTTACAGATGTGGGAACTGGAGTCTCCTTAACCGGAGGCACTGCTGACATCGAAGGTCTAACCTTCACCAATGGAGTTGGCAATGGAGTAAGCCTAGCCTCAGGGGTAACCGGCGACATCGATTCAATGACAGGCCAAGCAACAAATGCGATTGTGTCGATGGACGCAACTGGATTTACTATTTCGAATTTGAATATGTCAGGTGAAAGAATGGTTAACTCATGGTCTGCGGGAGATTTGTCAATTTCAAATGCAGCCTTCCACGCAGATAGCAGCGAGACTCCTATCGATATTCGAACCTCAGGTACAGTCTCTCTTTCGGATGTTCATTTGACTGGGCAATTCAGTTCACAGCAATCGACGTACAACGCACCATGGATAGGTATGTCATTAGCAGGTAGTGGAGATTACATAATCGCCTCATCCACAATCGAATCAACAGACACAGCTCTAATCGCTAGTGGAACCGGTACTTTGGATATCAGCGATACCATGTTTTCCTCAGAACGTCTGGGCCTTTCATTCTCAGGAATATCTTCTACGACTCTTCACAATGTGGACGTGAACATCTCAACTGGTGGCGAAATGGGAATCGATATTCTTCAAGGAACNCACGCATTTTCCGAATTAGAAGTCAACATGCCATTCAATCAATTCGCGAGTGGCAGTACTGGAATTGATGCATGGTGGTGTGAGATTAGTGGCGTCGATATTTCCGTNAACGGNTTTGCAAATAGCGCTTCAATCCATGAATCCATTTTGACTACTGAAGATTTAACACTTCTAGATTCCAGTATACAGGGCCTACATGCGGATTCNTCTATGGTTACGGTCACAGACTCCTTTGCATCAAGAGTTTCAGATACAGGCTTGATAATGGACTCCTCAACTGTGATTCTACGAAATTGGGATTCATCTTATCATGAAGATGGAGGGGTTTTAGATTCTGACTCAGAACTAACCGTATGGCAATTATCTGCAATTAGCAATTTAGACTCTGATATTACTGGCGACGGCACTCTTCATTATGGAACAAGTCAAGCCCTCAGAATCTATACTGCAGCGAAAAACAGGTTATGGGATATGACAATCTCCTTCGAGGATTTATCTGGTAATTCGGTGGATGCTGACTGGGAAGTTTTAGGATTTACAGGGACCGCCTCTAGCGGAGTGGCACTTCTTCCTGTTAGTGAAGCAGGCTCTCAAATCATAGCAACTTATGCAGGAGTTGGAGCGCTGTCAACTCCTATAGGGGTACAAGGAGGAACTCATACCATTCAGGTGCCAATTATGCCTCAGGGCGATTGGGTATTGAATGGAGGAACCGTAGTGGTACTAGGTCCAACCGAAGATGGNTCTCCTCACATGGCAGGCGGAAATATCACAATACCTTCTAACGCACAGTTGGTTTTACAAGANACCACATTACAACTTCCTAGTTATGCAACATTAACGGTAGATAGCTACGGAGATTTCGAGGGTACTAATTCGCAATTAGTTGGAAACGTTATTTCGCACTCTTCAGACTTCAGCGACTCTCCATCTTCTAATTTGACAGTTACCGGAGATGTGTTGTGGACATCTTGCCAAACAGATATTATTCTTCATAACCTATTAGTTCAGGGTGATGTACAATTAGATAATTCATGCAAGGTAACAATCAATTCAGGAACAATAAGCGGCCAAGTCACAGTTGGAGCCGGTGCAATTTTTGAGATTGTTAATACTCTAGAAGTCACAGTTCTCGATAAAGGAGATGCAGTCCAAGGAGCGACAATTACAGTTCAAGGACAAAGCGTGACTACTGATGCTGANGGTAAAGCTAGCAAATCAACAACCGCCCTCACTGTAGACTCAAGTGGAACAACTACTGCTGGACTAAAGCAAGTCACTTTGCAATGGGGCAGTTTCACCGATCTGATGGCGTGGGACACTTCCTCATCCAAACAACACACCTTCATCGCTTCAACAATATCGGGTGGTACGTTGACTGAATGGCTAGTTTTGGAAAAGGCTTGGAGCCCGTACCACCTTTCGAGCGATTTAGTAATTCCTCAAGGACAAACTATGACGGTGAATGACGGAGTATCCTTACGAATTGCAGACGGAGTGACAATCACAGTTGACGGTATATTCAATTCTGGATATTCAACAATCTCATCAATGGGCGGAGGCGCAAGGTGGGGCGGATTGATAGTTGGAGATAATTCCGAGACAAGCGCTTCATTACTCGGAACCAGTCTTGTCGAAGGCTCTCCTCTACTAACAATGGACGGTAATGCGGACATTGTTTTGAGCAATGCATTGCTTTCTAGAACAAGTGGCGCAGAGCCTCTAATCCGACTAACGAACGCAGCCTCAGGTAGCATGCAAATTGTTTCAACTCTACTTTCAGATTCAGCCTCATATTGTATTGAAGCTCAAGGAACTGCAACTCTTTTGATTCAACAAGTTACCATGCAAACATGCGCTACAGACTCTATCTGGGCCCGTAGTCTACCGCTATCTATCGACGGGCTTTACGTTACAGAAAGAGCAGATTTAGGCGGAGTTACTGGCGAAATGAACGACTTTACAGGAAGCGAACTATTCGTCAACAACCTAGATGGTTTTGAGATGTCTGATTTGGACATATCAATGCTAAATGGAACAGATAATCGCAACATAATTGTCGATGGCGCTGTAATAAACGGGGCTCCTGCAATCGATCTGGATAATACAGCAGGAACTCTAACAGGAGTTTCAATCGATTGTAATGGAAGTGGAGTCGGAATTACTGCTCATCACGGCCGAGCATCTGCTCCTCTAACGATTAGTGATTCTACAATCGTCTCATGTACAAAAGGTATTGATTTACACACCGATGGAGAATCGGCAGCGATGGAAATCAATCAAGTAAACATCGACACAGCAGTGGCAATTTCAAGTGATGGTAATGATCTATTGATTCGTAATGGTGTTCTGAATGGTTCACTAGACATTAACTCTGCAACAGCAAATGTCTATGATGTAACCCCACTCTCTCAGTCAACTTCATTAGGACAGATTTGGATGTGGACCACCCATATTTTCGATGTTAGATTAGGTGCATCTTCACACACAGCAACCCTCGAAATGTCGGTTGGAGATAGTTGGTCGCAAACAGTTACTGGAAGCAGTATCCAAGTGGCACTACCGCATGCTGTAATATCGGATTCTGTGACTGAAAATTCNGACAAGGTCNCTATTATTGCTACTGCAGAAAACCTNCCTACNTTGAGNGGAGAGTATTCATTTGGNCCAGGTGAAGAAGAAATTATTCAAATTAGTATGATTAGTAATCAAGCTCCAGAAGTTGAAATTATCATTCCTGATGATGGATTTACAGTTATGGAGTCCCTTCCGATTGAAATCAGAGGTGTGGTTAGTGACGACCTAGATGCTAACGAAGACTTAGAAATCGTCTGGCGAGTAATAATTGGCCAGACTGAAATGATGCAACTGAATGGCGAGTGGAACAATATCACCGACCTACCAGCTGGAATATATGTTCTAAATTTGGA
>PAEE01000029.1 GCA_002701145.1 Methanobacteriota archaeon
GTTGCGCATAAACCAATCCGTGAAGGGGTTAGAATTGTGCCCGCTGTAATCGAAACCGAGTCTTTCAGAAGATTTTCACCTTGCTTGCGAATGAAGTGTTTCATTCCTTCTTGTTGTAAAGTTACTTTGTTTCCACTTGTTGTGGTTAATTCAACTTGTAAAATTGAATCTGCTCCTTTAGGAATTGGCGCTCCTGTCATTATTCTTACAGCTTGCTTCGGACCCACGACTACGTTGTCTTCTTGACCTGCAGCCTGAATTGTACCAATGATATCGAGAGTTTGGGGGGGATTCTTAGTATCCTCGTAACGCATAGCAAAACCATCCATAGAAGAATTGTCAAATGCTGGATCATCAACCAGTGATAGTAAATCAAGAGCAAGAATTCTACCGTGGGATTCGTCTAAAACTACAGTTTCGGTTTCTGGTTTTATTGTAGTTCGGCATGATATTTCAATAGCCTCTTCGAGTTTAACAAAGTAAGGAGTGTCGCTCATAACAATACCTTCCTAAACTTAAATTCTTGAAATTAAATCGTATAAATAACGAATAATACCAAGGGAAACTGCTCCCAAGAACACCTTTGTTACTACACCCTTCGGTATGTTATCTATTGCAAACTTCGCTCCAAAAAATGCAGCTAGGGATACAATAATTGGAACGGAGATTATTGCAAACCACCCAATAGTATCAATCATTTCTGAAACAACGCCGTCTAATAAAAGATGGCTGAGTAAAGAAAACGGAACTATTGTTGCTGCAACCAAGTAGCTTGTTCCTGAAGATTGGCGCGCATCCATTTTCAAAATATTTCTGTTTGCAGTTACTAAAATTGCTCCACCTCCAATTCCAAGCAGCCCTGATGAAATTCCCGCAAAAGCGGTTCCGATCTGGTATTTTTGTATTAGTTCGTGAGTATATTCAAAATCTAATTTCTGTTCTTTAGATGATGCATTCATCTTTTTTATTGTTTGATCGACGACGAATAGAAGAATTATAATTGCGAGAATTTTTACAGCCACGTCGCCTATAAATTTGATGATAAGTCCAGATAATATTGTGCCAAGAATTGCGGCTGGAATTGCTGACATTCGTCCATAATTGGCAATCTTATGGTCGGCGTTGCCTGATTTAGAGTGTGCTAGTCCACTCCCTAAAGTTACCATCAAAACCAGTGTTAGAGAACCGATTAGTGATTCTTGAAAACCCCAGTCTAAAATGTAGTGAAAAATTGGAACATATAGAACCCCTCCACCCAGCCCTAATGGACTGAAAATAAGTGCAACTATCAACAATAGTATAATTGCAAATATGGTTACTAAATCCAATGTTAACACCTTTTTGAGTTCAAATATGTTTAGAAATTGACGAGATTATTTCTATTTCAAATAGAAAGCAAGACCCGGCCATAACACTACCAACCGTTGATAGGATTTGATTACTCCGTGGCGGTTAAGATAATTTCATCAGTCTTCATCGGGTAGTTTGTGGAATTACTACTTCTAGCCTCAATTTGCTTAATTGCAATATTGTATTCTAGCGTAGGCCACGGAGGAGCCTCTGGATATTTGGCAGTTCTATCGTTGACCATCTATGCAACACAAGATCCTATTTGGTTAAAACAACACGTTTGGAGTTTGAACTTGATAGTAGCCAGTATTGCGTTTTTTACCTACAAGAGTTCCGGTTTCTTTAGTTGGAAATTAACGATTCCGTTTATTGTAGCAAGTATTCCTGCAGCAATGGTTGGGGGTTATTTGAAAATTGATAATGGAATTTATGATACGTTATTATCGATTACGTTGATATTCGCTTCCTGGAAATTACTGACTACAAAAAAGATTGATTCTGAGGGAGTTTTCGTGCGCCCTCCAACGATGCAAATATCTATTGTTATAGGGATAATAATTGGTTTGTTAAGTGGTATTATTGGCGTAGGAGGGGGTATTTTTCTATCTCCTATAATTTTGTTATTTGGATGGAGTGACGCCAAAACGGCAGCTGGAGTTGCTGCTGCGTTTATTTGGGTAAATTCTGCATCTGGAATGGTTGGGAGTTCTCTCTCTGGAGAATTATTACTTGAGTTTGATTTCTTGCTTCCATTGGGTGTTGCAGTAGTTATTGGTGGATTGGTTGGCTCGAAAATAGGATCGGGGGTTCTCTCGCAGAAAACCGTCCGGATATTATTATCCTCAGTTTTAATTATCGCTGCATTAAAGCGAATATTAGACTTAATTGGAGTCTAATTAACTGAAATTATCTTCGTGGCCACATTGTGGACATGAAATTGTATAACGCGCTCTCTTTGGTTTTGGAACCTTCATAATTGCGCCACATAACGANCATTGGTGTTTGATGGTNTCTGGNTCTTTGGCCTTAGGNGCTTCNCCTAGNGNTCGGCCAACATCAGTAGACCATCCGACCTGATCGGAATANGNATCTGTCTTCTTTAGTTTGGAGCTCTTGAGAGAAAGTCGAATCTTCCTCTTCTTTCGGCGTTTACCGGGTGGAGCCTTGGATGCCATGAATACCGCTAAATGTCAATATATTCAATCACTTCGGCTACTTTAGTCAGTCAACAACAACAGATTCGCCGTTTATTGGTGTGTGGACTTTGTGCCCATTTGATTCTAATTCTTCAACAAGAGGAGGTCTNGCNTGAGTNGGGTCTGTGTGATAGATGACCACTGTTTCAGCCTCACATGCCTTTGCAAAATCTACAATTTCAGAATGNCCGGCATGGGTTGAGAATGAAAATTGACTTACTTCCAAATCTATCGGAGTTCGCTTATTCCAGATTGGAATNTGNTTTTCATCCAATAACATTCTNCCACCAGAACCTNNNGCTTGATATCCAGTTAANAGAATCGCATTTNTNGGGTCTTGTCNTAATCGATTAAGATACCAAATAGAAGGTCCGCCTTCAAGCATACCTGANGTTGATACNATACANTCTGCATTGAGTGCTTTCTTTTTATCTGATTTTGAAGATACTCTCTTNCACCANTTCCANGCATCTTTGAGAGCTTGNGGATCACGTAATGCNTCTGGATGTTCCATTTGCAATTTTGCAACTTGTTTACCCATNCCATCTACATGAACATCGAGTTCTGGNAGGTGTTGATGNAGAGTCATTACGACGTCTTGTGTTCTACCATTAGCNAANGATGGAATTAATGCNGTACCNCCTTTNTCNGTTACTTCAACAACTCTTTCGATAAAAGCCTCAATAGTTTCTTCCTGNGGTAAGTGGTTTTTACCCCCATAGGTTCCTTCAACAAATAGGACATCGCATTTTTCTGGTTTTGCTCCNGTNGTAAGTTGTGANTNTCTCGTATCAAANTCNCCTGTGAAGAGNAGTTTGTGNGTNTCNGTTTCTACATTTAGCATTGCAGCNCCTGGNATGTGNCCTGCNTTTTCCAATTTTAATTTCCAAGANTCTTTTTCCCAAACTTCACCAAAACTNTGAGTTCGCCATGCTGATGTTGCCTCATCNATATCTCTNTTATCCCANGCTAATGGNTATCCNTCTATNCTACTNACTTTNTAGCAATCATTCCACATCATATGACTTATTTTAGCAGTCAATGCTGTACCATGTAATCTCGTACGNTGATTTGAACAAAGCCATGGAGCCATTCCTAAATGATCTATATGNGAATGNGTNATTACTGCATCTTTNATNTCAGGTGCTTCCCTTGGNTATTTTGGAGGATTGGTTGGAGCTAATCCATAATCAAGTANCATTTTNGTTCCTTTTGAATCTTCAAAAACACAACCTACGTTACCAACTTCATCTCCTCCACCAAGNTAATGATAACGNATTCCACTCTCTGGTGGNNATTCTGGATAGGATGTTGTCCTACCTGGAGAATAGAAAACCATGATGAGTCCTAGATTATCTTCGCAATGAACATATCGCACCCCTGTATTTCCACTGCAGTATTTTTTGAAGATGTTAGGTTCATTCAGTTCTCGCGATGGTTATAGACTAGACGCGAAAAACAACAATGGGTCTTACTTCGTGCAGGTGATGTATGCATCAACCCTTACTTCATCACAGATCCCAATATAGTAACTCCAGTGGAAACAAAGGGGTCAATCATCATCAACTCTTTTTCATGTACAATCTAAATTACTAATTTCAAATGGAAATTAAATTATTATTGAAATTAATCAATATCTTCTGATAAGCATATTTCCATTAGTCATCCGGCCGAAGTAACAATCAACGCGTGTCCACTGCAACAATCATGGCGGAGGTACAATCATCTATTTTCATAGTTGATGAAAATCTCTGTTATGGGTGTGGTGCATGCATAGCACTATGTCCAACCAATGCTTTAGATTTAGTAAATAGATTAGCAGTGGTTGAACAATCAGATTGTACAAAATGCGAGCACTGTATTGCATCTTGTCCAGTATTCGCTTTGAGTATCGAGGAAGTGAACGAGTGATAGAAATTGCAGGCGGTGGTCTTTGTGGACTATCTTGTGCAATGGAGTTTTTGAAAAACGATTTTGATGTCACGATTTACGAAGCAAGACAAGAAATAGGAAATCCAGTGAGATCACCTGGTATAATTAAAAAATTGGATAATAATTTNATTCAAACCACTGCAGCGAAGTCAACAGATTATGGATGGGCATTACGTCGAGAATGGCTCGAGAAAGAATTAGCTAAACAAGTCGTTGATTTAGGTGGAATAATCAAATTAAAAACAAAAGCTCCAGAAAACTCAATCGATTGTACAGGGGGCAAATCAATTGCCCCAGGATGGCCTAGTGAGGGGACAAAAAAAGGCCTTGTAACTTGGAATGGAGGAATCGTAATAAAATCAAATATTCCAGATGATTTTCAAATCAATAACCTATCANCTGATAGATTTTCTTTCGAAAGAGGAGATGGCTTAGTCGAATGCTGGATACGTGGAGATTTACCTCGTCCATCACAAGGTTGGCTAGAAATAATTCAAGGCGAACATCCCAAAAATATAGATGAAATTTGGGCCGATGAAGCAATCGACGAAGGAAGAAAAACCGCCCAAAACATCATTGGCATCCCCCAAGAGGTTTCCTAATATGCTACCAGAAGAAGGTCTCCTGAATTATATTCTAGATCGCTCCCAAGGTTGCAGACATATTACACTGATCGACCCAGGCAAACAAAGCGCAGAAGAAGCAACACGGAGAGTTATTTCTGCAGTGGGCGCAGGTTCAAGAATGATATTTGTTGGGGGGTCAACAGACACNCCCGATGAGGTAGTACATAACACCTGTAAAACGATTCAGGAAGCCCTTGAATTACAAATATTCGCCTCTAGTCAAGACCCTAGTTCTGAAGAGGATTTGTGGAAGGTGCCAGTTGTTCTATTCCCTGGGGGTGCGCATGCGCTTTCACCTGCTGCAGATGGAATAACTTTCATGATGTTAATGAATTCACAAATTAGAAAATTCTTGATCGGTGAGCAATTGCGTGGTGCTCCATACCTGGACAAGTTTGGCGTCGAAGGACTCCCAACAGGATATCTTGTGTTTTCTCCTGGCGGTAAGGTTGGTGAAGTTGGTCAGGCCGAATTAATAGAATCTGGTCAAACAGAGTTGGTAAATTCATACGCGTTAACAGCCAAAATGTTTGGATTCAAAATCCTCTATCTTGAAGCGGGAAGCGGGGCATCAACCCAAGTAGATCCTAAGTGTATAGAATCTGCAAGAAAGGTCGATGAACTATGTCTAATCGTAGGCGGGGGAATACGTTCAGGAGAGCAAGCAGCAATAGCGGCAGCGGCTGGAGCCAACTGGATAGTAACAGGTACACTGACTGAAGACGCTTCTAATCTAGAAGAGCTAAGTCAACGAATTTCTGAAGTTGTGAGCGGGGCTCAATCCTCGTCTTCGTAAAGAACAGGGTCAGCAGTTCCACCNGGTGAGTCTGGACGAGGAGTTTTATCGACATCCATTCCCTTCTCGAGGATTTCTAAAGCAGTTTCAATATCGACTTTATCTCCACCAGCTAAAGTTTGCATATCTTCGGGATTTGGTGTTTTGATAGTCCTCTCAACATCTGGAGAGTTTGCATATATCTCCTTCTTTAACTCTCTTTCATCATGAGTTCTAACCAATGATAAAGAATCTGCAAATACCCTTCCAACAACTTCTCTTGTTCTCTCAGATCGCTTGACTCCATCCAATTCATGGACTGCAGTATCCCTTTGAGACTCTAATTCTCTAACTTCAGAAGTTCTGTCGGTTAATGCGGCTTCAAAGTCAGCTATGGTTAGTGACATTTGCTGGATTCTCTCATCTCTTTCGAATACATCGTTGTGTAGGCGGCGCTCTCTACGTCGAAGAGATTCATATTCGCGATTTCTTTCTAATAATCTACGCTTTAATTCTTCAATTTGCTCGACTAAGTAATCATGCTCAGCGGAAACGGAGCGCGGGCCTTGCATAACCCTCTCCAATTGCTCTTCCAACTCCCCTAGTCGCTTATCTCTAGCATCTAATAATCCTCGAAGTCTATCAGCAATATCTCTCAATCTTTGCCTTTCCTCTTCTAGTGAATCATTAGCTGCCTTCTCAGCATCTAAATCCCCAGACAAAGAATCCGCTTGCGCCTTTAGCGCCCTGACTTCATCAGCAGTAACACTAGTCAATCCAGCNTCAGCAGCCCTTTCAAGCGCTTCAACCATTTGAGACATACGACCTTCCATTTCACCGATAACATCGTCTTGTTGAGTCGTTAATTCACGGAGTTGAGATGCCTCGGTTTCTAGAGAGGCAAGTTGTTCTGCAGATAATCCAGATTTATTTTCAGCCAATTCCTTTTTCGAATCTTCTAACAATCTTTCCAAATGNACAATTCTAGCACTTGTTTCTTCCAAGTGACTTTCCGCAGCACGAAGTTGCGCAATCTCTGGTGCGACCTCATCCTTTCTTTCTGCTAAATCTAATTCTAAAACCCGCAATCTTTGTTTTGAAGTCACTAAATCTTCATTNCTATCAGCAAGCTCTTGCCAAGCAACNAAGACCTCTTCTACCAACTGTTCTACAGGNTAAGCGCGTAGCATTCCTTCGAGTGCAGCACGTTCATCACCGGTTGAATTTGTGATTCGATTAATACCACCTGGGGTCGAAGAGCCGAGCGTCATTAAGGCCAATCGTGCAACAACCATTCTTCAACCTTTCATTGGTCGAGGTCTTGTATAAGCCCATTATGAGACCCTTATTCGATACCGGTATCGATGTAAATAGCCCTAAGAATCGCCGTAAAGCAAACTGAAACTCTTTACAAATCGAACTAGGGCTCACTAGCCTTCACTAAATCAACTTCAGTTGATAGAAGTGTACTGTTCGTCAGGCATGTCCTGAGCAAGCGCCATAGCGCCGGTAGCGACCTTTTCAATAGGGTCATCTACACAAGTAACAGTAACATCTCCAATATCTGAGATTTCATTTGCGATTGCGTCTGCAATACCACCAATCAAAGATCCTCCACCAGATAGGATGATATTGTTTCTAAAAGTAGGCTGATACTCAGGGTCTG
>PAEE01000030.1 GCA_002701145.1 Methanobacteriota archaeon
TTTTGATATTTTTCACAGCGGTCCCAAACAATGGTCCCTTCATACTATCATCGATTTTCTGGTCAATTGTTAGTGGAATCAAAATTATTGCAGAAATTAGGAATGTAAACGAATCGATTATGAAAGCAGCATCAGTACCCCATTGGTTGACAACAACTCCGCCAAGCATTGCACCCATGCATAGCGCAGTAGACCAAGACGCACTTCCTATAGCATTAGCAGTAATTAGATCTTCATCATCGACAATATTGGGCACTGCTGCTCTCTCTGCAGTAGCATAAACACCGTGTAGTAGCATCATCAATCCTGAAACTGATATCAACCACCACATGTCTTCCTCACCATCTACAAACAAGAACGATAATGCCAAACCAATCTGTAGAATATTAGACCAAAGCATCAAACTTTTACGATTCATTCTATCTGCCAGCAAACCATTTATTGGTTGTGATATGCCAAACAAAAACATTCTAACGGCGAACAAAATTCCTAATAAAAATTGAGACCCTGAATACTCAAGGATTAGAATGAACAGAGCGATTGTATTGAACCATTCACCTAATAGTGAAATGACACTAGCTGCCCACAATCTGCGGTACTTGGGATTGCTAGAAAAAAACTCAATGTAACCCTTAGACAAAATCACTCCTCCTCAGAACTTGACATTCCAGGTTCGAGGAGGCTACACTCTATCCATTTAGAGGTGGGAGTATTGGATTTATCAGCAGTAGATTCTAATGGAACCAGCACGTTAGCTTCTGGGAAATAAGTTGCAATGTTGCCTCTTGGAATATCATATGCTACTAATTGCCATCCATCACTATGTCTTTCTTTACCTTCGAAATGAGATACGATATCGACTATGTGTCGTGATTTCCACCCTCTGTCTGCCATGTCCTTAGCATTCATCAAAACCACACGCCTGTTACCATGAATACCTCGGTATCTATCGTGTAAATCGTAAATGGTCGTATTGTATTGGTCGTGTGACCTAATGGTCATCATGACAAAACGGTCTTTTGGTATTCTGACATCTGGTAATTCGTGACTTACAAAATGCGCTTTACCATCTGGTGTATTGAATGAACGAGAATCTCTTGGAGGATTTGGTAGCGCGAATCCGTTTGGATTTCTTACTCGCTCATTGTAATCATCAAAACCAGCCAAGGCTTTACTCATAAGTGTGCGAATATTATCATAATCGCCACTCAACTCCATCCAGTCTCGATCATCGTTCAGTACAGCAGTAGCCATAGATGATACGATCCATGGTTCACTGCGTAGATTCTTACTCGCAGGACTCAATCCTCCGATTGAGGTATGGACAATACCCATCGAGTTTTCAACAGTTACAAATTGCTTACCAGATGATTGCAAATCCAACTCAGTTCTTCCTAAGCATGGCAAAATCAATGCAGTATCTCCAGTAACAAGATGTGAACGGTTCAACTTGGTTGAAACCTGTACTGTTAGCTTAACATTTCTTAGCCCTTTTGCGGTAGCCAATGTATCTGGCGTTGCAGATATGAAATTCCCTCCCATGCAGAAGAATAGGTTAACATCTCCCTTCTGCATCTTTGCTATGGCTTCGACTACATCGACGCCATGTTCTCTTGGACTAGTAATACCGCATGCAGCATCCAGTCTGGCTAGGAACTGTTCAGTAGGCCGCTCCCATATACCTACAGTTCTGTCACCTTGGACATTTGAATGGCCACGAACAGGACACAGTCCGGCACCTTTCTTACCGATATGCCCGCCCATTAGCATCAGATTACTTACTTCTTGGATAACAGCAACTCCATTTTTGTGTTGAGTTAAGCCCATGGCCCAGCAGGCTATGGATGCCTTAGATTTCGAAAGCATTCGTCCAGCCTTTTCTATTTGGAATCTGGTTAATCCCGAATCCTCTTCAATCTGTTTCCAACTAGTGTTTAGAATATTATCAGATAATTTATCAAATCCAATAGTTGTTTCATTGATAAAATCATGATCTAAAGCATCCAATTCCAGTTGAACTTTCATCAGACCATGCATCAGTGCAGCATCCCCACCAATCTTGACTTGCAAATGCATATCTGCTAAAGCCTCGCTACCAAATGATAATTTCATGTAATCTTGAGGATGTTTGAACCTAACCAAACCAGTTTCTGGCAACGGGTTAACGTGGATGATTTTTGCACCATTACGTTTGGCATCTCTCAATGCAGTAAGCATTCGTGGGTGGTTAGTGCCTGGGTTTTGGCCCACAACCAATACCAAGTCTGCATGGTCGAAGTCCTCTAAACTTACAGTGCCCTTGCCAATGCCAATTGTTTCACCAAGACCTCTACCACTAGATTCGTGGCACATGTTGGAGCAATCTGGCATATTGTTAGTGCCTAGGGTTCTAGCAAATAGTTGATACAAAAATGCGGCTTCATTAGATGTGCGCCCCGATGTATAGAATACAGAACGGTCAGGGTCATCACTTTCAACGATATTATCTGCAATCATTTTGAAAGCATCATTCCAAGATATTTTTTCATAGTGGTTACTACCCGATTTGAGAACCATTGGATGAGTTATTCTTCCTTGTTTGTTTAACCAGAAATCGCTCTTGTCTGATAATTCTTGTACACTATTCTTTTCGAAGAATTGCGGAGTGACACGTGATTTTGTTGCTTCATCAGCAACTGCTTTGGCACCATTTTCGCAAAATTCGAACGCAGACGCATTTTTAGGATCAGGCCAAGCGCAACCCGGACAATCAAAACCATCTGGTTGATTTACAGTAATCAAGGTCTTGATTGTCTTAGTAACTCCCATTTTCTTAATGCCATGAATCAGTGATGAATTTGCTGCAGGAATACCTGCTGCTATCGATTTTGGCTTCTTTATTTTCAACGGAGTATTGTCGGGGGGAGTGATTGCTCTCGCTTCTTCTCTGCTCGACATTATGTTAGCGGCTCGCTCAAGGCTTGTCAATGATGCGGCTCAAAGGACCTACTACAGACGGAGTTTCACTAGTTGCGAACCCAACCAAAGTAATGCCTGTACTCCTGGCTAAATGCTCTGCAGCCGAACTTATCGCACCTACTGCAATTACCAATTCAACTTCTGCTCTTACAGCTTTAGCAACCAGTTCCCAGCCAATCCGTCCTGAAAGGCCCATTATACGGCTGGAAATATTGTTACGAATACCTGCCCCTATTACTTTGTCAACAGCATTGTGCCTACCAACATCTTCTCTTACGACTAACAAATCCCCATTCTCATCAAACAATGCCGCAGCATGCATACCACCTGTAGCTTTGAACCAAGGCTGATTTTGTTTCATGATTGCCATCATACTCGTCAAATCCGAATCTTATTTAATCGAGTTACTAACTAGATTGCTTGGTACTGCAATATCCCCTGTTGTACAAGCTCCACATGCGGCTGTAAGCAGGTCTTCACTAGGCCTTGGTTGCACATTTCCAGTTATTATTACATCATTATTTTCAACAATGATTTTTTCAATTACGCCTCGGCCTTCGCATGTGATGTGCCCTTGTGCTAGGTCGCCAAGGTCAAAGGGTGAAGCAAGTAATCGGACTACCGTCTCTGATTCAGTACGTATTGTGATGATCGATTCTTCAGCAAGTTCATCATATTCTGGAACAGGACCTTCTTTGGATAAGCGGTGAATCGGTCGCTTTACCATGAAGTAATGTTGGAGCCACCACTCCATATTCATTGGCATTAATACTTAGAAATCAATCCGGCCTTTCTATATCGAAGAATTCAAACTGAAGTTCAACCAATTCTTTTGAGGATTTAGCAGCACTATATGCTTCCAATGGCTCTTTATTCAATACAAAGAATTGTTCACCCCACCTAAATGCCGATAACAATTTTCTGGCTTGCTTTTCTTTTCCAATCAAATACAATGATGCAGAAAGAGCCTCAGCGGTAGTCATTTTTCCAGGCTTACCCCAATTCACTGGGTTAGCCGCTAGTAGTAAGGGCAGCATCCTACCCTGAAGCTTGGTATTCTTCATCACTTGTGATACAGAATCTTCTATGTGCGCCCATGAGCAATCCAATCCTACTAATGAACCACCTTGCTCTAATAGTAAACTATGGTCTTCTGGACCTAGCACTTTTCCGCAAAGAGGCTCGAGTATTATACCACGGCGTGGTAATTTGTTGAATTTCTCATGCAGTTTTAGGTCACCTCTACGAGATAGCCTAACTGCTGTATTTTTCTTAGGATCGTCTTGAGCCAGCCATATTGCATGAACTGGTACCTCTTCGCGCATAATATCAATCCTTACCGTCGAGTAGGAAATCACCTAGGGTTAGACCCCTACCTTCACCTGCGTTGACATGTCGGTTTTCATCAGGACTAGCATCAACCATCAAGGTGATGTCCAATGCTCGTTCTAATTTCCTTATGACCGCATCTGTAGGTCTTTTTCCAGATTCAACATTGTTGATTATGTTGATTTTTTCAGCCATTCTACGTGCTAGTTCTCGTTTGTCCCAACCTTTCTTATTTCTTGCAGTTGAAACCCTTTTTGAAAAATCAGAGGCAAGTTCCTTTTCACCCCTCAGCATTATGTCCTTTCCTTTTCGGCCAATACCTCCGTACCCGCCAGATGTAGGTGCCGGCCCGGAACGTGCTTGAGATAGGCCCGGCGCTACCTTTTTTGGCTCAAGGCCCATTTTGTCAGAGCAGCGTTTACATGCTTGCACTTGCGCTTTACCCATCATGACATTTATTGTACCAACCTTCATCGCTCCGCACAATTCACAGTCACCCATAATGCCACCTGAACCGTTGTCACGGCGGTGCTTCATCAAGGCTTCGTAAACACATAATCGATGCAATATACACGGATATTTCAAGAAGGACGGCTGTAGCACTTACAATATGGGAACCGAAGTTGATAGCGGTGCATCAGAGCCATTGGGTGCTGACGATTCGGATTTGAAAGCCTTGGAAAAGGATTTCAAAGAATTACAAGATGAGGCGCAGAGGCTATTATCTGAGCGGGTACACTTGGAAAATGATCTTGCTAATATCAAAAAAAGAGCAAGTCGGCTGGATGAGGAAGTTAGAATCCTAAAGAGCCCGCCACTAATCGTTGGTCACCTGCAAGATATTCTTGATGACGAAAGAGCCATTGTACGTTCATCCAATGGCACTGTATTCCAAGTTTCTATAAATCAAAGACTAGATGCTGATAAGTTGAGACCAGGAACTAGAATTGCATTGAATCAAGATACATTGTCCATTATTGAAATTCTACATGATGCTTGGGACCCAATGGTCTCAGGTGCTGAAATGATGGAGAAACCGAATACCACTTACGAAAGTGTAGGCGGACTAGATGAACAGATATTGCAGGTCCGTGAAGCTATTGAATTACCGCTAGAGAAGCCTGAACTGTTCAGGAAGGTTGGTATTGAGCCTCCTAAGGGAATTCTCTTGGTAGGGCCGCCAGGCTGTGGTAAGACGATGCTGGCAAAGGCTGTTGCCAGCCATACAAATGCATCGTTCATACGCATGGTGGGTTCTGAATTAGCACAGAAGTATATCGGTGAGGGCGGAAGAATGGTAAGAGAATTATTTTCACTGGCGAAAGATAAGTCGCCTGCAATTATATTCCTCGATGAGATTGACGCCATAGGTGCTAAGAGACTAGATTCAGCAACTAGCGGTGACAGAGAGGTTCAACGCACTCTTATGCAGTTGTTAGCGGAGTTAGATGGATTTGACTCATTGGAAGATGTGAAGATTATTGCGGCGACAAATCGCCCAGATATTCTTGATGATGCTTTGCTAAGGCCAGGTAGGTTTGACCGCGTTATTGAGATACCTCTTCCTGACGAGACTGGAAGAAAGACAATACTTTCAATACATTTCAAAAAGATGTCAACCTCCAGAATAAATGTTGCAAAGGTCGTTGAATTGACAGAAGGTTTCAGCGGGGCTGAACTAAAAGCCACTACCGTTGAATCAGGAATGATTGCGATTAGAGATAATCGTTCCAAAGTAAGACAAGAAGACATTTTGCAAGCAGTTGATAGAATAAAGAAGAAACGTGAATCCAATGGAATATCATCTAGTCCAGATGCATTGTATGGTTGATTCTAGGTAATGTTCATCAGTCGTCGATTGGCAATTTAATCTATGGCGAAGAGAATCGTTGAGTGCGTTCCAAATTTCTCAGAGGGCAGAGATGAGAAATTAATCAAAATGATTAGTGATGCTGGAAGAGGTATTGAAGGAGCAAGAGTTCTCGGCATCGAACCAGATGGCGATTATAACCGCACAGTTCTCACTATAGCAGGTGAGCCAGATGCCGTTTGCGAAGCAGCATTCAGAGTGATTAAATCAGCGTATGAGAATATCGACATGCGAAATCACAGTGGCGAGCATCCTAGAATCGGAGCAGTAGACGTTTGCCCATTTATCCCCCTCGAAGGCGTAACGATGAGTGAGTGTGCTGAAATGTCTGAGATTCTGGCAAAGAGAGTTTCTTCTGAACTTGAATTGTGTACATTCCTATATGGCGCAGCAGCTTCATCTCCCGAAAGAGAATTGCTATCGGACTTAAGGAAAGGCCAGTATGAAGGATTCGAGGAGAGGCTAAACAATCAAGGTCCAAATTTACCTGATTATGGTCCTACTGTATGGAATGAGAAAACTGCAAAATTTGGTGCAGTTGTAATTGGTGCAAGGCAAATTCTAGTGGCATACAATGTTAATGTCGACGAAAAGGACGCCAATGCCGCCCGCAAAGCAGGTTCGCTAGTAAGATCAACTGGAAGACTACTCAAGAAGGAAGACGGGCGTAGAACACGTATTCCTGGAATGTTACCAATGGTGCAAGGAATGGGACTTCCTTTAGAATCACATGGTATATCGCAAGTATCAATGAATTTGAGAGATGTCACCATTACTCCAATGCATATCGCTTTTGAAGCGGTCAAATCTATTGTAAATGACCATGGAGTCAATACTTGTGGTTCTGAATTAGTTGGATTGATTCCATTATCTGCAATGCTTGATTCAGGCAGATGGTACGCTGATGAAGGTTGTACTGATGAACATGAATTAGTTAATGCGGCGATTAATGGATTGGGACTCGATCATCTTGCGCCTTTCGATGCTGAAGATAGAATAATTGAATGGGCCCTTGCAAAGGAGGTCGAAGTATGAACACGCCATGGATGGATATGACTGTAAGAGATTTCCAAGCTGCTTTAGCATCATCTTCACCCACTCCCGGTGGAGGTACTGCTGCAGCAATAGCATTAGGGCAAGCATCAGCGTTGACAATAATGGTCTGTGACCTTACTATGGGTAAGGAGAAGTGGCAAGACGGTTGGTCAATTGCAGAAACTGCGCTTCAATCATCTGTGCGAATAATGACTCGCGCAGGTGAATTAGCAGACGAAGATAGTGATGCTTTTGACGGTGTAATGGCTTCATTTAAACTTCCGAAGGATAGTGATGAAGAAAAACAAGCAAGACGTAATGCGATTCGTAATGCCACACTAGGAGCTACTGAAGTGCCTCACGAGACGGCGAAATTGGCTCTTGAATTACTGAGGCATCTGCCAGAATTAGCTGCAAAGGGTAATGCAAATGCAGTTTCTGATGTAGGGGTTGCCGGATTATTAGCAAGTGCTGCATGTAAAGGTGCTTTATTCAATGTCGACATCAACATCGGAAGTTTACCAGATGACATGGCAGTTGAAATAAGAACATCAGCGCCTGAAATCCTCGAAGAATCTCGAATACTATCTCGTAAAATTATGGATTTAGTAAAAGAAAGAATTTGATTATCTCACTTCAGAACCAGGAGATATATCTCCATCGATTGTGACTAGTTTCACACCACCATTGCCATCATCTGCAGCTAACATCATACCCTCGCTCATCACACCACGTAGTTTACGCGGTTTCAGGTTTGCAACAAATACTACAGATTTACCAACCATTTGTTCAGCAGTGTAATACTCCTTCAGCCCTGCACAAATAGTTCTACCTTCTTCGCTCCCATCATCGATTGATACAACGAACAATTTGTCAGCATTATCGTGGTCAGTAACTTCAGTTATTTTTCCTACTCTTAACTCGACTTCCATGAAAGTCTCAAAGTCTAGATGTGTTGTTCCTTCAGGCATTTTACGTTCCTCCTTCTTTGTCTTTTTACCACCCTTCACTCCATGCGTAGGGTCATTTGAATCGTTACTTTCTGTCGCTAAAGATTCCTCTTGAGCTAAGATCTCTTCCAGATCGAGTCTTTGGAATAATGGTTCAGGACTACTGATGGATGCTTTGAAATCGACATTCCAATCAATCGCTGAATCCCATGATGCAAGTGAAACATCGCCCTCTTCACCAAGCGCATCCCACAATCTTTGAGCACTAAATGGTAAGAATGGTTGAGTCATTATGGCTAAGAAGCGAGAAACTCTCCAACCGAAAGAAAGTCTCGCCATGGATTCTTCTGCGCCTTCACCATCTAAATCTTTCAAAAACTTCCATGGCGTTGCAGCCTGAAGCATTTGGTTACCCAACTGGGAGGCGCTCATTACTCCCCTTAGCGCTTCTTTGAAACGATGCCTCTCTAGGCTGGTAGTGACTTGACTGTGTATCGCTTCTAGTTTGGCCATTTGCTCTGAACAGTAGTCTAAATTTTCAAAGGTTGATAATTTCCTACTCTCTGGTAATCTTTCAGACAGAGTTAGTACCCTGTGTACAAAATTACCGTAAGCAGCTATCAATTCTGAATTTATTTTCTCGACGAAATCTGGCCAATTAAAATCTGTATCATGATTTTCAGGCATATTGATTGACAAATAATATCTGAGAGTATCTGGGTCGAAACGTTCCAAAAACGATGGCAACCATACTGCATGCTTCCTTGACTTAGAGAATTGTCCTCCAGCAAGCATAAGATATTCCATTGCGGGTACATTCTCTGCTAGATTCAAATCTCCAGGCCCTGGTAAGGAAGGTGGAGTTTGTGCATCCAAACCTTTTGCTGCATGATTAATTCCCATTATTAGGGAAGGCCAAATTACTGTGTGAAATGGAATATTGTCCTTACCCAAGAAATAGAGGTGGCGGGGCTTTACACCATCATCTGATATTTTCCACCATTTCTCCCAGTCATCAATTCCTGCATGACGCTTCGACCAAAGTTTGGCACATGAATAGTATCCTTGTACGGCTTCAAACCACACATAAATGCATTTTCCATCCCATTCATTGCCCTCTAATGGCAAAGGAATACCCCATTCAAGGTCTCTAGTAACTGCTCTCGGTCTAAGTCCCATATCCAGCCATTGCTTTGTCATTGCACGAACATTGGATTTCCACACACTATCTCTGTCCTTGGCATGGAGTTCAAGTTGTTCTTGGAATAAGTCAAGTCGATAGAAAAAGTGTTCTGTATCGCGTATTTCTATTTGACATTCAGGATTCATTTTGGATCTTGGGTTTTGAAGTTCTGTCGCTTCATATGTAACTCCACATTCATCACACTGGTCGCCGCGTGCGTCAGTTGCGCCGCAATTCGGGCAGTCACCTTCGACATACCTATCGGGTAAAAATCGACCACCATCTTCTCTAATTTCGTAATACTGTTGCATAACCTTTCTTTCAAATAAACCAGCATTTAGTAATGAGACGAAATTTTCTGATACGATTTCATGATGTTCGGGGTCACTGGTCCTATTGAATAATGACCCACCGTAATCTGAACCTCGTGGGTCAATATGTGGCTCCCAACTACAACCAAGGTCGAGTAATGCTTTGGAATTTATAGAATGATATTTGTCAACAATATCCTGTGGATTTACACCTTGAGTTTCAGCAGCTACAGTAATTGGTGTTCCATGCTCATCAGAACCAGATACCATGAGCACCTTGTTTCCCTTTGAACGCTCGAATCTTGCTTGAATATCAGGAGGTAAGTAACAGCCAGCAACGTGACCTAAATGTAGCGGTCCGTTAGCGTATGGCCAGGCAACACAAACAAGGACATGCTCACCGCTCACATGTGTCACCTAACCCGTCGAATAGACGGAACTACATGAGTACTATGTAAGAAATTACTTTGGTAACCCTCAAGAACTTGGAACTCGCCACCTCAAATGGGCCGATTGGCCGAGGATTCGTCGAACCTTATGGCAGACTACACAATGCTCATCATTTATTCCTCAGTCGCTTTGGGGGTTTCTTTCTTATGTTCAATGCTAGAAGCAGTGCTTCTATCCATGTCACTATCCCACGTTAGCGTCATCAATAAGGCGGGTGACAAGAACGGTAGAAGATGGGCTCGATTAAAGGAAGACGACTCTGTTAAACCGCTAACTGCTATACTTACATTGAATACAATTGCTCACACCATGGGAGCAGCAGGTGTTGGTGCAGAGGTTTCTAGAATCTGGGGGGACGACCAGTTGACGATAGCCTCGATCATCCTAACACTAGCAGTATTATTCCTGTCAGAGATTATTCCAAAGACGTTGGGTTCTGCATACTGGAGATTCCTTTCTGGACCATCCGGTATTGTATTATCCGGTATGACGAAATTATTAACTCCGTTTTTCGTCCCTCTCCTGTGGTTCAAACGCCTTCTTCCTAAAGCGGAAACAGCCCTCGTAACCCGTGATGAGTTACATGCATTGGCAGATATCGGTGAAGAAGAGGGTGAGCTTGATGAAGATGAAGAAGCAGTAATACACAATCTGCTCGCATTAAGAGAGATTCCTGTGAAGGACGTAATGACACCAAGAACTGTAACGCTAACATTCGACCACGATTGGACGATAAGACAAGTTCTAGATGAAACAAAAATACTCAGGTTTGGTAGAATGCCAGTTTACGCGGAATCGGTAGATTCACTATCTGGCTTCGTACTTCGTTCAGACATACTAATGGCAGCATCAAGAGACGAATGGGATACTATCCTGTTTGATTTGAAAAAGCCATTACTCACAATCAGAATGGATGAAAGTGTAGACTTAGCATTAGACCGCTTCCTTGAATCGAAGGTACAGATATTGGCTGTACTGGATGAATTCGGTGGTACTGCTGGAATTATAACGATGGAAGATGTAATCGAGACACTACTTGGTGAAGAGATTGTTGATGAGTTAGATGAGCATGAAGATATGCGCGAGTTAGCACGGGAACAGGCTATTGTAAACGAAGAAGAATGATCAAAGTATCATTTCATCGATCCACAGTCTGATTAAATCATCTCTTTCTTCATTGATTTTATTTTTTGAGTGAGTTAGGCTTTCTATTAGATGAGGGTGTAAATCTATATCCTGCTCCATTAACAAATCGTAATGATATCGTCCAAGTCTGGAATCGTTTGCAGATTGCAACAATAGTGTAGGGACAATGGGCAGACCCCATTTTGGTATGTCTATATCACTCCAAACGAGCCCGCCTACCTCAGGGTGAATTCTATTGAACCCTTTAACAGCCCATCTTTTTAGCAAGGGCATCATAAATGAAATTCGAGATGCCATCTGTTCCAGTATTGGAGAATATGCAACCATTGGAGATTCAAGCATAATAGTTGAACAATTATCTTTCCACCATCCTGTGTGTCGTTCATTTTGCAAACCTAAGCAGATAAATGCGCCAAGGCTATGTCCGAAAAAGTGTACTTTGTCCACTTTAGCCCTATCTATGGATTCCAAGATTATCTTAACATCTTGGATGACTTTTCCAGCTGTCCATTCATCTGTGTCTGGCGCCATTCCATGGCCCCGCATGTCAATTGCTAGAGTGTGTAGGCCTTTAGAGCGGAATATATTCATCCTATCTACAAATTTCTCTGATGAAGATTGCCATCCGTGAATAAAAACAACAAGATCTGTTTTTACCTCTTGAAGATTAATAAATCCATAAACATCAACACCGCCATTAGATGCAGAGATTATATCCCAGCCTGGGTCTGAAAAGGGTAGACTTCTTTTCGTGGGGCCTGAAAATATTACCCTTAGCAATAATTGATGAATAATTATCAGCGATGTTACAATTGCAATGAATATACCATAGGGTAAGAATACAATTGTAATTCCTGTAAGAATTAGAAGTGACAGTATAGCCTTGCCACCCCATGTCGCCTGACGGCGGGGCATAATCAATCCTCAGAAACTTCAGCATCTTCCGCTTCCGCTTCTTTTGCATCATTTGCTTCAGCTGCAGCCTTTGCTCTATCTTCGGCTTTCTTTACAGCCTTCTCTTGTCGAGACGCTTGCTTCTCTTGCCACTTGTCACCAAAGTCACCCAAAGATTCGAATCTTGCCAGCCATCCAGTTTCAGTTCCTGTTGCTACGTGGTTAACCAAATAAGCACTAAATGCTAGGTCAAATATACCTTGAGAGTAATCTGAGTTCTTCTTCAAGAAGAAGTTTACAATCCATAAAACAATCATAACTATTCCAATAACGAAGGGTACCATTCCGCTGCCAGAAATGTCTTGGAAATAAACGAACATTAGGATCATACCAATTAGGCCCATAAATCCTAAGCTGTTGTTCAAAACAGCATGAGCAGGGAAAGGTTTGGACCCAGAGGAATTGATATATTTCGATCGTGAAACGAATTCACCGATATTTCTTCCAGTCCATATAGGTAGGACCAACCAATTAAGAACTATCATCAAAAATGCCCCAGCCCAACCCCATGTCAGGTCAGAATCTGCTCCTGTAGAGAGGATGGAGAGTAGACCGATAGCAACACCAAAGTTCCATGCGAAGTTTATCAGCCATCCAATATACCTTGGCATCTTACCGGTTAGTTCGTATCCTTCAGGTAGTCCACTTGGCCGAATGCGCTTTTCACCCTCTGGCTTTGCAGCCTTAGCAGCCTTTGCAGCTTTTGCAGGCTTTGCAGCCTTCTTTGGCTGTGCTTTCTTTGCCACAGCCTTCTTTGGTTGTGCTTTCTTTGCCACAGCCTTCTTTGGTTGTGCTTTCTTTGCTACAGCTTTTGCTGGTTTTTCATCATCAAGATTGTCAACTTTGTCAAGTAATCCCATATTTCTCACCTTAACTATACAATGCTCCGATTATCCGATATATTTCGAAATCTTCAGACTCAGTGAATTCACTAACTGCTTCGTTTGGCATTCCGCCAAGTAATTTATCGACAATATTGAAGAATTCTGCTCTGTCTTCCTCATCGGCATCTTCTGGTGAAGATGCTACACTGCGATATATCTCAAATCCTTCCGATTGAGTGAACTCTGAAACTTTGTCGCCAGGGAGGTCGCCGAGTAAGTTATCAACGATGGATACGAATGTTGGGAAGTAGTCTTCTTCTTCCTCATCATCTTCGTCATCGTAGACTTCGGCCTCATATTCTTCTTCTTCCTCATCCTCTTCGTCGTCTTCAGATTCAGCCTGTATCAATTCATCCAGTTCTGCTTCTCCGGAAATAACCGCTTTGAGTAATTTCCTTTCTGACATCAAGGCTTCAAGAGAAGGTCGTAACTCACGTAGTAGTTCACGGTCACCGTCTTCTTTAGCCGATTGATATTCAGGTTTTAGTCTTCTCAATTCATCTTCAACAGTCTTCAGTTGAGTATTCAGTTCCACCAAAGTATCAGCGTCTAAATGGCCTTCCTCTTCTTCTTCGACATTGAGTAATTGGACGGTAGGTGAATCACGAATTTCAGCGATTTTATCATCGCGTTCATCCTTTCGCATGACGATGATGTCTCTATCTAGTTCATGACCAAAACGATCGGAGTACCTATCAAGCAAACTGCCGATTTCACCTTGACTTATTCTGTCAATGTGACCATATACCTGCTGTAGTGGTTTTCCGCTTTTCTTGGCATATAGGCCAGAATAAGATTTGGACTCTGGTTCTTCAACGACTACTGGGGCAACTGGTGCAGCAGGAGGTAGCGCTTCTATCGCCGGCAAAGGTGCAGCAACTGCTGGTGGAGCAGCTACTGGTGCAGGACTTGATGCTGGAGTTGACACAGGTGGTGGAGTAGTAGGTGACGAAGGCGCCATAGGTGGCGCTGGTGCAACAGGGGCTGCAGCTGCAGGCATAGGAGGTAGAGGCATTCCAGGTGCAGGAGGCAGTGGCATACCCGGCGCAGGCGGCAATGGTAAGCCAGGTGCTGGTGGCATTGGCATGCCCGGAGGTGGCGGCATTGGCATCGACGGAAGCCCCGGTGGAGGAGGTAAATTATCGCCTTGCTTTTTCTTCTTACCCAGTCCCATCGTGTGCACCTCATCCATAGTGGGCAGTAATCTGCCCTTGAACATTGCCATTGAAAGAGCCATACTTCGTATGGAATTAATGTTAATTAGATAAACGGGCCCAACCTTTCAGAATTAGGAATGTTGCTCCTGCTTCATGGATTTCAAAAACATCCCCTGTGGAGGCATCTATAATGTCATTATCGAATCGAGCAATCGCATCATCAACAGTCATTTCGACTTTCACCTTTTCTTGCCTAGAAAGGGCAATTCCTTCACTAAGGCAGTCGAATGGGTTAGAGGAATCAGGATCTAAACGTTCTAATGGGAATTCAGTAACTCTCATTCCGGTTTTCCCATGTAGTGAACCTGGCCACCTTATTTGGCGACGAGTGTCGATTGTCACTACTTCATCAGTCTCTCCCGCGCTGCCCAGAACTACACTGGTATCTGCCCGTATTAGGTTTTGAAATAACAATGCATGATTATTGAGGGCTGCAAGCCTACCATCCAATACGCGTTCACGTCTACTTGGAGATTGCATCAACTCCGACAACTTCTCGACGCTAGATTTTCCTCTTAGGCCCTTCATGCCTTCTCTATCCATCATTTCTTTCAATGCAGAAGTCATTGTTCTAAGAGTACCTGTGTCTCCTGAATGTATTAGATCTAATTTGTCGACAACAGATTCTATACCTCGGCCAACCCTCTTAGCCCAACCAGTGGCATCTGGTTGGCGTGAGCGCTCTAGCAAGTCGCTAACTTCTACACCTTCACCACGGATATGGCTGACTAATTCTCTCCTCGCTTCTGAGCCTAGATGGAAATACGAGGGGTCTCGGTAATGCAAATGGAAACCCCTGTGGCCCGAAAATGTGACTTGGAGGTGCTCCTTATCGAAGCCAAAGTCAGGCTCTAAAAAATCATTCCATAACGACCAAGCTTGCTCTTGAATGACTTTAATCATACCCGGGAAATCCTTGTCTGTTACACCAGGCAAGTGGTCCCCATCCAAGTCGAAAATTAGGTCCGCACCCAACCAGTCCTTATCTGCCATTTTTAATTCATGAGGTCTCTTCCAGTATGCTGTCGAGTAAAAACATGAATGCTGAGGCCTTTCGCATAGGAAGTTACGAACACTTTTCATATCTGTAAATGCCTTGTGTCTAAGCGGTGTCCCCCCACCAAATGGGATAAACATCCACTCTCTTGTGCGCAGACGAGGTGGAGTCCAAAAATCTGCAGTTCGATAGTACTGAGTGAATCGATGTGCGAATCTAGCCCAGCCCGAAATAATGCCACCTCAAACCGAGGTAATTGGAGGGGCTTCTTGAATCTTCACTCTTTCCAAAAGCGTGTTTCGCGCTTGATTTCAACAGTTGCTGTATCAGCGCCTGTGATTGAAACATAATGTTCCCAACAGAAATAATTTTCATCGATGATCATTGCTGCACCGAAAGTAAGCCTGTCACCACATGTTTTACAGCGCGGCCCTAGTTCACCATTTGGTGTTTGGGCGAGTTGAATATGGTCGTGTGGCATGTTACTCACTATATGGGTGGGGCTCGCAGTCTTTGAATGTGGCGTAACAATTACTCCACAGGAGAGCCAATGAAATTCAATCCATCGATATCGAAATCCTCATCGATTAATCCAATTCTCTGCCCTTCTTTCAAAAACAGCCTGATTGATTTTCTTCCTTCCGGCTTGTAATCAATGGTTCTGTCGTTAACATACATTGTCACGAACTCCCGGTTAGTTTCATCATCTATCCCTCGGCCCCATTTCTTTGCAAATTCCAATGCTACATCGGGGTTTTCTATTGAATGCTCGATACTCATCTTTGTGTAGAGTGTAACATCTTCCATAATTTTCTGGCCTAAATCACGTCGAACNACATTACCNCCGAGAGGCATTGGCAAACCGTNNGTTTTTTCATTCCACCATTCTCCTAAATTCACTAAGACGTTTAGGTCATGTTCGACATATGTTAACTGNCCTTCNTGAATNATTAAGCCNGANGAATATGTGTCGTCAAGTATTCGNGGAATTATNTCATCGAATGGNACTACNTCGTACTGCAAGTCTCCCCANCACAAACGTATACCCATGTANGCACTTGTCTTGAACCCAGGTATAGCNATAGGGCGNGANTTNGCATCTTCTTCNGANAATCCCTGCTTTGCCACAATCATTGGACCGTAACCTTCGCCCATNGATGCNCCNCAGTTCATCAAAGCGTAGTCCTTAGCNATATCNGGGAATGCATGTATACTAACNGCTGAGACTTCNAATTCNTTACGCATTGCNCGNTGGTTCAAGGTTTCGATATCTTGNAATTCATGGACGAAATTATANCCAGGNGTTGGAAATGCATTCGTNGTCATNGCATGNAACATGAATGCGTCATCAGGGTCNGGTGAATGTCCAATTCTAACAATTAGGTTTCCTTGNTCGTCCTTTGGTAANTTTGTATCCATAATAACACCTCAATGGCATGCTTTGCCGAATTTCTTTAGCCTCCANTAATTGTAAGGCCAAGGAGTGATAAAACCGACAAAAAGCATGATGGGTACTGCCCACCAAGTCAACATAGCTCCGCCGGTCATCAAATAATCTGTAACATTCATAGATGACTCCATGGCGATCATGGAAATGAATGACATGCCAATCGCCACTTTGAAGCCTTCGTAAAGGCCCANTTGTTTAGATAGAATTACAGTTTCAAGGGCGATTGAAGTCAACAATCCGTTGATTATTGCTAGAATCATTATGCTCATAGTGCTCCANCCTGAGTCGGTAAATACAAATTGGAATGCAGCAATAGTNCCAAAATCACCTATTGAACAACCAATTAGACACCATTTAGTGTTGTGAGCAGATTGTTTCCAAACACTAGCATCGCTCCAATTAAAATCTAATCCTAATCCATCAACTGAGTATCCCGAACTTCTAACTGCAGCCGACAATGTATCTCTATCAACGCCATTGGAATTAATGATGGCGGATGAATCAACATGCGAAACTATTGCTGATTCAACACCTTCAATTGAAATTAAAGCACTATGGACAGTTGATTCACAAGACTCGCAAGTCATGCCACCGACGCTCAGAGTGGTGGTGTCAGAGGCAGATGNACTACCGTNCATGNCAATCCCAAAAGAATGGGGTTTTTGAATAGTGGTATGTTGCCTCGGATTCTATAATTAATGAAAAACAGNGCANAATTANGCTTTATCCTCCGCTATGCTTTCAAGGTTAATGGTTCTAACAAGTATTGTGGAGGGGNTTTTTGAAAAATAGAATGACCCTAATCGCACTGGTAACTACCTTGTTGCTAATGCCAATTGCATCTGCGGTACCCACGGGTTTAACCTACATGGATTCGACGTGGTCATCTTATGATTCTGATGATGGGNATTTGGTTGCTATTAATTCCAACAATACAATATTAGCATCTGTTAATGATGATGAAGTTATCATATTCGATGTCGAATCCCTAGATAAACTTGCTAGTTTCCCTTTCGAGAGGGTGTCTGCAATGGAATTTTCACCTGATGGCAAATTTCTTGCTATTAACAAAGGCTCGAGTGTACAAGTCAGGGAGTCTCTGAAATTAATTGAAATTTCTTCAATGACAGTATTGGATAGAAACGCTCTGGCGGATGATAGGGCAGTAGACATCTCTTGGAGTCCTGACGGACAATATATCGCAGCACCTGGTCCTGATGGCGATGTGGAGTTCTATCGAACGACAGATCTNTCTGTTAAAGATACACTTTATGGNGTCCACAANGTGGATATAACTTGTATNGATTTCNGGTATGANGGAGAGTATATACTAACTGGAGATGAATCTGGAAGATATGCAATGTGGAACTCTAGTGGTTATTTGCAAGGCGTGGCACGTGAATATGGAGAGGAGTTACTAGATTGTAAGTTCAGTCCAGATGGACAAGATATCGTACTATTAGATGTCGAAGGAAACTTGATGTCTAGAACAATAACTGGTTCTGAAAATCACCTTACTCAAATTATCGGAGCACAGCAAATCCTATTNTCCGACATCAGTACAAGAATGCATATTTCATGCGGNTCTGCCAGTTTCAAAGGACTACTAACTTACGATTACCAAGATTTCGTTGAAATAAAAAGAACTACATTTTTCCACCAAATCAAAGATATAGCATTCATTGATGATGACTTTGGCAGATTACAATCCCTGTTTGTAGCNGCTGGAACCGGNCAAATCGCCGTTTATCTAAGAGAATCAATCCCAGATGGTTTCAACCAACCTGGTGCGGATTTGGATGGAGATTCTGTACCTGATAACCTTGATGATGATGATGACGGCGACGGGATTATTGATCAATGGGATGATGATATTGGTTGNGATGCACCCAACGGTACACCGTGCTCCAGATATCCTGAATTATCAAAAATCAGGAGTATCAGTATAGACATTGGTGATAGTTTCACCATATTAGACAGTATCACCTTACCCACNGAATATTCAAGTCACATTCGCAATTTAAGTCGAAGCGCAATAGCTGCTGACCAGAAGATTAGTTCAAGAGAGGCTGAATTATTTGCTAGTGCTATGTGCGCTAACATCGATCAAAATGACATCATAGAACAGTGGAGAGAGTCGATATCGATTTCAAATGGTGAACTTGGTGAAGCATCCATAGACTGCATACTTGTATCAGGCCTAGAGATGATAAGAGAGGGCGATTCAACCACTCAAATCACTCTATCTATTGTAACTACNTTCTCGTACTCAAGTACAATTTCATTGCCAGTAGACATCTCTCTTACAGAACAACCAATGCCTACAGATGGCTCGATAGCATGGCTAGCCCCCGCTCACCCAATAGCAATATCATACACNGGAGATGGAGCGATTTCGCAAAACATTCCACTGTGGTGGAATAACGGTGATGCTACAGCAGGANTAACATTGGAGATGTACATTGAATCNGAACCTACCTTGTTGGAAAACATTGTTTCTTGGGCTATACANCCAATTGCTTTCTTACTTTACTTTGGAATATTGTCTATGGCCGCGCTACTGTTTATACGTAGAGAAAACGCAATTGATATCGAACTAGAAGAAGAGTATGAAGAGGATATTATCGAAGATGAACATGTAGAGGGTGAAGACATAGAAANTAGCGAACCTGTCATCGAAAGNACNCCNCCAAAAAGAACACCTCCTAGTAAAAAGCGAACCATGTATAGTACATCGGCACAAAATCCAATTACAGCTAAGAAAAGGCAAGTTTCCACAGGTTCAGATTTAAACAAAGATGGGCCGATTATGAAAACAAAAAGAAAGAGACTAGCTTCNGCAGAAGTTCAGAAGCCAGTAGTTACAAAGAGAAGAGCAGTTGCTCCTGTCGAACAGACAGTCAAAACTCGTAAGGTACGCAAGGTTGAGGTTGAAACAGATATACCTGAAGTTGAAAGTATTCCTGAGATTATTGAAACTACTGTTGAAGAACCTGACATAGAAATTGTTGAAGAGCAGTCAGAAGAGCAAGTTCCAGAAATCATCGAAGAGCCGGTTGTAAAAGAGAAAAAGAAGAAACGTAAACCGGTTAGAAGAAAGAAAAAACCATCAGTGGATGGCAAATCAATAGACGAAGATAAGATGCAAGGAGACCTGGTGTCAGATTTCCTTTCTGAAGACTGATTACCAGGCCATTAAAGGACTATTATTCATCTCACATGCATCGGTCAGGAATGCTTGCAAACCACCCATATCTTCAGGGTCTATTCTATTGATTACTTCGCCAAAATAAGTCTCTAGTCTTTCGACTGTTTGAGATGATTTTTGACTACTTGATTTAATCACTTCATTACGAGTAACTGGATCATTTTCGAATTTTACTAAACGTTCCATCAAAGCTGCATGTGCTGATTTAACTAATTCTACATCGGAATCCTTTCTAGCAGCAAAGACACCAAACACCATCGGATGTCCACTAACTCTCCTCCATTCGGAACCAAGGTCCATTTTAACGAGGTCTGGATTATCTGTTGATTCTTCAAGAGCCCTGTCTCCGATTAGCAGACATCCGTCACATTTACTTAGCATCCCATCTAAATCAGGCCCCATTTCAATGAATTCAGGATTTAACCCTCTCAACTTGATTAAATGCCTCAAGAGGGCAACAGAGGTGGCTGAGTCGGATGGTAATGCAATTGATTTCATATCCTCTAAGTTTGTTGAACCAAATAGCAGTACACTGCCTACTTCGCCTTTGCTAGATATTGCCAAATCTGGAATTAGTACTAATTCGGCTGAGTTTTTCGCATAATCTGCGGCTGGAATTGGAGCGATAATGCAATCCTTTCGCAATAGATGTCCTGTGAGCCATGAAGGAGGCGCAGGTAGAACATTCCACGAATCATCTAACCCATGAAACAAAGGGTCACAATTGATGAACGCTACTCTACCAATGGTACGATTCCACACATCATTCACCCGCTGCCATGCGTAATTTTCGGGTTTTGGTTACTTTTGGTATTATGTATTCTTCAAACGAAGAGTATACTGTGTTTCTACGGATAGGTTTTGCACCTGCATCGATGACAAGTCTAGCCAATTGCGCCTTGTCGTGATCTAGTGGCGCTTTAGAACCAGCCAGATGCATAATAGATTCTTTTTGAACAGTACCGTCTATGTCATCTGCGCCAAATCTGAGTGCTAATTCGGCTATTTCATCTCCGATATTCATTCTGTATGCTTTAATGTGAGGAATATTGTCTAAAAATATGCGTGATATTGCAATCATACGCAATATCTCGCTACCTGTTGCCAATTGTGCCTGAGGAAGGCGGGAGTCATCAGGAAGATACGGGTAAGGTACGAAGCATTGGAAGCCGCCGGTTTGAGATTGTAAATCTCTGAGTTTTATCAAATGAGTTAATCTTTGATCTATTGATTCAACTGTTCCAAATAGCATCGTACAATTTGTTGGTATACCTAATTCATGTGCGGTTGCATGTATGTCCAAATACTCTTGAGAGGATTCTTTACCATTACATATTATTCGGCGCACATCATCATCTAAAATTTCAGCACCACCACCTGGTAAAGAGTCCAATCCAGATTCGTGTAGCGAACTCAAGGTTTCTTTGATGGAAAGGTTAGAGAGATTGGAGAGATGTTTGATTTCAACAGCTGTAAGCGATTTGATATGAATATCAGGGAACTCCTTTTTGACAGTGGAAAATAATTTCATGTAATGTTCTACATCCCATTCAGGGTGCAATCCACCTACTGAGTGAACCTCATCCACATGATCGGCATATTGCCGTAAATCTTCGATATATTCGTCGATATCTAGTTGGTATGCATCAGGAGCTCTTCTACCGCGGCGGAAAGCACAAAACTTGCATGCAAGAGTGCAAATATTAGTTTGATTAATATGAACATTGACATTGAAAAATGCTCTATCTCCAAAACGAGACTGCTTAATGATGTTAGCAATGCTACCGATTGAATCTAAATCTTTCGAATTAAACAATACGTGTCCATCCGCTCGATCCAATGAGGTCCCGTTGGCAAGTTTAGTAACGATGCTTTGCAACTCATCAGGCCATTGTTCTGCAAGTAAAGAGGTAGAGAGTTTTTCCCTCCACCCGGAGAACTCACCTGCTGCCATGATATTGCGCAGGGACAGTTATTATTGAATCCAACCCTTAATTGCGGCGACTGGTCCTTACTCGGAAGATGCCTGCGGAAAGAAGCAGTTTACGGAATTCTTCAACCATGAATACTGTACTGGCCACAATTATCACTACGAACCAGTCAGAAGATTCCAATGGAATTGTCGACAATAATTCACCAATTTCAAATGAAGTCAGAGGTATTGTGAAATCTGCACCTTGAACAACTAACAATAGTAAACTCATCGAGAATAGTATGGCCAGGTAAATAGCGCGGTTGGAAAATAATCCTAGTTTGAATACACTGTCTTCTCCACTACGACAATTCATTACATTGAATAATTGGAATATTATGAATACGCTGAAACACATTGTTCTAGCGTATTCTTCAGAACCATTGCTTAGAGCGACATAGTATACNATTAGAGTACCTGTTACCATGACNGCNCCAAGATAGAAGATAAGNAGTAAATCCATCACATTAGGCAAAGCTTCGCTAACAGGCCGAGGNGGTCTGTCCATTACATTAGAATGCATCTTTTCGACACCTANGGCCACGGCTGGAGGNCCATCCATTAGAATATTGATNACTAGAATTTGAGTAGGTGTAAGCGGCAATGGCCATTGGAAAAGGACATTAGCNAGTAGAAGCANTATNACTGCTGCAACATTGGTTGAAACTTGNTATCTNACGAAGTTNCGAATNTTNGCATAGATTTTCCTCCCCTCTTCTACAGCATTTACAATATTAGCAAAGTTGTCGTCTTGAAGTACCATGTCNGAAGCATCTTTGGCAACGTCAGTACCTGCTATNCCCATCGATATACCGATATTTGCTCTAGACAATGCTGGAGCATCGTTAACGCCATCTCCAGTCATAGCAACGACTTCTCCTTCATCTTGTAATGCAGTGACAATACGCATCTTCTGCTCAGGCGTCACTCTACTGAAAATGTAAGTCGAGCCTACTATGTCACGCATTGCTAGATCATCTAACTCTTCCAGTCTAGCTCCACCAACAGCCTCGATATGTGGTTTAGTAATGTTGAGGTCTTCTCCAATAGATTGTGCAGTCATGTGCTGGTCGCCCGTGATCATCTTAACACGGATACCTGCTTTTTGACACCGTCTAATGGCATCGTACACTTCAGCACGAGGCGGGTCCATTATGCCAACCATGCCTAAGAATACCAAATCATCTTCCATCAAAGAAATATCAGTGATGTCTTCTTCATCCCCAACCTTACGGGCACAAAGTGCTATGACACGCATTGCATTGCTCGCCATTTCTTTATTGGCATTGGTAGCTTCAGCAATATCGCCCTTTTCAATAGGTACAATCTCACCATCATGTACTTTCCACTTGACCAGATCGATATATCCACCAGCGCCACCTTTGGAAAACACCCACTTGTCACCTTCATAATCATGAATAACAGACATTCTCTTTCTTTCAGTGTCAAAGAAGAATTCATGGAGCCTAGGATGTCTTTGAGCGAATTTCGAAACTGCTCCATTTATCTTGTAACCCAATGCGGCACAAGCACTGTCAGTTGGGTCACCGATAGCAGACCAAGCACCATCGACTTCAGCGATTTGTGAATTATGACATAAAGAAAGACAAGTTGCTGCTAATCTGAAGCCTAGATCTTGTTGTAAGTTTGACATGTGGTCGTCAGAAACATTTTCACCATCTAGAGTTAGAGTGCCGACTGGTTCGAAACCTTCTCCACTCACGCCATATGTGCCACTAGAGAGCATTAACTGGCGCACAGTCATCTGGTTCTTTGTCAAAGTACCAGTTTTATCAGTACATATAACAGTGGTAGAACCTAGTGTTTCAACAGCCTTCATACGACGAATTATCGCTTTGTGCCTTGCCATATTACGCATACCGATGGCCAATGTAGTTACCAAAATTATCGGCAAACCTTCTGGAACAATAGCAACAAATATTGCAATAGCAACAATAAGTTGGTCTTTACCGGTTTTCCAAAGATCTCCTCCATCTAAATGCGTGATAATTAGTTCTATTGAAACAATAAGAACTGCCACGATAAGAGCTATGAAGCCAAGGAATTTCCCTAAGGACTCTAATTTATGCTCAAGTGGAGTTTTAGGAGTCTCTGCATCAGCAATATCGCTTGCAATACGGCCTAATTCTGTATTCATACCAGTAGATGTGACTATGCCTACAGCGCGACCTGTAGAAATGGTAGTCCCCATGAAAAGCATATTTTTGCGATCAGCCAGCAAAGTCTCAGGAGGTAGGGCATCTGAATGTGTCTTAGTAGGCATCGATTCACCGGTCAATGCTGATTCATCAACCTTACATTGCCATGATTCGTTTATCCTGAGGTCTGCTGGAACATTCAAACCCTCTTCGAGTTTTACAATATCACCAGGGACTAGGCTTGTTGTGCTAACTTCCATCTCAAGACCGTCTCTGCAAACTATGCATTGAGAAATTGTCATTTGTTTGAGGGCACCCATCTCTTGCTCAGCCTTATTCTCTTGCCAGTATCCAAAGAATGCGTTGGCTGTAAGCACAATAAAGATGAAAATAGTGTCACCAGGTTTGTCAGGGTGAGTAACAAATGCCAACAAACCGGCTCCGATAAGCAGGAAAGCAAGAGGATCATTGAATTGCATTAGAAATCTTATGAAAGCCGGTGTTTTTTCGGATTCACGTAATTTATTTTCTCCGTACTTCTCTAATCTTAATTCAGCATCTGATGAAGATAAACCGCCTAACGGAGTATCTAACTCCGTAAGTACATCTTCACTACTCATCGTATGCCACAAGTTATCCATTACTGAACACCTAAGCGAAGTCGCTCTATACTCGGGGAATTGAGATACTTTATGATTATACGGGTGGGTGTTCCAAATTGATATAGCCGATTATTTCACAAGGCGATTACTATTGGGGAGCCTATGAGCGGACAGAGTGAGCCTTGGATTCCCGCTGATAGTAATATCAAAGAACTCACTGTTAGAGTAATCATAATCGGNGTACTGCTAGGCGGCGTCATGACAGCGGCCAACGCTTATCTTGGANTNTATGTTGGTATGACTGTTTCAGCATCCATACCTGCAGCAGTCATGAGTATGCTGATTTTACGAGGATTCAAATTCAAGGATGTCACAATCTTAGAAAATAACTCTGTTCAAACAATGGCAAGCGCAGGAGAATCTTTAGCAGCAGGTGTTATTTTTACTGTACCTGCGCTTTTAGTAATCGGTATTTGGAACGACATACAATGGCTAGATACTTTCCTAATAGCGATACTTGGAGGATTGTTAGGNACNATGTTCACTATTGCATTAAGACGATTATTTATCGTTGAAGAAGCACTACCTTACCCTGAGGGTGTCGCTTGCAAGGAAGTTCTAGTTGCTGGTGAAAAAGGTGGAGCAGGTCTAGTTGCGATAATTTATGCACTGTTAATTGGTGCAACATATGGCTGGATGGTTAAGGCATTCACTGCTACACAAGCTAAGGTACAAGCAGTAGGGGGTTTTGTAGGNACTAGGTTTTACGGCGGAAGCGATTTATCTCTAGCACTACTTTCTGTAGGTTACATTGTAGGGATAAGAATTGCAGCCTTCATTTTCCTCGGAGGAGTTGTCGGNTTCGTAATACTAGTGCCTATTTATGGACTGATAAATGGATTTGCATCTGTCTCTCCAGAAAATTACATCGATGTTTATGATTACTCTGCAGTTTGGAATAGCCAAATANGATACGTAGGNGTTGGAGCAATGGTTGTAGGTGGAGTATACACTCTTTGGTCAATGCGTAAAACTATCATTGAGGGGATTTCTCAATCATTCAAAAAAACTGATACCAGCAAAAAGGTGTTACGTACTGAAATGGATTTACCTCTCGACAAAGTAATGATGTTTTGTGGAGTATTAGTGGTGTTGATTTTCCTATTCTATTGGTATGCTACNGGAAGCATAATGATGGCTCTNGCCGGTGCTCTNTTCCTGGCAGTNGTCTCATTCTTCTTTGCCGCCGTAGCAGGATATATCGCTGGTGTTGTTGGTTCNTCNAACTCCCCTGTATCTGGAATGACAATAGCCACATTGCTGTTCACGATTGGATTGGTATGGATTGTTGGCGGCCTCATTATGGGTATGGGGGAAAAAGAAATGATGATCGCTACAATGTTTATTGCAGCAATTGTTGCAACATCAGCTGCAATCGCAGGAGATGTAATGCAGGATTTGAAGACCGGACACATGGTTGGTGCAACCCCATGGAAACAGCAAACTGCCGAAATCATTGGTGTAGTGGTTGGAGCGATAGTGATTGGTCCAGTACTATCAATACTTCATAGCGCATTCCAAATTTCACAAACCGCTTGCTTGAGAACCAATGAACGTATAGATGCAGGATTGCAAGACGGTCCATTGTATGATTGTGCAGGGGATGCTTTGATGGCTCCTCAGGCCGAACTTATTGGTGCTATTGTCAAAGGTGCCTTTGGTGGAGATTTGAATCTACCAATGGTACTACTCGGTGGAATAATTGCGATAATCTTGATTAGATTAGCAATGCCGGTAATGAGTGTAGCAATTGGAATATACCTCCCATTGTACCTGTCTGTACCAATAATGGCTGGTGGAATTATTTCACATGTTCTTCTATCTAGTGCACGCCTACGAATTGATGATACATTAGAAGGCGANTCATCTCAAAAAGCAAAAGATGCTGTGAAGGAAGTCCAAGATAAAGGTGTATTAATCGGTGCTGGATTTATTGCTGGAGAGTCATTGATGGGCGTATTACTAGCAATATTCATTGTAGCGGACAAAGAATGGCCCCATAATGGGATATTGCCGAAAGATTGGTTTGGCGGCATAGGTACTCTGTCGTCTGGTTATTCATTGCTATTTTATGGATGGTTCGTTGCCGTATTCATAATGCTAACAGCAAGGGCATTGCCGANCAAAGGAAACTTGTTCGGAGATCTCATATTCGTACTATCGGATGGNGCCAAAAGGTTGAGGAAGGTNTTCACGCCNCCAGGGCTTGATAAAATCAANGATTTCAAGATACGTCNTGAAGATTAATTCATNGATTCTGAACACAACCATCAAAGGCCATAGTCAAAGGCGATGNTTCGGAAGGGGCATTGGTGGACACAATGAACATCACGGAANTAGAAGAAATGGCACGNAAATGTCGAGTTGAAATATGCAAGATGGTTCATCGTGCCCAAGCAGGACACCCAGGTGGTTCTCTTTCTGAAATTGACATTCTATGTGCGCTGTATGGCAGCAGGCTTAGAGTACAACCAGATAACCCAGATTGGGAAGACCGTGACCGGTTTATTCTATCNAAGGGTCACGCATCNCCAGGTATGTATGCAGTATTAGCAGAAATGGGATTCATTTCACATGCTGATTTGGAAACCTACCGTGTCAAAGGGGGAGTTTGTCAAGGCCATGTCGACATGAAATGGTGCCCTGGAGTCGATTTCTCAGCAGGTAGCCTTGGAATGGGTCTATCGTATGGAATGGGTTGTGCGATTGCCGCTAAACTCGATGGTTCAAGCCGAAATGCGTATGTTATGGTCGGTGACGGAGAAATTCAGGAAGGTAGTATTTGGGAAGCAGCTATGGCTGCTGCACACCACGAACTGGGTAACCTGAAACTATTCCTAGATTGTAACCGAATTCAAAATGATGACTTCTGTGAAACACAGATGCGTATGTTCGACATCCCTGCAAAATGGAATTCTTTTGGCTGGGCTGTCAAAGTCATAGATGGGCACAACATGTCGGAAATTGTTTCTGCAATTGAATGGATGGACTCGATAACAGATAAACCAGCAGTAGTAATTGCAAATACGGTGAAAGGAAAGGGTGTATCCTACATGGAGGATAATCCGGCTTTCCATGGAGCGGCACCATCTGATGAGCAGTTAGCTATAGCACTGAGTGAACTGGGGGTGAATGCATGAGTCGTATGGCAGCAACAAGAGATGGATACGGTGATGCTCTATTGGCATTAGCAGGAAATCCAAAGGTAGTCGTTCTGGAAGCGGATTTAGGTAAATCCACAAAATCACTACACTTCAGGAAAGCACATCCTGAGCGCACAGTATCTTGTGGTATTGGTGAACAGAATATGTTGCTAATTGGCGCAGGACTTGCATCTAGTGGCTACATACCATTTGCAAGCACTTTTGCAATTTTCACAGAAAGGGCATTTGAGCAGATGAGAAATGGAGTTGCAAGGCCAAACCTTGCAGTCCACCTATGTGGCTCTCACGGAGGCACACACACAGGTACAGACGGATCTAGTGCTCAATCGATAGAGGACCTGGCAATATACAGGACTCTACCAAATGTTGTAGTAATGCACCCATGTGATGATGTTTCAACTAAAGCACTGACTATGCAACTTCCCGAACTTGGTGGCCCTTCATACATGCGTACAGCGAGAAATAAAACTCCTGTGCTATATGATGGAAGAGAAAGTGAGATTAAAATCGGTAAAGGAATTGTAGTCAAAGAGGGTACTGATGTTGCGATAATTGCTTGCGGAGTATTGGTACACGAAGCAATGGTTGCTGCTGAATCATTAGAATCTCAAGGAGTAAGTGCGACAGTTGTCGACATGCATACTCTAAAGCCGCTAGATACAGAACTTATCGATAAACTTGCTAAGAGTTGCGGAGCGGTAGTAACTGCAGAAGATCATTCTATCATTGGCGGTCTGGGTGGAGCTGTTGCTGAACACTTGATAACGACAAATCCAATCCCTATGGAAAGAATCGGAGTCAAAGACCGATTTGGAGAATCTGCTGGTTCTGATGAAATGTTGGAAATGATGGAGTTAAAATCGCACCATATTTCTGATGCAGCGAAGAAGGCAATCGCGAGGAAGGTTTGAAGCACCGTCTAGTGCGACACCGGTCCATGGAGTTCTTCTTGGACACTGCTGATGTTGACGAAATACGTGAGATTGCCTCTTGGGGTATACTAGATGGAGTAACCACTAACCCATCATTGATTAAGAAAAGTGGAAGAGATTTCAAAACAGTAGTTGCCGAAATCGCTTCTATTTGTGACGGCCCTATATCTGCAGAAGTAACCGCTTTAGATACAGCCGGAATGGTTGAGCAAGGCAGAGCATTGAAAGAAGAATTACCTGATAATGTAATCATCAAGATCCCTTGTACGCCTGAAGGATTAGCTGCTACTAAGATTCTAACCGAAGACGGTACTAAGACAAATGTCACACTAGTGTTTTCAGCGGCTCAAGCATTGATGGCTGCAAAGGCAGGGGCGACTTATGTATCTCCTTTCATTGGACGAATCGATGATACTGGCGCAGATGGAATGGCTTTAATTGCAGAGATCATGAATACATGGGATAATTATAATGTCGAAACAAAGGTACTTGCGGCATCTATACGACACCCTACTCACGTACTGGCATGTATGCAAATGGGCGCTCATACTGTAACTATGCCAACCAAAACTTTCCGTCAGTTGATGAGTCATCCATTGACAGACAAAGGGCTTGCTGGATTCATGAAGGACTGGGCTGAGGTTGAAGCAGCAGGAAATGCTTGAAGCGAACGCTTCATAATGAGAACCTGCCCACATCNTGTTAGGAGGCGNTGATTNTGACGACTAACGATAGTAAAGTAAAACGCCTTTTAGATGGTGACATCGACGAGGAAGAAATTGCTTCTGACCCAGTGCTTGCGAGCCTNGCTGAAAGNATATTNGGGNTNAATATTGAACCGATAACNCCTACTAAACCAAGTCTGTCTGACGGACTCCCACCTGTCGAAGTAATTACCGCAAAGACATCACACGATTCGATGATTGAAGTTGTTCCTGGTGTAGAACCAATGCCAATGCCAGTATTGCCAAATATTCCTAAAGGCGAAGATGGTAAGAAAGGTAAATTCCTAATGATATTCGGAGTTTCCTCACTACTGCTTGCTGTTGCAAATATCTTTGGAGCATTNGGNTTCCTTAANGGNGGAGAGGGAACCAGAATAAATTGGGCAAGTATTCACGATATTAACAATGAAATGGGATGGTCTGAGGCCTANCCTGTACTCGGNATTCCAGATTATGTAGCCGTGGNTGCTAGCATACTAGTGCTAATCGTTGCNTTTNTGCGCAAGTGATGCGGCAATTTCATCAATAGCCCACATGGGGTACTTATTATGGGCAAAGGGAAAGCAAAGCGCGGAATACCTTCGAAAGTTGATGATTTCAACTCTTGGTACCCATTTATTGTAGAAGCTGCAGAACTTGTAGACAAGAGATACCCAATCAAGGGAATGGACGTCTGGAGGCCATATGGCTGGCGAACAATGAAGTTGATTGACGCATTAACTCATGCTGAAATGGAAAGAACTGGTCATGAAGAGGTTAACTTCCCATTGCTAATTCCTGAAAATTTACTCGACAAAGAAAATGCCCTCGTTGCTAGATTGAAAAGAGCTAGAGAAGAGGGTGTAGATCCTGATGACCTAAGGGGAGAAGAGGAAGAAGGTGGATTCAAGAAAGAGGTCTATTGGGTTAAACACGCCGGAGAAAATGAATTGGATATTCCAATGTTCTTACGTCCAACAAGTGAGACTGCAATGTACACTATGTTCCCGCTATGGATTCGTTCACACAAAGACTTGCCAATGAAATTGTATCAGGTGGTCAACACATTCCGTTATGAGACCAAGCAAACACGTTCATTCATTAGAGTACGTGAAATTCATTTCTTCGAGGCTCACACAGCGCATGCTGANGAGGAATGTGCTAGCAGACAAATAGCCCAAGACCTAGAAATTGTGGATAATTTGATGCATGACTTGTGCCTACCTGTAATCAAGGCTAAGAGGCCAGTCTGGGACACATTCCCAGGTGCTTGGTACACTATCGCTATCGATGCCATTATGCCTAATGGAAGGACTCTACAAGTTGCTTCTTGTCACCATTATAGGGACCAATGGGCCAAAGCCTTCGATCTAACCTATGAGAACCTTGATGCTCAACAACAACACTGCCATCAGACAACTTATGGAATGTCTGAACGCTTGTTAGGCGCTATTGTTGGTATGCATGGTGACGATAATGGATTGATTATGCCTCCGGCAATTGCTCCGCATCAAGTAGTCATATGCCCAATGATAAGGAAAAACTCTGAAGTTGACACTGTAGCGAAGGCTGAAGAAATAGCAGCAACATTACGAGAATCAGGTCTTAGAGTCAAAGTAGATTCAAGAGATATNCATGCAGGACAGAAATATTTCGACTGGGAGATNAAAGGAGTTCCACTAAGACTAGACATTGGTCCAAGAGATATGGAAAACAATACTGCNTTTGCCGCTAGGAGGACTGGTGGCAAAGAACCACTTTCAATGGACAATATAGTTGATGAATGTAAAAGAGTCTTATCAGAGATATCTGATGAATTGCGATTACGTGCTAGTGCCCACACCGATAATGTCGTAATCCCATTAACGAGTTTGGATGATGTAGAAGATGGTAAAATCTACGAGATGGCTTTCGATGGAACCGACTCTCATGCAGAAACTATAGAGAGAACAACTGGTCTTTCATTCCTTGGAGATGCAACTGAACCTTATGAAGATGAAAGGGCATGTTTTATGTCAGGTAAAATGACNACAAGAAGAGTTCTTCTAGCCAAGACTTATTGATTACATTCCAAGACCGTCGAAGTCTTCCATGTCAGAGTCTCGCATCATGCGCTTCATCTGTTTGTTCATCTTACGGTTACCGCTCATACCCTTCATCATCTTGCGAGATCGGTTCCATTGGCCGATTAACTCACGGACATCTTTCTCTTTGACACCAGAGCCACGGGCAATTCTGCGAATGCGGTCAGCCTTGATTTTAGCAGGCTCATCTTTTTCATGAGTAGTCATCGAATCCATAATGACTTGATAGCGATCTAAGTTTCCTTGCATAGCTTCTTTCTGATTCTTGCCCATAGCACCCATTCCACCAAACATGCCAGATGGAAGGAAAGACAGTAACTTGTCAATAGTACCAACCTTGGACATCATTTCCATTTGCGAATACATGTCATTGAGAGTGAAGCGACCAGACATCATTCTTTGAGTGATGCGCATTGCTTCTTCTTCATCCAAATCTTCAGGAGCAAGGTCAATCAGGCCTCTGATATCACCCATTCCTAGAAGTCTTGAAATGAATCTATCAGATTCGAATTTTTCAAGGTCACCTACTTTCTCTCCAGTTCCGATATACATTACTGGAGCACCGGTAGTTGCTACAGCGGATAATGCACCACCACCCCTTGCGGTACCGTCAAGTTTGGTAATTACAATACCAGTTACTCCTGCTAAGTCATGGAAATTTGCAGCCACAGGTCCAGCCGATTGACCGACCTGTGCATCGATGACAAGGAATCTCTCATTTGCATTTGCGATTTCAGAAATCTCCTCTAACTCCACAACTAGATCTTGGTCTAATTTGTGACGACCAGCTGTATCGATAATCACTAAATCTGCTGCTGCATGTGCCTTTAGACCATTCTTGACGATGTCAACNGCGCTCTTATTATCAGGCTCGCCATATACATCAACAGTAGAGTCTTCCAACAACTGCGAAAGTTGATTGTAAGCACCAGGACGGTGTACGTCAGCCTCGATTACTGCAACTCGTACACCGTGTCTTTTGCGATACCACTCTGCTAATTTCGCAGTACTGGTTGTCTTTCCATTACCATATAGTCCAACCATCAAGATAGTAGATTGGTGTGGCCTAACTTCACGTGAAGGACCTAGTAGTCTCACTAATTCAGTGTAAAGAATATTCATTGCATGAGTTTGAAGATTAATACCTGGTCTTGGCTCCTCTTCACGCATCCTCATCTCTAGTTTATCGGTGATTTCTTTGGTCTGTCTAACGTTGAAATCAGCTTCTTGTAAGGCTCTCCTTAGAGAGCGAAGCATCTCTTTCAGTTCATCCTCATCCAACTTGCGTTTGTTCTTGAGCAAACCGAGTGCAGAGAAGATACCTCTGGAGAGTGACTCGAGTGCCATGCTGTTGCCCAAAAGAGCATTGGGTTTGAACCCAACGGAAGATTACTCTGACGGGAACGTCAATCTTAAGACTTCATTTTCAAGTTTAGCATTTACTTCACTTGCTTTAGCAGGACGAGAAAAAGGAACTGGATGCTCCCTCTCATTTATTCCGACCAATACAGTTCCACCCTCACTTCTCAAAGAAAGATCTTCTCTGACAATACCCGGCAAATGCAGCAGTACATCATCCCCTTCAGACCAAGTGCCTCTGTGGACGTCAAGACCTAAACCGACTGTAAATGGTCCCAAACCATCACCCACTGATATGGAGCCATGCAACTCGTTAGACATTTCTCTCAACGATTCAAGTCCATGAATATCTGTTTCCTTCAATTCAACTTCATGTAAATGTAAATCGGGTAATTGTGACTTTAGTGATTCAATGTTGGATTTTTCATTAATTCTACGTGTTTGAATAAACTCGTGGTCGAGGTCGGGTGTCATACGGTTTATCACGCAACCACTTACTGGTAAATTGAATTCGGCTAACGCTTGATGCGCCCTAACTGTTTCATTAACCCCCATTTTTTCAGGAATGGTAACCAATGTAAANCGAGTNACATCAGGATTGCACAATATACGACGAACNTGCAAAACTCGACGGCGNAATTTNTCCAACTCATTCTTCATTTTCTCACCNTCTTTAGCACCAAACATCATTGCTCTAATNCCACCAGTAACTCTGTGCATCTTGATNATTTTNTCAGCCCACTTNTCAATGATTTCAGGNAGAGCNAGGAANCTAAGNGTGTGCCCAGTAGGTGCNGTATCGAANACAATTACATCCCAATCNGGNTTTTCNAGATGTTTGAGTAACTCATCAAAAGCCATNGCNTCATCNAGACCAGGNAATACCATNTCTGAAGCGTTCATNTCCAGTGATTCCCCACCCATCAATGGNCCNAGACTTTCNGTNAATTTTGGAATGTGATCNGAGATTCTAGCCTCGGGGTCTAACTCTAANCCCCAAAGCCCAGGTACGCCTTCAACTTCCATAGGTGANGANTTTAGTTGGACTCCTAAACTATCAGATGTNCTGTGAGCTGGGTCACTACTGACNAGTAANACTTTCAANCCTGCATCNGCCAANCCTACAGCNGTNGATGTAGAAGTTGTTGTCTTACCAACNCCACCTTTCCCACCGAATAGTAGTAGCCGTGCCATATGTAAGCCTCTAGACGGGCATATTCAAGCCTTAGGTTTACACAACTCACTTGAATAGTGGATTACAGGGGTGTTAACATGGCAAGCGACCTAGTCCTATTTCAGGTCGCTTCAATCGTAGCACTAGTTGGCATGGGACTAGGGTGGCGAGGTGTAATGACTAGATATTCTGGTTTTTACGACTTACCAACTGCATGGAGCATGATGTTCTGGGGAATCCTACTTGGTGGATTCTACGGTAATTTGGCTGATAGTTTTATTTTGAGACCATTAATTTCGTCTGACGGAGGATTTCCTTTCACAAATATCGTTCTTTGTCTTGTTCTATCGGTAATTGTGCATATGATATTGAGGAGGGAAAGAGTTCGACGAACTGGATCTCAACCAACAACTGGTTGGGCACTTGGGCTCTCAGTAGGCGGTATGGTTGCTATGTATGTAATATACAGAGTTTTGGAGCCAGGCGAAATCTCAATGATCACAATAGCTACAATCGTTCTGATTGCAATTGTTAGCCCAAGAGGCCATGCTTTGATATTTTGTAGACACGGGTATGATATGCTATTGGGTAAAAGGTGGAAAGCAACACTCAAAACTTTCATTTTCTCTACAGTATTGTTAATCGCAATCTATTCTGCAATATTTGACCCTAGAACATGGATATTTGTAATTCCAGTTCTACTTTTGTCTGAAAAGAAGGCGCAGGATTGGGTGTGGGCGGCGGTACCAAACCCCGCTAGAAGACGCTTGAGACGTATATGGTCAGATGCATCTAGAACTAATTCTTCAGAAGAAGAGTAAGTGACTGTCTACTAGTTGCACTGAACACTATTTAACTCGTAAATTATTGGTTTTTTCACTTTCATTATCATGGATAACCTTCATGGGGGTACTGTTCAGGGTACCAAATGATGGGAACATGTCCCTTCTGCCGTGCCCAAACCCTCCCGGGCGATTCTATCTGCTACAGTTGTGGTAGAGTAATCACAGGAGCCTCCGGAATGGATTCTCGTGTTAAGGGAGAATTCATGCGCGGTTCAACTCGAAAAGCGAAGGCTGGAGTTGCTCCAGTGCATGCGATGAAAGGTGGAAAAACTAAACGAGGCGGAAGGCGAAAAAAGAGTAAAATAAACCAACTCGGATTAGTTGCATTAATCGCATTTATTTTCTTCACACCCGATGCAAGAGAATTCGTACTGGCAAAGTGGGCTGAATTGGA
>PAEE01000031.1 GCA_002701145.1 Methanobacteriota archaeon
AACTTTAGCAAACCGTTTAGCATTCCCAAACGTACACGTTACCCATGAGCCTAGACGGCATAGTGAATTGGGTAAACTCGCTCTAAAGGCAGTAAGTAAGGGAGAACATACTCCTTTGCAAGAAGCCGGATTATTTGCAGCAGACCGTGTTGACCATTCTCACACATGGATTAGACCTAGGTTGCTGAAAGGTGACCTGGTAATTTCGGATCGAAACATACACTCGAGTTTGGTTTACCAAGGAGTTGTAGGAAAACTAGGATTGAAACAAGTATCGAAGATGAATGCTGCTGCAATGATACCAGACCTGGTCATATGGATAGATTGCGACCCTGCTAAAGCGATGAAGAGAATAAATTCAGGAACTCTAAGAATGGCTGGTGAAAAGCATGAATATTTTGAAACTACAGAAATTCAGACAAAGATACGTGCAGGTTTTAGGGGCATATTATCTGGAGAAATCGAGACTCCTGCACCATTTAGTCGCTCGATAATTATTGGTCCTGTTCTCAATGAAGGAGGACTAGATGATCTAGAAAGGCAATTATCACAGGCACTGAGTACATTCTTCAACCGAAGACTGGAACCGTTGAACGTTAATCGTGATGAAGTAGATAGACATCTTCTGAAAAGCCTGACTACAGGTGTACAAACTCAACAAAAACTCCCCGGAGCACCATCTCAACATATTTCATTGTTAGAAGATTGGCTGGATGGTAAATCTCCTGCACAATGGATGCAATTAGCAGAGGATGAATGGGATGAGAAAAGAGCACGCGTCTCCGATGTACCTAGTCGACCCATAGCTCATTCCTCGTGGGCGATATTGGGGACATTATCCCTAACAGATACCACTGATGTACCAAGCCTTCACAGACAACTGGGTCCAGTTCGCTCGGTCACCAAGAGGCACACTCAAAGACTCGTGAAATGGATGGAGCAAGAGAGGTGGATACACAGGCAGCAGAGTCATGTGCCTTTCGCAGAAGCACAGATGTTTAAATTGCGAAAGAGTAGACTCGGATATGGCAGACTTTGTCTTGCCATGTGGCCTCTTCGTATTGCGTTAGCAAGTTGGCGCAGGTCAAATCCTGAAAGCGATTGGGCAAACGCTTTATCTGAAATAATTCAATCTACAGAAGAGAAAAAGGTACCACTGCAAATACGTAATGCAGTCAAACATGTTATTGAAAGACTGAACCTAATTTCAAGTGGTCACGCTGAATGCCCAGTTCCACAGAACGAAGAGGAATTAGTAATCTGGTGGTCGATTGAACCGCCTCAATAAGTTCATTCTTCTTCAGCACTAAGAGTAAAGCGACTACCAGATGGCAATAGAACTCTCGATGGGTCTTTTGAGAAATATAGTGGCCTTGCCGATAAAGAAGATGCTAGAAACGCCCCCACAAAGATTCCAAATGGAGTACCAGTAATCAATCGCATAAATGCTGTAGACTCATAATCAGTTAGCATCTGACTGAATCCATCCAAAGCCATTGGTATAATCGAAATTGCAGCTACTATCAGAATCAATCTTGTTCTAGTATTATTCTTGTAAGTAGAATCAAGTTTGTCATCAGGGAACATAGATAGGAAGGAATCCCTTAGTGTCCACCGATTCAATCCCCTTCTAGAAAACAAAAAACCACCGATTGCTAAACCGAAGAAGATTCCTATGTCACGGACACATACAGGCATCTGGTTGCCGTTTATGTCCCAAGAACGCTCCCATTTCATATGACAATTCAAATCTCCAAACCCATATACGAATCCTGCATAAGGATCTAGTTCACTCCAAGCAAATTCTCCATGGACACTTTGGTTGTGTCCTGCACTTTGACCTTCACTAGTTTGGACATTACCCCATGAATCCTCTGAATAATAATCCACCATATTTGCTCTACCTGATAAATCAGGTACACTGTTAGCAGGAAGGTATGCAGGAACTAAGAAAAAGGATATCAGGAAAAATGTTGCAATTCCACCAACCCAGTTNCCTATTTTCCTCTCACGGGNCCGNTTCTCCANNCCATTCCTNTCCATGNATTATTCTANNAGTTGTTAGCGTATATCTTTTCCCTCGGNTTGTAGTGGCCTATNCATGGAGGAGAAGGTTGGATTCAGGCGNGCCCTCTCCGCATCGATTGTNTTAGGGCTATATTCCGGNTTCATGCTTGCNGTGGCTATTGCNATGAGTGTCANACAAGACGGTTTTCAACTAGCGGTCTTCCTTTGGGGAGTNACCATAGTGGTAAGNGCTTTATTTTTGACTCCAGTNCTTGCGAGTGGCAGGAAAAGAGGNTTACCNGATACCGACCAAGATGTTACTCAATTACGCTTNGCATTNGAAGAATTCAATGAAGGAATNGGNGGNTGGCGTACGCTTTCCCACGTTAGAGGAGAGGGNATGGGAGTTTCTGTATCNCTTTCCAATGCAGCAAATCCATTGACTATAATTGAGAAATCATTGCAAGTGGCTGAAAAATGCAAGATTGTATTTCGATTTCCAAAAAATGACCCATCATTACGAGATAGGACACTACCTATATTGGAAGAAAAGGTAGGAATTTCTAGGATTCAGAGAAGGACGAAGTCACTTACAGTGATGCCCGAACGCATTCTTGACCGTTCGACAATTGTAACCAGAGTNATGATGCTATGTCCACCTTTGATGGCTGCNGGGGCCATGGGATTCTATTCAGTNAGTCCTGANCAGCCAACTCTGCTTTTCGTAGGCGCAGCAGCTGGAGCAATTTTNGGNATGCTAGTTGTTACAAATAAAGGNCGATAATTAACGGAGAAGTAAAACCATCACACTATTTGAGATAAATATGCGGGAAATTACTCTCTTCTGGAAGAGAGCCCGCTTGGCNAGTATNGACGTTGCACCAATGCTAGAAATTGTGAACAGTGCAGAGTTTCTTGCCTACATCAAAAGAACTCCTAGAGACATCAGAATATTGATGAAAACAAATTTCAAGNCNGGTAAATTNCCTGAAGACCTNAATTCCGTGTACTTCATGGAATTACTGGATATTCATCACCACCCTGAACTGGACGATGACAGTTATGTTCTGAATGTGCGAATTTCACATCCATTAACTAATTTTAATGCAAGAACNGGAGGGACTACTGCAGCGCCAGGATGTAGGCTTGANGGNGAAGGNNTGACCTANATTGTTCAAGGNGGNAATGTAAGATTGAGATTGGTTGCNGCAATGGCTAGGTTGATTCTAAAACCAGATAGAATTTCNGCTAGAAANTTACAATTTGATTCTCANATGNCATCTGGNCCCCTTAATCAAAANCAGTTNAAACTAGCCAAATATGCTTACGANAAAGGGTGGTANGACCACGANAAAAAGGTCNGAATNTCTGACATGGCAGAAGATTTGAAAATTGCAAGAGCAACTCTTGCAGAGCATTTATCTCGCATTGAAAGTATTGTGATGGATGACTTGATGGGTTCTTTTTCAAATATCAAAGTTCATCCGGATGAATACGCTTTATTCAAAGATATGATCGAAGCTGATGCGATTAANGATGGATATAGTGATGATGAAAATTTCAAAACTCTNCTNNCTAATATTCAGGAGCAAATGAAATCAGAGATTTTATCTCCTGANGAAGAAGAAATTGAGGAATCNGTATGAGCAAAATNTCCGAGTTGATTAGAAGNCTTCGGAATTCNAGNGTTGTCGTACCNAAAGATGTCGAAAATGCAATGAAAAAANTTTCAATNGAAGACTTTACTGAGTTCGAAACAGANGGATTCTACAATGATAGACCGGTGGTATTCCTTGANACNCCAAAAGGTGGNGTAAAGACGATNTCTGCNCCACATATGATNTCCACACTACTNTACAATCTTGAATTAAATGAAGGTCAAGATGTNGTCGTATATGGTGCTAAAGGCGGCTATGTTAGCGCACTAATTGCACATATNGTTGGAGAAAATGGCAAGGTTACAGTTTTNGACCCATCAAAAGATGTAATCGNNCATATTTCGAATAATCTCCGCGGTTATCCGACTGTTGAATGTATAGCGATAACTGANCCATCAGAATTATCATTNCCNGAANTAAATCGCGTACTCGTTACTGGTCAAATCGANAANCTACCAGAGTGGCTAACTGAAGGATTAGTCGATGGAGGATTTGCTATTGCGCCTATTGGTTCAAGAGATTCACAGCAACTGGTGAAAATCGAAAAACAAGAAGATGACTTGTTTGAAACCAGTTTAGGGAGTGTGATTTTCGGCCCTGTGGACATCGAAGACTCAGTAGTTGAAACACCATCTCCAGAAGAAATGGCAGAATTGGTTGAACAAGTCGTTGAACTAATGAGTGAGATTGGAGTAATAAAAAGTGAAGATAGGGGCAAATTGTACGATTTAGTTGCCGAACTAAGGCAATTACCAGATGATTTACCTCCACCCGAAGAGATGGATGACCCTTCAGAACATCCGATGATGAAATTAATGCTAGAGAATGGTGAATGGTTTGTTCACCTATGGCCAATTATCCAATCGATGTCGCAAACAAGAATTGCTTCTTTCGGAGGCTCAGAAGAAAGTGATGAAAGCAGCAGTCATTCTGATTTTGTACCATGAGGTGTAATTATGGCAGGGCTAGAATCAGAAATTTCACGTCTTTCTAACAAAGACATCAGAGTTAGAAGAAGGGCGATTAGAAAGCTATTCGATGATGACAATCATTTGGCGCTGAAGGGATTTATCCCTATGTTGAGAGATAGTGACCCTTGGTTCCGAAGCAAATCGCTTGATGCTCATCGTAAATGGGTGAAAAATGCTGACGACTTAATTCCGCTATTAGATAACCACAAGCGTGTTGCTGCGGAACTTCTTGAAAATGTCGAAGCTCCTGAAATTGCTAGAATATTACTTCAAGAAAGTGATTCTGTTACTCGTTCATTCGCTGCTAAAAATCTTGCAAATGAAACTCATCTTCACGAGGATTTTTCTAATGATGAACATCATTCAATCAGAATAGTTGCTGCGGAGAACTCCAAGGATGCCGCTTTGATTTCATCACTGATAGGAGATTCACATTCATCCGTTCGTCGTTCCGCTATCGCTACTGCATCTCGTGAAGGATTGAATTTAGATCAAGACACATTAGAGATGGGGCTTTCATCAAGCGACCCCGCTCTACGAGCGCTTGTAGCTTCTTTGACTGTTAAATCGGGAGGAGAGATGCTTGTAATGGCATGCAAAGACTCTAATCCAAAGGTTAGAAAATCAATTGCTGAGTCTTTGAAAAAAGAAGTAATGGAAGTTGATGACAGGATAAAATCAATTGTCGAAGTTTGCCCTGATATAATCGTCCGATGGCTTCGTTCACGTCATGACCCAAAGGCATCTCAGTTGAGATGGTCAATGATTGAAAATACAAAACTAAACTCTCGAGCACGCTCTAAGTTACTTGAACAGATGGAAGGGAAGCGTGAAATCGATACTCAAAGGTTGGCAATAATTACTGAAGATGATTCTGCCTTAGTGAGAATTGCAGCGATGAACCTATCTGCTGCCTTCGCTGAGTTGACGGGTGAGGACTCATGAAATCTGGTATTTCTTTCCACGTCGACGCGACCCAAGGCGCTAGTAGAAGATTGACTGTTAATATCGAAATCGATGGGCCATTCACAGGTGATGTACTCGAATTGAGATTCCCAAGGTGGATACCTGGGTCATACTTCATTCGTGAGCCGATGCAGCACCTTTCTGATTTGTCAGCAACTTGTGACGGCAAGGAGATTAAAACCAAACGTATCGATGTTGATGGCATTCAAATTTCAGGAGTCAGCGATGCTAGTAAGTTGTCGATAACTTACCGCCTACTAGCTGCTGAAATGACATGCAGAGCAAACCATTTGGATGCATCTCATGTACACATAATGCCACCTTACACTTGGGTACTTCCAACTTTAGGAATCGATTTGAGCAGAATGGATTTATCCCACAATGTAACTCTTGATAAACCGGAAGATTGGCAAACAGCAACACAACTTGTTGGAAAGGAAGGAGAATGGGTTGCTAATGGTAGAGATGAGTTGTTAGATGCAATCATGGAGTCCAACTCAAATCCGATGATATCATTTGAGATTGAAGGTTGTATGCAGTACCTGAAGTTATGGGACTCTGGTGGTTTAGAGATTCCTAAGAAAGGCGTTGATCGACTCATTGAGGCTATGAAATTAGTAATCGAAGAGCATTTTGCATTATTCGGAGTTCCTGAGTGGAAAGATTACTGGACGGTATTACACCTTACAGACTCCGGCCGTGGAGGATTGGAACATTTACGCAGCCAAACATCGATGATGCCAAGAAGATGTCTTCAAGAAGGAAATGAGGATGATTGGCGAGATTTGGTATCATTGTTTAGTCATGAATTTTTACATCAGTGGAATGTCAAACAGTTGAGACCAGCTAATTTCCTAGATTATGAACTACAAAAAGAAGTTCATTCAGACCTTCTTTGGTGGTTTGAGGGACTGACTTCATGGTTAGGAGACATAATTTGCTTGAGAAGCGGTGCTTGGACTGAAGAGGATTGGAAAAAGGATTGGACTCGTAAGATGAAACGTCATTATGATAGAAATGGAATGGAACATGAGTCGCTTCAGGAAAGTAGTCACGACGCTTGGATTCACCTTTACAGACCTAATTCATACAGCAGGGAAGTTCAGATTTCATATTACCTTGAAGGTGAGATGGCTATTTTGTACCTAGATATTGAATTACGAAAGAGGTCAGATGGTAAATTTGGTATGGATGACATAATGGCAACACTGTATCACAATTTCAAAATTAGCTCTCCTACTCCAGGAATTACGCATTCCGATATCAAAAATGCCATACAAGATTTGGAGAGTAACCACAAAATCAATTGTCCGCCAGGAGAGTTAGGGTTAGGAGAACTTCTAGATTCATTAGTTAGTGAAAGANAGGTACCTGATACGATTTCTGCAATGGAAAGTATTGGATTCAAAATGGTTGCAGAGAAGAAACAAGATGGTGCATGGTTAGGACTGAATATGNCNAATTCACCAGGTTCTACCAAAGTTCGNACTCACTTGACNGGTTCACCTTGTCGAAATGACATACACACNGGTGACGAGATTGTTGCAATCGATGGACTAAGAGTCAAATCCTGTAAACAAATGTCTGCTGCAATTTATGGGAATTCCGGCATTCCTACAACAATTACAATTGCCAGAGAGGGAGTTTTGCGAGAAGTTGTAGTTACTCCAATCGATAATCCGCATCACCTAGTGAAGGTTGAGGGAGAAGGAAACTCAATTTGGAACGCTATCAAAGCGACCAGTCGCTGATTATTCTTCGCGTTCTAATTCTTCCAATAGAATATGTATTGGCGGTAAATGATTAGAAATCGTATGTTTGCTAGTTTTAGGAGAATATAGATTTTCACTTAAGCTCATTTCAATAACATCTTGCTTAGAGATACTATCCAAGCCGCATCCTGGCCAAACTCCGACTGTTATCTCATCATCGTCAAGATAGTCAATTAGTATCACAGGAACACGCTTTAGTCCCAATGAAAGGGCTACTGAGTGGCGATGGTGTCCGTCCAAGATAGCCCCTGTCACCGAATCCACCAACAAAGGCTTGGTGAATCCGCCCCACCTTTTTGTCATGTCAAGCAACTTGTCACGGTTCCTGACTTTGATTTCTTCATGCGGTCTAAGCCAGTCCATATCGACTAGTGTGACATCCTCTGCCTCCCATGACATAGCACAATCCAAGAAGATATTTGGGATAATGCTTTGGAAAGGGTGAGCGCGACACGGTACATGGAGGAGGGCCGAATCGCAGACATTTCGGGCGAGTTTTTGCCCGGACTCATTAATCTCGATGAGGATATAACACATGTCTTAGACGTGCTTTGCTCTGGCGGATATGGCGCATGGATAGTTGGAGGGGCTGTTAGAGACTCAATTCTAGGCAAAGCGCCTTCTGAATTTGATATTTGTACAGATGCGACCCCAGAACAAGTAATCGAATCATTCGAAGAGACAATTCCAACCGGAATTAAATTTGGTACAATCACTGTGAAAAGTGGAGATTCACAGTATGAAGTAACTACTCTAAGAACTGAAACAGGGTATGGAGATGGAAGAAGACCCGATGTTGTAGAATGGGGTACTAGTCTTGAAATTGACCTATCTAGAAGAGATTTCACAATGAATGCAATGGCGTATGATTGCTCTAGAGAATTACTGCATGACCCATTTGGGGGCAAAGAGGATTTGGCAACAGGGAATTTACGAGCCGTAGGGGATGCTCAAAATCGACTCTCTGAAGACGGGTTGCGAATCATGCGGGCATATCGTTTCATGGATCGTCAAGAAAAAGGTATTTGGAAGCCTGACAAAGAGTTAGCTGCTGCTCTAATCGATAATAGAGCCATGTTAGCACTTGTATCGATTGAAAGNGTTTGGAGTGAGTTAGAGAGGATTATTTTAGGCACTAATGCGGGTATTGTGCTAGCAAGAATGAACAGAGANGGCGTTTTACCTGCTATAATCGGTTATTCNGTTCCACTCGTTAAGTTCGAATTATTGACAGAAGCACCTCGTGATNTAGAAGCTAGAATTGCGATATTAATGTCATCCCTAAAATCATTGGAATTAAATGGAATCTTGACTCGATTGAAGGCNTCTAATAAAACNATTAAGCGTGCTAAACTNTTNCATTTCTTAATTCACAATACGCCTCATAAAAATGAATTNCGNCTCTATAGAAAGGTNATTGGAGATGAGGTTAANACNCACTCCGCACTTCTATCTTTAATGGATTCTGAGAATGAATTAGTTGACANAGCACTCGAATACCCAAAGGATGTTGATTGTTTGATAGATGGTGAATGGTTAATGGCCAAAACCGGACTTAACCCTGGNATGAGGCTAGGNCGATTGAANGACTGGTTATATCGGATTCAAATCGAGCGTGGTTACACATCATTATCGCAGATTGAAACAGCCCTTTGTACCATTACATGGAACCATGGAGAGCCTGAAGATTGGCCCAAGCCAATATGGCCATGACGCCCGCACATTATTGTGTAATTAGTTCCTCGTAGTATTATGTCGGAAGAGAACAATGGTCGAAATATGCTCTCAGTATTCGGAGGTATATCTCTCTTCTTTGGATTTTTCGCGATGGCATTTTCCCCGGGATTAGGAGCCACTTGCTGCCTTTTCGGTGTTTTTGGATTAGTCGCTAGTGCAATAACTGCTTCAGCAAATACTGCAAACGGCGCTGGAAAAATGACGCTGCAGCAAGGCAAAGATGGCCAATGGAAATGGGTTGCTAATTCTGCCGATTCGCAAATCCAAGCCGTCCAAGCAGGTGCAGCGCAGTATAATGACCCTGACACCCAAATTCTAACCAGAGTTATTTCTGAAGTTCGCAATGGTTCAAGACTCGAAGATCTTGAAGTAGGAGAATTAGAAACTTTAGGAAATGCGTACGGAATCCATGGCGGTTCAAAGCAACAAAAGATAGATGCCTTGAGGAATTCTGATTTGGCTAGCAAGGCTCTGAAACTATCCGCTTTGGGTGCNGCAGGTGGATTAGGTGTAGTCGGCGCTTCTAAGATTGTAAAGAAGGGGCGTGAAAGAGCAATTGAGCGTGCTGAAGAGTTACGTGAACAAGGTAGAGAAAAATTGCAAGAGAATATCGACAAAGGCCGATACAAAATTGACTCAAGCCTACCGACTAATGCAGATGGTGAAACTGCAACTGAAGCTGCTCACAATGTAATTTTAGACCAATTANGAAANCAGATTAAGCAGCGTAACCTTACTCCTGAAATGCTACTAGAAATCGGAGATACCAACAAAGACGGTAAGTTATCTCCTGATGAAATATCAGTTGTTATGTCGAAAATAACTGGTATTGCAATCCCAGTATTCATTGTCAAAGACTCCATCAAGAACTTCGACCTGAATTCTGATGGTGAATTAAATCAAAGTGAATTACAGCAATTGTGGAACCACCTTGGTTTTGAGACAGAAGAGGACACTGAAGAAGAATTTGAAGATGATTTATCAGAAATTGATGCTGTTATGGAAGAAATTGAATCGGATGAAGATGTATTTACAGGAGAGATTTACTCTGGTCCTCAACAGATAATCCAAATTTCCGATGGCAACATGAAAGAGATTCAACTTGATGGCAAATTCCTAGTTAACGGGAATATCTTGGGCATTGGACAATGGATTTCAGACACCAGGTTTACTGTTAAAGTCGAAGATTGGGGCGGCATTTGGTGGGTTGGCCAGATGTCAGATGGTGGAATGCTAACCATTACAGTTGATTCTGCAAATGAAACTCTAGATACTAATCCAAATCATTTCGAAGCTTACCTATCGCAAGATTCAGAAGAAAACATGGAAATGGATATCTCGCAAGAAAGGCAAGATATTGGAGATACTAAGTTAACTGATGGAATCGATACAGAATTTGAAGAATTTATTGTTCGATTGGAACAGGCCAGACTTTCCAGCGAAAGAAGAGAGATAATGAAGCAACAGGTTAGTGAATACTTGGTCACTATCAGAATTACGAAGATGGAAAGAACTCTGATTGGCGATCCTAAGTATCGGGGTGGAAAATCGGTTCATGGATTACTCGATGGCGGCCCATACAGTGGTTTGGTCAAGGTCCCAGTTGAATTCGATGAACAGATTGCAGAGTTCAAAGAAGGCGATGAGATCAGAGTCTTGGCGAAATTAGTTGACTTCTCTACAAGTCTCAAGCGTTCGGTTTTAGAAGCAAGTGAACTACTCTGAAAGTTCATCCTTACGAGAGATGAATGCGACAGCGACTGCTGCGAACATGGATGGCATTGAAAGGAATGGCATGAAGGATTCCTCGTCTTCTTCCATATCGGTGTCAGTAACATTTTCTTCACTTGTGTTATTCGTTTCCATTACAGGAACCGGGTTTACTATTATCTCTCCAACCATTCCCAAACTACGATGCGGTTCACAATAATACTCGAAAGTCCCGTTCAATCCAGGAAGGAAAACAAATCTGTAATCTTCATTTGATGTTGTGTCTCCAGAATCGAATGTTCCATTCTCTTCAACTGCATTGTGTGGTAAGATTTGCCCATCCCAGAAAAAGCGAACTGCATCGCCTTCATCAACGGTAACACTGGAAGGACTGAAACGTAAATTTGTACTATCTACTGTGATGATTACATCTATTGTTTGATTATGAGCTGAAGCCATTGGTATAGCACAAACTGAAATCAACATCAGTACAATTAGTTTCACACGCATGATGCCTAGTATACATGCATCATACTTAGCCTATTGTTTACAGATGATTCCAAAGAATCACTTGAAATTGNCTTTATCGATTAAACCGAATCAGTCACAGCAGCTCTTCTCGATGCTGTCTTGAGCACAGAAACAGGTCTTGGCAGGCACGATGTCTGCACGAGAACTTCTCTCGTTGAACAGAGCAGTAACTGCTGCAAGTTCCTCAGGTGCATCTCCACGCTCTTCTAGACAGAGTTTGAGACCTAACAATCCCCACATGTTGTCCTTCCAAAGTTTGATGTCTGCACGGTAGACTTCTTCTGCCTCTTCGAAATGACCTTGTTCGTGAAGTAGTGCACCAAGGATGTGGCGAACTGGCTGCATTTGGCCCCATGGCTCGTTGTATGCTAGGTTTAGAGATAGGTCGACACCACGGCGAAGATGGTCGAATGCTACTGTAAAGTCAGATGCTTCTCCTCTTGCCTTTGCTTGGAACTGCCTACGATATTCGATTTCACCAGCTAATACTGCTGCGTTAACCAATAGGATACAAGGTCCATCGCTTGGATCTTGATACATCAAGTTGTTATGCAATACACGGCCTGCAAGTGCTGGATTCTCAAGTGCTTGGTTGAATAGAACCTGTTCTGCTTCTGCTTCAGGGACCATTCCCTTGGAAGCGTAAGCAACTCCTCTTGCGTAGTGCTGAGTAGCAATTGCTGCAGGGAATACGTCCTTATCGGTATGAAGAGGTTCAGCAAGGATTTCATCCCACTTACCGAATCTAATCATTACGTGCCAAGGCATTGTGACATATGATTCTAGGAATATTGCCCCCATAGGGATGATACCAGCTAGCATGAATTGAACTCCAGAGTTCTCATCGCCTGCAGGAAGTGTATCCACTGCCTTGCGAGCGTACTTGAGCGCTGTTTCATACTGACCTTCGAACATTGCACACCAAACTACGAAGTGGTGGTTATGCATTCGATAGAATTTGTAAAACTGTGATTCATTACCAGTTAGTTCGACATAGCGGTCATCCGCTTCAACTGCTGCAATATTACAGTCCATTGCTTCTTTCCACTGTCCGACCCAAGCATCGATGTGCGANGGCATGTGAACTAAGTGACCTAAGCCAGGCATTAGAGTACGAAGTACGTCTGCTGCAGGTAGAGCCTTTTCTGGGAAAGGAGATAATTCCAAAGCGTGGCAGTAAAGGTGGCAAAGAGCAGGGTGAACTTTTGCTTCTTCACTACTTGCAAAAGCATCTTCCATAATCTTGACCAGTAGTAATGTGTTATCATCAGCCGGAGTTATTTCACCAGTTGCTACATTCTTGTCCCAAAGTTGCCAAGCCTTTAGATTCATTAGAGCCTCTACATATATCGCTGTAACATCCAAGTTGCCACTGTATTTTTCAAAGAGAGGAGCCATTGCTTCTGCAAATGCTACATTCAATTCTGGGCTGTTACCCATGTTGAGTACAGTAGGGTCTGCTGCGTCACGTGCTTCAGCGGAGTGGCGCTGAGCAAGAGCGTCGATCAAATCTTTCTCAATTTCTGTGCATCCGTCTTTTAGAGATACTGCTTGTTGAATAGAATCGTGACCAGAACCAAGTCCTGGCGCCCAGTTGTAGTTAGATGACACACAGTATGCGATACCCCACCATGCCATTGCGCAGGTTGGGTCTAGTTCTGTACACTTACTAAAGCAGGCAATTGCTTGCTCATGATTGTAGTTAAGCATGTGGCCAAAGGCTTCAACATACATTTTACGGGCTTCTTCATTGTTGCAAGTAATCGTTGTTGCAAAGAAATAATTTGATGCTTCTCCGAAATCATAATCCATTGGTGCTAAACTCATATTTAGCCNGAAATCGTGTTTACGCTTAATACCTCGGTATGTATTANTTNTATTTCAGGGTTGAATTGCACGCGCTATGACAATTCTCTGAACTTCTTGGGTCCCTTCATAGATTTGTGTNATTTTNGCATCACGGAAGAAACGNTCGACNGGGAACTCTTTGGTATANCCGTATCCGCCAAGNACNTGNATTGCTTTTTCTGAAACCCACATNGCNGTATCTCCTGNANNTAACTTAGCCATACTAGCTTCTTTGGTATGCCTAGTTCCGCCATTCTCATAGTGCTCTTCTTTAGCCCATGACGCTCTATAGACTAGGAGGCGTGCCGCATCAATACGGGTTGCCATGTCTGCAAGATAAGTGGTTATCATCTGATGGTGAGCGATTGGCTTTCCGAAAGCTTCTCTCTCATGTGCGTACTTCAATGCAGCCTCATATGCGCCTTGAGCAATCCCTAGTGCTTGTGCGGCAATTCCAATTCTAGAATTATCCAAAGCATTCATTGCAATTGCGAAACCTTTTCCTGAACCCTTGAGTACATTTTCGACAGGAACTTTACAATTTTCCAATACTAATGTGCAGGTATCCGAAGATCTGATTCCTAACTTATCTTCCTTTTTACCTACTGTAAATCCTTCATACGATTGTTCTACAATAAACGCAGTGGAGCCCCCGTGCCTCTTTGTACCGTAATCCGGGTGGTCTACATCCTTAGCAAATAAGACATAGATTTGGGCCTGTGCTCCGTTTGTAACCCACATTTTTTCACCATTTAGAAGATAGTGGGTTCCATCATCAGACAATTTAGCCTTGCAAACCATTGCCGCTGCATCAGTTCCAGCTCCTGCTTCTGAAAGAGAGTATGCTCCGACTTCACCTGCAGCAAGTCTTGGTAGATAATTCGCTTTCTGTTCATCATTTCCGTGAAGAGCTATAGTTTTGGAACATAGTCCAACATGAACACAATACATTACTGCAAATGATGGGTCGATACGAGCTAGTTCCTCGATTATTATTGATTCTGACACATCGTCTACAGGGTTTCCACCGTATTCTTCAGGAATAGTGATGCCCTGGAGCCCATATTCTAGGAATTGCGCCCACTCTTCTGCAGGAGGAATCTGATTTGCATCCCTGTGCTCTATTGTTGGAGGCAAGACCGACTCTGCGAAGTCCCTAACCAGTTCACGAATCATCTGTTGCTCATCAGTCTCCTCGAAGCGCATGTTACAAGCCAAAGGGCTAGAGCATTTTAGGCATACCCTTGTTCAATTCACTACAATCAGTGTGGTTCATATATTTGATGTGAAACGGCGCTACAGGGTTAAGACCATGGATGAAGAAGTCATGGAATTTGGAATAGCGCACAGTCGAAAGTATTCTAGGGACCACTTGTGGTACCAAGAAAAGGATGACCGCTTAGTAATTGGATTATCAGATTACCTTGCAGCAGACATCGGAGAAATTCTTCGAGTCATCTTACCGCACGCTGAAACAGAAGTCGATGAAGAACAAAATTTGTTCTCGGTTTGGACTGCAGATGAGAAATTAACGTTTCCAAGTCCATTCGCTGGCCAAATCGCAGAAGTGAACGGAGAAGTTGAAATAAATCCTGAATTAGTTAATGATTCGCCATATGATTTGGGCTGGATTGTTATTTTGGATCCACACGATGTAGATATGGAAAATCTACTCGAGCCTGACGAATACCTCGATTTCTTGGCTGAAGATTGAATTGAGCCACATCGGTAGCCTCTTGAACGAGAGGCTGTGGGAGTGAATAGTATGGACCTTTCGCGCCACGACTTCCAACTCGAGGAGTTGATCGATCGTATCAAAGGCCACGACCACCGTCTTATCGCACTACAGATACCTGAAGGGCTGAAGATGCAAGCCCTTGAAATGATGGACGAAATCGAAGATGAAACGTCTGCAAAGGTTATTCTGGCTGCAGACCCTTGTTACGGTGCTTGTGATTTAGTTCATGACAAGATGAAGATGATGGGNGTCGAATTAGTAGCCCACATGGGNCATTCACAGATGAACATAGATTCTGGAATGCCAACTCAATTTATCGACGTCACATATGATGGAGACCCTGCTATCGACCCAGTATTGCCAATTTTGGCTCAGCATCGNGCAATCGCACANNCNNGACTTANNGAAGGNGACATTTCAGNNNTAAGNGAAGAAGAAGCGCAAGAACGCTTCCTCGATGCAGTAGGAAGAGTNGCTCCACTCAAAGGTACNAAATTNGGNCTNGTCGCTTCAATTCAACACTTACACCTAGTTTTCGATTACAAAGAAGCGTTTTGAAGCTGCAGGATATGTTGTAGAGGTACCTGTTGGNGGNGCNAGGCTTACATTCCCTGGACAAGTTCTTGGTTGCAATTATTCAGGTGATGATGATGAAATNGGCCACTACCTGTTTTTGGGAAGTGGCGACTTNCATCCNATNGGTCTTGCATTNCATACCGGAAAGCCACTAGCAATGCTNGACCCGTACACCGGTGNTGCCAGNGAGATGGGNTCTGAACGCATTGAAAGNATACTTAGACAACGCTTTGGTCTAATAATGGCNATTCAGGAATCTCAGAACTTTGCGATATTGATTGGCGAAAAACCGGGNCAGATGAGAAGGAGTCTTGCTCTAAAGTTGAAGAGAACTCTTGCTAAACATGGCAAAAAAGGGTATCTTTTGGCTCTAGAACATGTTGGCCCCGAATTGATCGACTTTTATCCAGTAGACGCTTTTGTCAATACAGCATGNCCTAGAATTGCAATAGATGATTCAGTCAAGTATGCTAAACCTCTGGTTACTCCGTTCGAACTCGAAGTCGCTCTTGGAGAAAAGAAGTGGGAAACAGGATATCAGTTCGATGAGATACCCTGAGTGCTCATCTTTGGTTGAAAGTTCAATAACCATAGACGATAACCCTCTGAAGTCATGAGTTCCTACTTGGACCGTATCGGCGCTGGCCTCGTTCTCAATAATCCAGAGGTTTTTGGATTTGATTTCATGCCAGANGAACTGGTTGGAAGAGAAGATATTCAAGGCCAACTCGCATCGATATTCAGCAGCATATCGCATCCTGAAGGAACAGGAAGAGCGGTNATAACCGGNCCCGTCGGCTCAGGTAAAACCGCCTTAGTGAAGCGTTTTTGTGATGATGTNATAAGGCATTTATCNGACAAAAGACAAATCAAGAAAGTCCATGTNAATTGCAGAAATGCAGCTACAGCATCNAGAGTGATGCAAAAGATTGTTCAGGATTTAGACCCCGGTCANCCCGACAGAGGTTTNGGGGTTGGAGAATTACTCACTAGTCTTAGAAGNATGATGCAGAGTGACAATTCGCACCTAATTGTGGTACTCGATGAAGTAGACCATTTGTTAAGACAATCNGGAGATGACGTAATTTACAAATTAATGCGAATCGATGAAGACAGAGAAAAAGCAGGAACTCTATCNATAATTTTGATTAGCCANGAACAAATTCTCGATNTNCTAGAAGGNGCAGTCATCTCCCGTATGGGGAGGACAAATCACATCAGAATGCCGCCTTATGATGAGGCAGGACTGCTGAAGATTATTTCTCAACGGAGAGAATTGGGTCTGGTAACNGGATCATGNCCTGATGANATACTGACACTTGTAGCTCAGGCAGCAGCTCCATCTGGAGATGCACGTCAATCGATTGAATTATTGGAAGGGGCNGCAAAAAGGGCCGAGACGGCTGGCAGATCAATCATAGAATCGAAGGATGTACAAAAAACGGTAGTTACTATGCCAACAAACGTAGATTCNATGAATATTGAAGAGATTCCAGCACACGCCATGTTGATTTTACTCGGACTTTGTAGGAGATTNAAAAGACAAGAAAATGTCACTAGTGGTGAAGCCGAAAAATTGTATCACGTTGTATGTGAAGAATTTGACCAAGACCCGAAAGGCCACACCACATTTTGGAAGCATCTTAAGCGGCTGGCGCAGGAAGATATCATCGTGACTAGAACTGCTAAAGCAGAGGTNGGAAGAGGTCGTACGCAACACATTTCGATGCCNCACATGCTNCCTAGTGATGTTGCAAGGCGCTTAGAAACNCTCATCCCCACTCNACTGCGCCGCTAANAATCGCTTTCTTTCTCGCACAAAGGGNCTAAATACCCGTCCTATGTCGGCAGGTTGCTCAAAGAGTTGATACCATGGCAGATACTACATTCGTCGCAGTAGTCAATGACACTAATCCCGATAACAACGGACGTTCATACAACATGTCCGTTAGTGGAAATAATCTATCNCAATTCCTNGGTAAGAAAATAGGAGATGTCGTTGATGGAATATTCGTAGGAGAAGGCGAACAAACTCTTGCAGGATACAAACTTGAAATCACTGGTGGCTCGGACAAAACCGGTACACCNATGCGCTCTGACCTCAGCGGAGGAAACCGCCAATCTATTCTCGTAACCGAATCTACCGGTTTCAAAGGACACAGTCTTGTNCACAANACCAAGGGTGGAGAAAAGAAGCGTTTCCGCTACAAGCCAGANGGAATGCGCAANCGCCGNAACTTCCGTGGTAACACAGTTACACAAGATACCCGCCAGATTAACCTCAAAGTCATAGAGGCTGCTAACAAGAGCCTTGCNGACATCCTCGGAGCAAGTTCAGAGGAGAGCAGTGAGTGAAGCCGCGAGGCTGATCTCTGAGGAACTGGGGGAAGGGAAGCATGGCACGCAAGCTTCCCGCTCAACCTGAAATCAACATAGGATTAGTCGGTCANGTAGACCATGGCAAAACCACGCTTACTCAAGCGTTATCTGGAATTTGGACCGATACCCATTCTGAAGAGCGCAAAAGAGGAATTTCAATCAAACTAGGTTATGCAGATACTGCATTTTACAAAACTCCGNAAGGAGAGTATTACGCCACAGGACGTAAGCCTGGCGGAGGTAATGATGACATTACAGAACTTCAACGAGTGATTTCATTCGTCGATGCTCCGGGTCACGAGACNCTGATGGCGATTATGATCACTGGAGCGAGCATCATGGATGGTGCAATGCTGATGGTTGCCGCTAACGAGACATGTCCTCAACCACAGACTAGAGAGCACTTGATGGCTCTAGAGATTGCGGGTATAGAGAACATCGTTATTGTACAGAACAAGATAGATTTGGTTACCAAAGAGAGAGCATTAGAGTCTCATGCAGAGATTACTGCATTCCTAGACGGCACAATTGCAGAAAACGCTCCAATCATTCCAGTTTCTGCACATCATGATGTGAATCTGGACATATTGATTCAAGCGATTGAAGCTACAATCCCCACTCCTGACCGTTCTGAAGACAAGAGAGCAATAATGCATGTAGCACGTTCTTTTGATATCAACAGACCAGGCACTAGACCTACAAAGTTGCGCGGAGGTGTAATCGGAGGAAGTATAGTCGAAGGGCAATTCAATATCGATGATGAAATTGTAATTGGCCCTGGAAGAAAAATTGTAAATGGTAACAAAGTTCACTATGAACCAATTCATTCTAAGGTCGCTAGCATGCAAGGCGGAGGATTGAGCCTTGAGAACATGCATGCAGGAGGCCTGTGTGGCATGGCTACTCCATTAGACCCTGCAATCACTACCTCTGACAACTTGTCGGGGCAAGTTGTTGCTAGAGTTGGCGATTTACCTGAAGTTCGTGAATCGGTAAATATCTCTATCAATTTGATGAAGAATATGGTTGCTGGCGAGGGAGAAGAACCCTCACCAATCATGCCACTACGTCCTAATGAAATGCTGATGGTAAATGTCGCTACTGCTACGAGCGTAGGAGTTGTCTCAAACACAGGAAAAGGCAAGGCTACTCTNAAATTACGCCTACCAATATGTGCAGATAGTGGCCAAAGAATTTCACTCTCAAGGCGTGTTGGGTCCCGATGGCGCCTGATTGGCCATGGAACTATCGAGTGATTTCCATGCCTAGAGTTCTAATCGATGCCTGCGGCTGGGTCGCAGTCATCGAAGCAGGAATTAATATTGACCAAGCACTCTTAGANTGCGTTGGTACCAAAGAATTGGCTACAGTACCAAATGTNATATCTGAATTGAAAGCTTTAGANGATAGAAAANTGCTGATCTCAATGTTGCAATCAAAGGCTGAATTACTAACGCCAAAAGAAAGTGCTGGAAACCACACTGATGACCAATTATTGTCATTAGCAAAGGAATATAGTTGGCCAGTATTGACTGTAGATACAGAATTAAAAAGACGATTATCACAATCAAACCTTTCATGGATTGAAGTTAGTGGGCGTTCTCATCTTAGATACGTTGGATGAAGAATGCCGGTGATTAATTGATATATGTTGATTAACGCCTATTGTCAATGGCTATGGATGCTAGTACTGCCTCACCATCTGTCACTGGTGCTTCGAGAGTTAAATCTAGTGAAATGATTCAACTATTATCATCCATTGGAGTCGAGGCCAATACTGCTACAGTGATGGTTTACCTACACACCCAGGGCCCTTCTAAATCAAGTGATTTACAAAAAATATGCAAACTTAGACAGCCAGATGTTAGCGTGGCTATCAATCAATTAAACCGGTTAAACCTCATTGAAGTAATTTCCAATCCTAAAGGAGGGAGAGGAAGACCTTCGCATACTTACAAGTTGGCTGTCGGTCTAAAAGATGCAATAAAGCCGTTTAGAGAGCAAGCAGAGTCGCAATTAGCGATACTTCAAAGCCATATTTCCCAAGTTTCAAAAGTTACTGAAGTAATAGGCGATTAGACTCAAGGTAATGTAAACAGGACATCATCTCCATGTCCGTCAAGTAGTCTCAACTTAACTCCGGCATCAATCCAAGCATGTGCGTAGTTTATCGCTCCAAATGCGCGCACATAGTCTCCTTTTTCCATGAAATGCCTAGCATCACTTGAGTAATCATCAGCCATTCTCATCATCACAGCTAACTGTTTGGCTTGCTCTGTCCCCTCTTCATGAATCGGTGTCGCCTTAGCCCTAGCCCTTTGTGTCAGGTCGAGGTAATGATCCAGTTTATCTTTAGTAACTCTATCATCTGAATCTGAATCATCAATTATATCATTGATGTTTATGTTGATCATTTTAATCCCGACCTGGTTAAGTTCTCCTCCCACATTTTTGTGGATTAAATTTAGAAAATTGTTACGGTCAGAATTGATTTGGCTAATAGTCAGAGAAGAAATAGTACTACGTAGTTGCCCGAATATTATGTCTGATGCCAATCGCTTAATCTGAGAACGATCCAGATGTAGTAGGTGTTCGGCAGCATTGTTCATGATTGAAGGCTCTGTACCAATACCGACTGCGAAAGTCGAAAATATATTGACTTGAGTGGCATCTTTCGATAAACCATTGGTCAATGGAACATCAATCGTCATTGGAGTGAGACTCAAAATCTTGTAATCCTGAATCAATGGCCATACCATTGTTCCACCTCCGTGGATACAGCGTGATGAACCGCCCCCCTCAACTCGCCCATAAACTACCAATATTTCGTCAGAAGCACATCGCTTGTATCNNGTTACAAGCAAAACAAATCCCTGTACAAACGTCAAGATTGCGCCAAAAAAAACCATTGTAAGCCAAAAACCAACATCCAATCTAATCACCTCTTTGACTCGCAAGTAGTCGATTAACGTCAGATGTTCGCCCTAGTGATTCATACAGATCGATTGCCAGTGAGATTCGGCCTTCTTCTTCAGCATCGCATGCTCGTTTGAATATCAGGCGTCTTTCATCCCAATCACTTGCGACTTTCGCTTCAGCAACCATCTTTTGCAATTCAACTCTTCTCAATTGTGATAATTCAGGAGATTGCCATAACCTAACCAGGCCATCTCGCTTGATACTAGCCATGGTATCTGCTGCTAAACCTATTAAGAAATCACCTAAGTTAGCATTCGCTGACTCGATGTGCACATCTTCAGTCATACAGTATAAACTACCTTCGATTGAAAGTATCCACCACCCATCTCCTGCACGATGAGCAGCGAGAGGCTCTAGAGACCTAGTATCGATAGTTTCCAGACTATCCCAGCCGTAAGGGTGAGGCAAACCTTCCCATAGCATACCATCTGCAGATTGTAATAATACACGACCACCAGACATTCTACTTACCCATGACCATACTCTGTCTTCGAGTAAACGCTGTGAATCCTCATTAGCTAATCTTGCACAACGAAGTTTTCCATCTTCATCCTGCCACATCAGGTGTTCTCTGTCAAACCAACCGACTAATCTTCGCACTCCTCCAACATCAAGGCGCTTTAGCCCTCGGCCTTCTTGGTTGAATACGTGAAGTTGTCCTTGACGGCAAGATAGGACCCAGCCGCCTCCTGGTCGTGATAGAATGTCACTAAATCCACCGGTAGTGGAACGACCTTCACCAATCTGGGAGCCATCACTAACCCGCAATAGATTGAATCCATGGCCACTTAGCACCCCTATTCTTCCTGAATCATGCTCCGCTGCATGTACTCTGAAAGGTAGTGAGCGTCGCCACCTTTGATTGTGCTCATCATCTAGCAGAATAATATCCAAGCCGGTAGAGACGAATAGATCACTACCCACGCTACAAGCAGTGGATATCAAATTTGGAGCTTGCCAAGAACGTGAAACTGACCAACTCATATGCTCGCCTCCATCATTCCCCATGCCACTAATTGGGCACGGGCGTCATTGGTAAGTTTGTACATCCTAGTTCGGCCTTTTTGTTGAACAGACATTATTCCNGCTCTATAGAGACGGTTGCACATCTGCGACATCCTCGGTCGCTTCACGCCCAATTTATCTTGTAATCTAGCATCTGAAGGTGAAAATTCTCTATCTGAGCCTACCTCTATCAAGATAGCCTCGCTTCGTGAAAGGTTACGAAGTGTTTGCACATCTAATGGATTGCTTTCTTTTTGACCGATTGATGGCCTTCTTATCGCAGCGAGTAGGTCCGCTAGACCCAATCCCTTGGGTGCATTAATCGCATCCATCAATTGACCTAAGATTTGGTCAACGTTACTATTACTGGTAGGTTGTTCTATTTCTTCATAATAATTAGATTCTTCAGGAATGTACTCTTCTTCCGATAATTCATCTTCGATTTCTTCGGTAATCAGTGATGCTCCTTCTTGGTCTGCCACCCAAAGCCTGTTTGGATCTATCCCTGCTGGCTCAGGTGCAGGCTTAGATGCTTCACTCTTGATGAAAGGAGGGTTTTCTGTCTTGTTAACCCTATTTCTTGCCACTAAGGAGCCGAATGCGCCCATCGCAGGCACAGGGGATGGGTAAGGGGCGCTAACTGGCTCTTTCTCTAACTCATCAAGGTCTAAGTCGAAGCCATTAGAAGCATCTGATTGTATCTCGTCATTGAAATAATCCTGTTCACTAGGAACATCAGTTGTATCCTCTAGAGCCTCATCAAGCGTTTTCTCGAACTTTATGTCCCTAGGGTTAGCTCTTTCTTCATCGACTAAATCTCGCATTGTGCGCATAACCTTTGTCGGCATACCATTTGTATTGGCCATAACATAATCGAGAACCTCATCGGACATATCCCAGCCAATTTTAGCAGCAGTGGCCATTCTAGATTCGCAAAGTTCTTTGATTTCTTCCCTCTCTAATGCTTTGATTATTTCAAAATGGTCGAATTGGTTAACCAATGATTCAGGCCATTGAGCACGCTGTTCTGTAGACAAAACAACCACAACCATTGCATTGAGCCTCTCCAATGGTGAAATCAAATTTGCAGTGACATCAGCGAGAGATTTGCCATCTGCATTAGAATAATCGAGAGTAATGAGGGGCAGTGGGCCATCTATTTCCTCAGTTGCAGATACTAGCCTCGAGACTAATTCCTGGGTNGTTGATGGTATCTCGAATCCAATAATNGAGCTATGGATTTCATGGAGAACTCGATGCGCACGTTCATTNGAAGGAAACATNTCCAAATGAACTGATTTTCCGGCTTCTTCTGAGACGCATCTAAGCAGTGAAGTCTTNCCAGAACCANTTTCTCCGATTAGCAATACCATTCTTGCATTGCGTGTTTTCAAAAAACGAACCCATCTGGCGCTTACATCCTCGCGACCAACAAGCAATTTGGATTGTCCCATTTCCAANGGCCTAGCNTGNAATGGATTTTCCCTAAGGGCAGGAATTCCTAGAATTGGACGATCTTCACTCATTAGATACAGTGGATTTCCTTAGGTATATGATGTTTCAGTAAAATACCACNCGANAGGAGCCCGTTAATACGCGTTGAACGNAGAACGAAAAGGNGAGAAAATGCCTCAATAACGCATTGTTAACGCATAGTTAACGCGTTAGGCNAAGCGTTAATCCGTCGGTTTNTTCATCAAGTAGACTCAACTCGGTTTGTGTGAGGCACANGTGTCATGCCAGTTGATGAGAGCCGCTTATCGGGATTCTTCAAACTCTCTGTNGANGAAAGAAGAGCNAAGGTTGCNCAATTAGCAAATCTATCTCAAGAACAAGTNGATGCTTTNGCAATGCATGGCGAATTAAGCGAAGATTCNGCNGATAGGATGATAGAGAATGTGATTGGCACNATGTCCTTGCCAGTAGGAGTNGCTACTAATTTCTTAATNGACGGATCGCCTTACCTTATCCCATTCTGTGTTGAAGAATCAAGTGTCGTTGCCGCAGCCAGCAATATGGCGAAAAGATGCCTTGTAAAGGGCGGTTTCCGTACATCTAGTGACGAACCCATAATGATCGGACAAATCCAGGTTCTTGGCCTTGAAGACCCTGATTCCGCAGGAGAAGCAATACTTACTGCAAAATATGAATTGATGGCTATGTGTAACTCACTACCTTCTACTATGATTAAATTAGGAGGCGGATGTAAAGATATCCAAGTGCGTTACATCGATACCATGTCTGGTAAAATGCTAGTAATACACTTACTGGTAGACACAAGAGACGCTATGGGAGCTAATGCAGTCAATACAATGACTGAATTGATTAGCGGTAAAGTCGAAGATATTACTGGTGGAAGGGTACACCTGCGCATATTATCCAATCTAGCATCTAATCGCCTTGCTAAAGTCGAAGCAACATTCACTCCAGAGGAATTATCTAATGATGGAAGTAGGGATGATGGAAGCAAAATCATCACAGGAATTCTAGAAGCTCACCATTTTGCAATGGCAGACCCATACAGAGCAGCCACTCACAATAAGGGAATTATGAATGCGATTAGCGCAGTTGCCCTCGCTTGTGGTCAAGACTGGCGTGCTATTGAGGCAGGATGTCACGCATGGGCAGCCGTTGAAAGTGGCCAATACACATCGATGAGCAGATGGTCCAGAGACGATGAAGGCAATCTAGTTGGACGATTAGAAACACCGATGGCTGTAGGAACGGTAGGAGGGGCGTCTAAAGTCCACCCCGCTGCTAGAGCAAACCTTGCAATTCTAGGAGTTGGTTCAGCCCAGGAACTCGCTGGTGTAATCGCAGCGGCAGGTTTAGCCCAGAATTTGGGAGCAATGCGTGCTTTAGCCACNAGTGGGATTCAAGCAGGCCACATGAAATTGCATGCACGCAATATGGCGGTAAGTGCTGGTGCAATAGGTGATGAAATCGAAAGAGTTGCAACTATTGTAAATTCACAAAGTGGCCCAGTTACTCAACAACTAGTCAAACAAACACTAGAAGAACTACGAAAGTGAGATCACTCATCTTCTCCAAGTTCTAGAGTAGTTTGCATGCCACCTTCTTCATCAGTCTCGTCACGTAGTGCTAATTTGCTCTCCATACCATCGAGCATGCCTGATGAAACAACCATGTCTCTGAACCACGCCTTGACCTTTTTACGGTCGGTATGAGGGCAACCAAACATCTCAGAAAAGCGACGTGTAGTGGTTAATCTCCTAGTATTGCCATCCCTTCTTCGGCCAACTAAGCCGGCTTGAGCCAATTCTCTAATGTGGTCATATGCCCTTTGGCCTAGTAATTCGACTAAACGAGATTGAGGCATGGGCTGATGATATGCAATCAATGCAGCTGCTTTGAGCAATTTAGGAGGCAATTCTGACTTTGTTTCTTTTGGAAGATGGTCCGCTATTATTGGTTTGACTTCCATGGCCCACTTGCCACCAATCTCTACAACTTGTAGACCGCCGCCTCTACGGCGTTTGACAGTAGATTGTAATGTCACCAAAGATTCCGAAATCTCATCTTCCTCATAGCCCAATGTTTCTGAAAGTTCAACTAAGGAAAGTGATCTACCTGCGCTGAAAAGTGTCGCTTCAAGTAAAGTTGCCAAAGGTATTTCAGACATGTAAACAACTCCTCACTCCACTAACCAGTCTTCAGGATTCTCTGAAACAGATTCTGCTTCAAGTTTTTTCCTTTCCTCTTCTTCTATTGCAGCACGTGCTCTTTCAGCAAGACGTGCTGTGTGACGCATAGATTCTGTTTCATCTTCTTTAATCGAATCTGAATCATCTTCCATCAACTTGTCCGCCAGTACTGTGACTTCCTCAAATGTTGTAGCATTCGGCCACCTATCTTCTAGCATAATTGGGTCTTCAGGCCCTTCTTGACTAATCCAAGCATAGCCGCGATGTGTTAAGAAAAGACCTGCTACGAAAGATGTAATCTTCGACTCGACATCGTATCCTTCAGGCACCTCACCGAATGTATCTAGCAAGATTCTCTCTAGTTCACTAGTTACTTCAGCAACAGGTACTTTTGATTCACCCAAGGACTTTGTAACTCTCCTCATGGCAGTCCAACATCTTCTGATGTCCCCCTCCATGTCCTCATTGTGCATCCTAGAGCCAACATTGTCTAGCATATTCTTCAATTCTTCAGCATGATTACGGCGGTACTCTTCCTTTGCCTTTAGGATCTCAGCCTCATCACAAGCATCNTTCAATGCAGAAAGCAATTCTCCGAGGGTGGAAGGTCTTCCTTCATCACGCCTTACCCTTTCACCAAAGAATGAGGGGAGCACCAAATCAGCACTACCCTCAAGAACAGTTGTAGTGAAAATGAACTCTTCATCATCATATTCAGCTTCCCAGCCGAAATCTAGGAAATCCTCATCGTCATCCATATCCAGAGCAATCACTCTATCAAATAGNGTAGATGCCTGCTGATTCAATACTTCCCAAGACATCCTGATTAGACGACCACAGGCAGGAAGGTCGAGGCCATCGGCTTCTTTCCTTACCCTTTGTGTGAAAATCTTCAGGAAGGCTGAGAGGTCTATGTTCCAAGGGTCCATTCCCTCTTCCTTTACCAGAGAGAGAACCAGGGCCACTGAACGGTCGAACGGGTCNGTAAGNACCTGATGCTCAGCNCTATCTTCTTGAGCGATGCGCATTATTCGGTCAGCATAGCGTTCTGCTTCACTAGCTTCTTCTTCTTGACTCATCAATTGGTCGAGAATATCCTGACGAAGGAACCAGTCATCTAGAACCGCTTGCTGCATATTCAAACCTCCGTCTCAGCCTCTTCTTCCAATTCTTCTTCCGATTCTTCNTCAGACAACAATTCCGATACAATCTTCTGACGTTCTTCTATTTCNCCAGTCAATTCTTCAGCTCGNTCACTCANNGCTTCAAAGCCACTTTCTGCAGGTTGCTCTTCATCCNCGATATGCTCTAGTANGCCACCAAGGCTCTTTGGAGCAGGTAATGCTTCAGGAACNTCTGGCATTTCACCNGCGATTACTCTAGCTTCTTCGATTCGAGAATGGTTCTTGTCCGCTGCATCAGTTGCCTCCTTCTCGGCCTGAGCACCCAATTCGATCGCTCGGTCTCNGTCAAAGTCAACTATTCTGCGTGAACATCCATCGCCGCCATGAGTAATACCGATATGGTGGTCCGCTAATTCCAAGGAAACCTTTCGCAGTGTAACCATAATGAATTGTGCGGCTTCGCTTCTGTTCCTACATTCTGTAGCGATTAATTTGGAATTTGGAACATCTAGGTTCTGGTCTACTTCATCAAAGTAGTAGAACGGACTCGGGTCGTGGTCTTGAATTGCAAATATCAATGACAATGAAGCCATAGATTTCTCGCCACCAGACAGACCTTGTAAACGAGACTTGTTCGACTTACCACGTGGCTGTGCCCACATATCCAGGCCTCCCTTAAATGGTTCATCTGGATTCTCTAGGAATAATTCACCACGTCCACCATTGGAGAGTCTCTTGTATACAATCTTGAAGTTCTCATTAACTTCTTTAAGAGTTGCAAGAAGCCTAGTCTTTCTCTGATTCTCCAACTTATCTGTAATGTCAATCAATCTCTTTCTTCTTTGTTGAAGAGTCTTGAAATCGTCTTTCATTTCATCTAAGCGCTGTTTACAAGTGTCGTACTGCTCGATTGCAAGCATGTTGAAATCGCCAAANCGATCTANNTTCCTCCTCAANTCATTAACATTCTTTTGCGCATCTCCAACGTTTGGAAGTTCGACGTCATCTGATGCTACTGGAATTGAGTCATTNGCCATCTCAACAAGTAAATCTGCCAAGTTCTGCTCTCNAACTGCTAAGCTTCGNGTTATATCTTCAGCCATTGAACGACTATTNATNGCAGCACTTGCNTTTTGATTTGCACCTGCTCTTACCTCTGCTCTTTCTTCAACNAATCCTTTCCTCTCGGTTTCGAGTTCTTCGTGTTCTTCTAGNAGTGAAGAACGCTCTTCTTGCTTNATATTAAGCAGACGNGTGTCTTCTTCTATAGCAACTGNCCATTCCTTCAATAACTTTTCACGACCAGCCATTCCAGCTTGTATTTCATCNGCTCTAGAAGTAAGTGAATCTAGGCGTTGACCTAATAGATCGCTCTTTTCTTTACCACTGTCAAGAATTACTTGNGCCTTGTTAGATGCTCCTTCTGCTTCTACTCTACTTGTTTGAGCATCGAGTAATCTTTGGCGGATTTCTTCTGGACTCGAATTACGCAATTCTTCTCCGGCATCGTCTCTGGCTGCTTCTGCTTCGATTAACTTGGCTTTTGCATCCTCTAATAGTGCGATTTTNCCTGCGTGGTCTGATTCTAAATTAGCAAGACGTTGTTGCAATTGACTAGCNGCACCTCTCGCCTTAGTCAAAGATTTAGCNGCAACATCNAATTCGGCTTTCAAAGTACCNACTTTGATGGAATGATCATCTTCNGCGATGGAATTGATTTTTCCACGAACTTCATTTTGCCTTGTCCTAGCCTCTCTTAGAGCCGCAGCAACTGTTTGAGCCATTATGGAAAGACGGTCTACCTCACTGACTANNTTCTCTACTTCGCTAGCACCGTGAATCTTACCACCGAATCCNGCTTTCATTTTCTGCCTGCTTCCACCAATCATAGCACCACCTGGTTCTGTGATTTCNCCGCCAAGGGTAACTAGCCTAACGCCGCCCATCAGGCGACGAGCAGTGCCTATGTTGTTGACAACAAGCGTATTTCGCAGTGCATATGCAACTGCTGTTGCGATTCTTGGGTCGTAATCTAATAATTCATGNGCGAATCCAATCACTCCTTCTTTCCTAGCAACCATTGCGGCCTTACCNGATGAACGATTTGTCTGCATTTTGTTTAGTGGAAGGAATGTGGCACGGCCTAATTTACGGCTTTTCAATAGCGCCATTGCNTCTGCAGCNACTTGGTCGCTTTCNACGACNACTGAGTTCATNCCNCCGCCAACTGCNGTTGCTAAAGCATCTGCATGTGCTGAATCCTTAGGAGCACATAGTTCACTAATGGTTCCAATAATCCCTTTCAGTTCTCCACGGTCTCTTGCAGCCATTACTGCCGCTGCACCAGGNGCCATGCCGTTACTNCCAGACCTCTTGTCCAACTCTGTTCGAGCAGANGAAAGTCTTCGTTCNGCATCCTGTAGTCTTTTATCGACTGCTGANGATTCATCGATTAGTCTCTTTTCCGCAGATTGAGCATTTCTCAATTCATTTCCTAGGGCTGTTCGGTCGTTATCGGGATTAACATCTCCCAATTCTTCCGCTTGAAGTTCGATATCGTCATGAGCTAGTCTAGCATCTTCCACCTCTTCTTCAGCTGCAGAAAGTTGCTCGGCTATCATCTCTGCCTGATTAGCGACTTTGTCAGCCTCTAGTCTTGCACTTTGCACTGATTCGCGGCACGACTCTAGGTGCTCATTTGCTTTAGCAAGAGCCCTGGAAAGTGAAGCTGTTGCTGTTCCTGTTTGCTCCAGACTTTCTCGGATTTCAGCCTCTATTGACTCGGTTTCTTCGAATGCGATTTTACTTGCACTAAGAGCCTCTTTNGCAGAAATAAGGCTTTCTTCGTGCTTGGTCAAGTCANCTTTGGCGCCTGAGATTAGCTCTTCCAGTTCAACTAAATTTGCAGTGTCTTCTAATTCTGCAATTCCTGCCTCTTCGATGTGATCATTCTTGAGAGCTAGAGAGACTTGTAGTTTGCCGATTTCATCATTCAAGCCTCCTTTGTCACCACCCATAGCGTCAGAGATTTGCTTTTCCAGATCTCCAATACGGTCATCAAGATCAAGCAATACAACTTCTGCTTCTTTCACAGCAGATTGTAAACCATCTGCTTCTGCTAAGTAGCGTATTCTTTCATCGCTGTGGTGTTTTATTTCTGCTTTGGCAGACATGTGNCGTGATTGTTGTAAAATGATATTTGCATTATCGAATTCCTCTTTGGTGTCCTTCGCTCTTTCAGCAACCGCTTTNTCCTTCTCNAGNGTTTTTAGACGAGCCTTTTGNTCNTCNTCTACAAGNGAGATTCTTTCAATGAAATCTTCGACTTGGCCTTTTTGCCTCTCTGCTTTACGAATCTCATCATCATAGGAAGTTACCCCTGCTACTGAATCCAATACTTTCCTTCGCTCCATTGCGGTCATACTAGAAAGCCTAGTGACGTCTCCTTGCAGGACGATATTGTAACCGTCAGGTCTTGCATTTGCCTGACCCAAAATCCTGTGGAATGCCTTTTGGTTACTTTCTTCGCCATTCAGTAAATATGTTGAAACTGTATTATCAGATTTGGTCAACCTGACTTCACGAGTCATTCTAACCTCGTCTGAATCGATAGGTAGCCTTCTACGGCCATTGGAAAGAGTTGGATTTGCAAAGACGAGAGTTACCTTTGCATTTCTTGCAGGACGGTTAGATTTCCCACCATTGAAAATTAGATCTTTTGAGTTTTGGGCACGCAGTACCTTGGCTGAACGTGCACCTAAGACGAATTGTACAGCATCTCCACAATTCGATTTACCCGAGCCATTAGGCCCAGTGATAGCAGTAAAACCACGGTCGAATGGAATCACAGCTTCGCCTTTGAAAGATTTGAAGTTTTCAACTTCTAATAATTTTAGATACATCCCTTTCCCTCTAATCAAGGTATTGAAACCTCGACCTCAAGGCGTCAAGGGAGCGAGGGGGGTCTTGAAGGTTACGCGACTCGCGCTCGCGAGACGTGGTTTGTAAAGGGGTATAATTACAGCCGAATACAACGTTCAGGTGATGTATCCAACATTGCCACAACCAGGACAACCTTCACCACTACACAGGTGACAGGTCTTACCTACGCTTCCAACAAAATTATCACGCATACCGCCTTCAAAATCATCTTCGAATCGTTCTAGATTTTGATGACCCCAAAGATCTCCAACAGTTTTGTAATTCAAGTATCCTTTCTTTCTACTAGTTTTTGATAGCGAACCAAGATTACCACCTTGCTGATAAGCAAAATCAATTTGTTGCAATAAGCGGTCTCTTTTTTGCTCATCNGTCCTTTCTCTTCCATCATAATCGATGCGATATTTAGGCCCACGTACGAGGAAAATTCCAATTGCAAATATTCCTATCTGCACTGCGATTGGAGGAGCAGGGAATGGCAATAATGAAGATAAATCTTCAGACGAGGTGCCAGGCAGCATATCAAATCTATCCGCTAGCGCAACTCCACAGAATATCAGGCCTGCAATAACTGCAAGACGCCTAATTCTTTTGGCCCACCTTCCTTTCCTAGGCCATCTCATAAAAGATGTCAAAAATAACACACAGCCTTCCAATAATAATAACAAATCAGGAGCTTCCCAAACACCAGGAGTAGATACGCATTCATTTACATCCCCTGTGTCGAGGTCTTTCTGAATTTCATCAGCATTACAGCCAGGGTCCGCTAAGCGAGAAAGATTAACTTTCTGAGGAGGATCTAAATCCATNAAAGCACCNAATTCAACATTGGCTACAGAGACTGCAATTAGGACCAAACCGAAGAGTGACGCTAACTTNTTCATCAGCCCCATATTACCCTGTACTGAATCATCCCCCTTATTGGTGTCGCAACCATACATGGAACATCTTTGAATGTAGAAGTCCCCACGCCGAACTGACAAGCATGTCTAGAGTCGTAGTTATAGGCAGCGGGATTGCCGGATTATTCGCTTCATTACGTCTAAATGAAGCCGGTCATGAAGTCATAATAATTACCAAACAAAGGCCCAAAGACTCCTCNACTAATTGGGCACAAGGTGGCATTGCCGGNATTCTTGACAAAACCGATGGAAAAGGNATGCNGGCCCACATCAAAGATACNATCGCATCTGGTGACGGTCTTTGCAATGAAGAGATAGTTAGGTGCGTTGTTGAAGAGGCAGGAGACCGCATTAGGGACCTTCTATCGATCGGCGTAGATTTTGAAAAGGAAGGAGAGGATTTCCACTTAGTAAAGGAAGGTGGGCATTCGGCAAGAAGAATCCTACATGCTAAGGATGCAACAGGAGCGGAAATCGAAAGAGCCCTTACAGAAGCCGTTGCATCAAGTGAAAATATTTCATTAAGNCCTCACACATTAGGAGTAGATTTGATTCANACCGTACACGGAGAGCCNGNAAAAGGTATCAAAGGNATTTGGTGTCTGAGCCTAGACACTGGAAAAATGGAAGCAATNGCAGCAGATGCTGTTCTAATTGCCACAGGAGGCTGTGGCCAATTATGGGAGAGGACTACTAATCCATCNGTAGCNACAGGTGATGGATTAGCAATGGCGGTTAGAGCAGGAGCTGCAAGTACCGATATGGCGTTTTTCCAGTTTCANCCAACNGCCTTAATGGCAGGAAATAAGATTCCATTTTTGATTACTGAAGCGCTACGAGGAGAAGGCGGAGTCCTTCTAGATAATGCTGGACTTGAAAAATATAGAACGTCACATTCAGGTCCAGATGTTCATTCTTTTACACTCGAATCTTCCCCTGATGCTAGCCTTGCAACTAGAGATGTTGTTGCACGAGCTTGTGACCAAAGAATGAAGATTACAGGCGCAGATAATGTATGGCTAGTCACCGACCATCTGGACAAAGATGAATTACGCAAAAACTTCCCTACAATTGAATCCAAATTGAATCAATTTGAGTTATCTCTGGGCCGAGACCCATTGCCTGTTGCACCCGCTGCNCACTACATGGTGGGCGGTTTGTCAGTCGACATCGATGGGAGAGCGCTGATGAGTAATGGAGAGGTAATGAAAGGACTGTACGCTATTGGAGAAGTAGCATGCACTGGAATGCATGGAGCAAACCGATTAGCATCGAACAGTTTGCTGGAAGCGGTAGTGTTTGCAAATAGAGCAGCAGACCACTTTATCTCACAACCAAGTAATGACCTACAAGAGGTCCCGAAGTGGAGAGCAGAAGGAATGCAAGAATTGGAAGAGCATGCTCCTTTGATAAGAGACCTAGAAACACTGAGGAAAACTATGACTGACGATGTAGGAATTGTTCGCTCATTTAATCGACTCGAAAGAGCCAAGAGAATGCTGACTTTGCTTTCAAAAGAAGTAGATCTAATTTGGAGAAGGAGTATACCGACAAGAGATTTGATTGAATTAAGAAATCTCGTCCTCGTAGCCACCCATATTACTGAAGATGCGTTAAACCGAAAAGAAAACCGCGGACTGCATTGGAATAAAGACCTCATCTGAGTGCCTTTATTTGAGATAAAAGCATAGAATTTAGCGGAGTAGGTATTCCAATTTTTTCACCTCTGGAAACGATTTGCCCACAGAGCATATCTATCTCAGTCTCACGGCCAGCCTTTACGTCAACCAGCATTGAGCAGATATTATCTGCTGTTGAATCCAATACTGAATGAAGCCGAGATATCAATTCATGGTCATCGTCTATTTTCACTCCCAGAATTCTAGCGACATTGGCAGCCTCCATCATAGTAGACTCAGCCTGTGAGAGAAGTGGTTCTTTTCGTAACTCACCATTCTTCACTCCACAAATAGCTGCTAGAGGATTTATTGCAACATTCAAGAGTAACTTGTTCCAAAGTATTGACGATACGTCGTCAACAAATGAAGCATCCAGAGAGGATAGGGTTTTGACAAACTCTTTGCCTTTCGGGCCACCCAAATACAAATCACCTTTCCCAACCCATTCAACATGACCTGGTTTCAACCTAGTTACTGCATTGGTAGTTACTCCCACTGCAGCGTTTTCGAATACGTACTCAGTTAATATCTCTAAATTTCCAAGACCATTTTGCAATGATAGAACCGGACCAGATGACAAGAAAGAGGCTAATTTGACAAGTTCAAGCGTGTCTTTTGATTTACTGGTTATGATAACTTGGTCACAAGTATTCTCAAGCGATGAATGGATTCCTGCACCATCGAGACTGACTGTCCAATCATCTGGGCTGATTGAAACATTCCAGTTACCGGTTACTTCTAGCCCATAGAGCGCAAGTACCGCACCATGCTCGCCACGAGCATGCACTAGTACATCGTATCCTGCTTCGACCAATTTTGCGGCAATGAGGCTGCCGATTGCACCGGCGCCTAATACTGCAATTCTCATGGTTAAACCTCGTGATTAACCAGATGAAGAATTATTTCTCCGTCATTTAGTTCGAACCATGCAAATGACATACCCGTTTGCGGAGCGATTGCTGACACTGTGGTTATTTGTCCTGAATTCAAGACTATGTCGTTCGAGATAGCCCACTGTGAGCCATTCCCATCAAACTCAATGTTCAAGGTAATGTTTTCAGAATTTGGATTCTCAATTATTATTTCATCATCGATGACATTTACAGAACCAATCCAGTGTTGCGTCCTTTCATCCAGTTGTCCAATAATTAACGAAGGACCCTCCACTACAGTGAATTGTGAAGGTAAGTAATATTGCTGACAGTCGGTAATTGTTGANCCAGAAGGTGCANAGAAGCGTATAGAGTCATTTGAATCTTCAAATTGATTCAAGCCAACTGGNGNTATCGACATATTCCAACTTCTAATTTCATCAACAAGNGGGTATATCGANGAAGGGTTGCCAAGAGATAGGCAATCATCTTCGTGATTTAGAGCTANNACCGATTGAGTGAACATCAATTCATTATTGTCAAGAACNATNCCTTCTTTGGGTATNGATACAACGCNCTGGGATTCATAGCTAGTTTTGTATGAGGCCTCATCAATGTTGAATAGATAGCCATCCAACCATTGCATATCATCTCCTGACAAACTGTTCAAACAAATTTCTGAAGTNTGCTTGTCAACGGTAAGGTTTCCATTTTCATCAACTCCGTCCCAACTTGTGTAATCCTCAATCGATNCNAGATTNATTGTTGATGACTTGCCATTGACTTGTAACTCTATACANGACTTAGGGTCNTCTATGTCGCCATTGAATTGCCAAGAACCTACTGGGTAAATATTCTGNTCAGGAACTACTTTGTGNGTAATGAATTCATNTCCAATCCNCCAGATAAAATCAACACCNGTAGTATTCCAATCCTCTTTCCANTCGAAATCGAATTCNAGGTCNATTGGATCTTCNGGATTTATGTCNCCTTCACATTTCACAACATTATCCTGTAACTCAGAATCACAACTAGAACTGGATAAAGTAAATTCACCATTCATCGTAGAAAGTAAAGTCAAATCCCANNCCTGTACNATTAGTGAGGGNTTNCTCACNNTTATTGTTTGATTAAACCAACCCTCTTCAATAACCAATGTCTTATCATCAATATCCCAAGATATTTCTTCGTCCCAATCATCATCCATTGAGAACGGAATNTGCGAAGGNAATGCAAACATGAAGGCCATGAAAAGNATGATTCCGATTCTTCTGTGGTCGACATCAGGTAAACCCTTGAAGTCATCGAGGACAATNGGNAATCTAGGGTCACTGCCCTTAGTAATCAATAATGACGCACAAAGTGCAACTACTGGAACCCAAATGCTCCATNCAGAGAATGCTCCAAACAAGAAAGCNAACAGAAGAACTACCATCAATAGCATCACTTGAGTNGAACCNGATCTNGCTTCNGGAATACCCATTCGTGCGATAAGAATACGTCCTCCCGGGAAAGTAGGTATAGGCAGTAAGGAAATCCAGCCNAAGAACATCAGAGTTGTNCCTACAAGNGTGAAAGGGTGNGACCACGATGTCTTGAGTAGCATACTGGTTTCACCCANCATATTGATTCCGAGTAGATTGACCAGTAAAGGAAGGTCAAGAATAAGNGGAGAAGCTGTAATTGGAACGATATCTGGNGTNAGTTTGAGACCNAGTAAAGAAAGACCCATTCCACAAACAATCATTACAATTGGTACAGANAGTGCAGATTNGCCTAATGAACTGCGGTCAGGCCATAATCTAGCATCGCTACGGGGAAGGGANGCAAAACCAATTATTCCAAATGGCCACCACAGCATTGCAGGACCNGGNAGNGGGAATAGATGCGGNAATCTAACTCCANTTTTTGAAGCNNTCCACTTCTGAATAAATGACGCNAAGATTAGAACGGCGAATAATGGTAAAGTAAANCCAACAAGNGCATCTAGAGAGGCNTTTTCGACAAACCANCCNCCTGTAGGGCGTCCNGANCCCATCCACTTCTCACCAGCATAAACTGTTGTTAGGAGAGAAAGGACCCACATTGAAATTACAAATTTAGGTGATGGCCATTGATATTTAGGATCTGGAATGAGTTGGATAATCCAAGGTTCATCNGGATACAGACGTGCATTGTAACCGATTGTTTTGAAATGAGAGTTTATCGAGGCCAATGTCTCATGAAAGTCTTCTTCTTCACTCTTCTCAGACACCAAATAGGCAGGAGTTCTGCCACCTATATCTTCCAANACATGNCAGTACCTAGAAAGAATCCTCTGAAGTAATTCACGATGATTCCAAGAATCCTTGTGAACCGGGATTATTTCATCTTCAGCCATAAACTAGTCTCCCAATGAACTTGGGGGTACGCCCGTCCTCAATGAATGAATCGGGTAAGATATCACTTATTCTTGAAACGTTTCAAGCGGAATGTTTCTTCTCTTTCCATCTCTTCGAGACGAAGTTGAATAAATACGCGTGCTTCTTCGAGTTCTGGTATTACCTTGAACTCCAATGCGTTTACACGNCTCTTTGTGGCTTCNATTTCAGCGAGAAGNCGCTTCAATGTAGCCTCCATTTCCGCTGCTTTCACCATTCTCTCGATTAGATTTCCAAAAGAGTCNGCTGCTTCATCNATGTAAGGAGATGAACCAGTAAAACCGATTGAACGTTCACCGAAAGCCTGTTTTAGATTAGTTCCTGAAACTGAAGGCACTACAACACCCATAATATTTCGACGCTCAACTTCGACCTCAGGGGAGGCGGAGTTTGCAATTGCTGCAGAGCGGACTTTGAGCCCACCTTCGATTGCATTAGCCAAGTCAATGCGCTGCTTTGCTAAACGATATGTGTTGGTTAGTTCGCGCTTGGCTTCAATCATTTCAGCCAATAGCTTACGGAATTCGTGGAATAGACCGTCACGCTTCATCTTGAGAAGTTTGTATCCATTCTTTGTTTGCTTAATGCGTCCTTTGAGCTTGATAAGTTCGCTGCGTGTTGGTTTTATGTCAAGTGCCATAAATTTCAACTCCCTTTATTGGTTCAGTAAACTCACTCGCGGTTATCTGGGTGGTACTTGTCAATCCACTTCTGGTCAAGACGTACTAGGTACTTGGTATCGATACTAGACATCAAAGTCCAGCACAGATCTAAGGTTTCTCCGATTGAACGGTCTTCGTATCGAGACTGTCTTAGGAATTTATCTTCGAAAACACCAGAGAACTCTAGAAGTTGCTTGTCACGCTCGTTTAGTGCATCTTCACCAACAATTGCTACTAGACCACGTAATTCACGGCCTTGTGCATATGCTGCATACATCTGGTCAGAAACCGACTTGTGGTCTTCACGAGTGGTCTTTTCACCGATACATGAACCCATTAGACGGGATAGAGATGGCAATACGTTGATTGGCGGATAGATACCTGCTTGGTGTAATTCACGAGAGATAACAATCTGTCCTTCAGTAATATATCCTGAAAGGTCAGGAATCGGGTGAGTGATATCGTCACCAGGCATTGTCAGAATAGGGAATTGAGTGATTGAACCCTTCTTTCCTTTAACCAATCCTGCACGCTCGTATAGCATAGCAAGGTCAGTGTACATGTATCCAGGGTAACCACGGCGTCCAGGTACTTCTTCACGAGCTGCACCAATCTGACGCAGAGCATCACAATAGTTTGTCATGTCAGTGTAGATAACCAGAACGTGGTAGTCCTTTTCGAATGCAAGATATTCCGCAGCGGTTAGTGCAAGACGAGGCGTAATAATACGCTCAACAGCAGGGTCATCCGCTAGGTTAACGAACAATACCGCATTTTCAAGTGCACCAGTTCGCTCTAGATCTGCACGGAAGAAGTTGTATTCTTCAGCAGTAATTCCCATAGCACAGAATACTACAATGAATTCTTCATCGGAAGCGGTTAACTTTGCTTGACGAGCAATCTGTAGTGCGATATCGTTGTGTGGAAGACCAGATGCTGAGAAAATTGGCAACTTTTGTCCACGAACTAATGAAGTACAGCAATCGATTGCAGAGATTCCAGTTTGAATGAAATCGTGTGGGCTACGACGACTGTATGGGTTGATAGCAGCACCAATGATGTCCGCATTCTCTTCAGCAACAATATCTGGGCCACCGTCACGAGGGCGNCCTGCACCGTCTAGGATACGGCCGACTAAATCAGTTGATACTGGTAATTTGAAAACGTCTCCCATGAAGGTAACACCAGAATCTCTATCGATCTTAGCAGTACCTTCGAATACCTGTACGATAACTAAATCGTCAGATGTATCGAGTACTTGTCCATTCTTAATTGTCCCATTTGATAATCGCAAAGATACGATTTCACCAAAAGCAACAGGTTCTGTCTTATTCAAGAAAACTAGAGGTCCCTTGACGTCTGTAATTGTTCGATATTCTTTTCCTGTCATGATTATTCCCCCTCAGTTATCCTCTACAGTAGCAGCTATTTCCTCGAGCATGGTCTTCACCATTTCATCAATTGTGTCGATGTATCCTTTGTTCAAACGACCACGCATTAGGTCTGAACGTGAAGGGACGTTAACTACGTCCCCAAGTTGAGCACCTGCTGCCATTGCGGATTTAGCGGATTCTTGGAATGCAAGAATCGCCTTTGCCATCTTGTATTGCAAGTGAATGTCACAATATGCATCAACTTCATGGAATCCATTTTGTTGAAGGAAATATTCTCGTATCATACGAGCTACTTCCAGAGTCAACTGCTGGTCAACTGGAAGAGCATCTGAACCAACAAGTTGTACAATTTCTTGCAACTCGGATTCGACCTGTAGCAATCCAGAAAGTTCAATTCTGATTTCAGGGAAATCCTGTGCTACATTGTCTCTGAACCACTGGTCAAGACTCTGTGGGTACAGAGAATAAGAATTCAACCAGTTGATAGCAGGGAAGTGGCGTTGACGAGCAAGACCAGCATCCAGACCCCAGAATACCTTAACGATACGAAGTGTACCTTGTGATACCGGTTCTGAAATATCTCCACCAGGAGGTGATACAGCACCGATTACGGTAATTGAACCATCTTCTCCATTCAGTGTCTCAACTCTTCCTGCACGCTCATAGAATTCAGCGATACGAGTTGATAGGTAAGCAGGATATCCTTCTTCACCAGGCATTTCTTCAAGACGAGAGGAAATCTCACGCATTGCTTCAGCCCAACGAGATGTAGAGTCTGCCATCAGTGCAACATCGTAACCCATGTCACGATAGTACTCTGCGATTGTAATTCCTGTGTACACAGACGCTTCACGTGCTGCTACAGGCATGTTTGAAGTGTTTGCAATCATTACTGTTCTTTCCATCAATGGCTTTCCAGTGTTAGGATCGATTAGATGAGGGAATTCATCCAATACTTCAGTCATCTCATTTCCACGCTCTCCGCAACCGATGTAAACTACGAGTTGTGCATCGGAATACTTTGCTAGTGATTGTTGTGTAACTGTCTTACCTGAACCGAATGGTCCCGGGATACCAGCTGCGCCACCTTTTGCCAATGGGAAAAGGAAATCAAGAATACGCATACCAGTAACAAGAGGAATTACTGGAGGGTATTTCTGATTGTATGGGCGTGGAGTTCTTACTGGCCATTCTTGCATCATCTGCATTTCACTGCCATCTTCGAAGGTACAGATGGTCTGTGTGACATTGAAGTCCCCAGATTCGATAGACTTGACTACGCCACCATTTCCTGGAACGACCATAATCTTGTGAACAATCGTATCTGTTTCTTGAACGTGACCAACAACTTGGCCTCCAATCACTGTATCACCTACAGCAACTTGTGGCTCAAAGGTCCAAATCTTCTCTAGGTCGAATGCATCTGCATCGACACCACGAGTAAGGAATACTCCCATCTCTTTCTCAAGAGTTGGAAGAGGNCTCTGAATNCCGTCATAAATCTGAGTTAGTAAACCAGGTCCTAGTGAAACAGAAAGCGTTTCACCAGTGTTTACTACCACTTCTCCAGGGCGTATACCGGATGTATCTTCATACACCTGAATAACAGCCTTTTCGCCGTGTAATTCGATTACTTCTCCCATTAGGCCTTCCGTTCCAACACGGACAACATCGTACATTGCCGCTTTCATATTAATGGCAGTTACAACTGGCCCTGAAATACGGTAAATTAATCCTTCATTCTTCATATTTTATTCCTCCATTTTTTGGAAATCATTTCCACAAGTCGACTCCTATTGCCTTACGAATTGTATCTCGTAAAGTAGTGTCCTCCTCAGTTCCTATACCAAGAACGGTTGGAGTGACGCTTTCAGAAAGCCTTTCACGAAGGCGTTCTGGTAGGGAGGACAGAACCGCAGAGTCGACCACCACGATTCCCACACCCTTTGTTGTAAGTAAATCCCTGAATACTTTGGAGGTTGCCTCCTCGCCTTCAGGGTTGTATAATGTACTAATTCCAGCTAACTGGAATCCGAGTGTGAACTCAGGACTGCCTACTACTGCGATTTCCATTCATAACACCTCAGAGCACGTGTGCCTCCAGAACCTCAGTAGCCAAACCAGCCATGCGGCCACGGACTATGAGGCGAAGATCCTCAATTTCCTGAACCTTCGCAGATACGTAGTGTATTACTGGGAGGGCTGAAATCGGGTGGAGGTAGCTCATTCGCTTCATCTGTGAGAGTTCACGGCTACGCAACCAGGTAATGATAGGGTCCAGAGTTCTCTCTTCATCAGATGATGAAATTACTTCTTGGAATCCATCAAAATCGAAATTGTTAGACTGCCTTAGTACTTCGAGAAGTCCGTCCCTGTTGCCAGCAACTTGGGAAAAACTCCTCTCTTTGATTAGGCGACCACCAGAGATGAGCGCCTGTGTGATTTCCTCGCTAGACAAGCCAAAAGCGTGCCCTTCGAGTATGTTGACAATATTACGGTGATCGATTTCGCTTGACAAATGGTTACGCAAAACACGTACATCTGGTGCTCCGCCTTGAAGCATACTCAATGAGTGCTTGAAGTAATGGCGGTCTAGGGCGTCTTCGTATGTCTGTAATCCTTCATCCTCACCTATAGCTAGCAATGCCTTTCCAAATGGTAGGCGACGCATTTGTTCAACAGCGTCACGAAGAGTGTTTGATTCTTCGATNATTCTTAGCCATGGTATGTTAATCTCACTTTCTTCTGGTAGAATAGAGTGAGAGACCTTCTTCACNTCAACNTCATTTACAACAGCACGAAGTACGACCTTCGCGTTTTGGTAACGGAAACGTCCTGTGTAAATTTCTACTACATTTCGTACCTTACCATTACAAAGTCCAAGAATATTGGACAGTTCTGCTTGTAGGTTGTGCGTTAGTGCGGCCTCGACCAAATCTCCGCCGGTAAAGTGTCCAGCGTAAAGGTCGATTTCAGTCCTGTAACCACTGTCTGCCACTGCGACAGTCAGTTGTTCAGGAGATTGTTGGATGAGCTGACGTAGGCGTGTACGGTCCATCAGACTCGCNTTGCGAGCCTTAGCACGTGCAGCCACGTAAGCGGTATTGTTAGCAAGGATTGACATAATCTTCGACTCCGTAGTTCGTTTATCCAAATAGGGTCTCGTTAACTGCAGCTCTCTGCTCTACCCATGCATTCTCTAACAATGTGTCAAAGCGCAGGTCAAAAGAGAGCGTTCCATCCTCTGCTTCAAGGACGAATCCACCTAGTCCATCGACTTCGCTACCAACTGAATATCCCTTAGCGGAATCTTGCAGAGCTGCTTTGTCGATCTTTGTAGGGCGTAAAACCATCTTTCCNTCACCTAAACTTCCCGCCTTTTTGACGAGACTCTTAAGCAGACTTGCACGTCCTGCAAGACTTGAATCACCAAGCATAGAGCGAGCACTTGCTAAAGTAGCGTCGAGTTCGACTCTTCGGGCGACTAGGACTTCCTTCTGATTAGCCTGACGGGCAGATGCGACCATTTCTCTAGCGAGTTGGTCTGCTTCTTTGTCCGCCTTGCCCGATGCATCTCCTTCAATNGATTCTGCACGAGCCTTAGCNTCAGCTAGGATGGTTTTCGCTTCGTCCTTAGCTGCCTTAATGGTAGCCTTGGCTTCCGCCTCTGCTGAAGCGGAAATGTCCTTTGCGAGTTGTTCTAGCGTCATTTATTCACCTCCGGCATAGCACCGAGAAAACCTCGGAGTTAGCCAGTACTGCTCATAGGAACAATGGTAGTGCGCCTAGAATAACGATAGATTCAGGCAATGCTGTAAAGATCAGAGCNGGTCCAAACTTGGATCCGTCTTCTGCTAGCATACCGACAGCAGCGCTACCGATGCTACCTTGGGAGTAACCTGCGCCAAGACCTGCTAGTCCAAGTGCGATTCCTGCTCCCATGTAACGACCCCAGCCGTCATAGTCACCAACAGCTGCTAATGCACCTTGTGCTAGCAGAGTGATTCCCATGAGGACCATTAGTGCTCTTAGGCTCATCTTCAAATTTCGTGTTTTCATTCTTTTTTCCTCCTTTTTTGTCCAATTGGGACTGTGATATCAGTGGCCCTCCACATGTAGAGGACGGCCACCTATTGGTGCAAACTCCTGTCCAGAGCCGTCGTAGAACTTGCCCATCCACTCAACGAAGTGCAGACGGACAGCGTGGATACTCGGTGAGAGTAATCCAAGCGCAAGAGCGAATACCTGGACACCTATCCAGATTAAGAAACAAAGAACTGCTACTAAATAGTCACCAGATGATACTGCATCTGCCATGCCATGGAATCCCATTTCATTACCGATTTCAGCAATCTTAACTCCAGCAACACCTACAGCCATTACTCGAAGGTAAGACAGTGTGTTAGCAAGTAATCCAAATGTCTCAATTGGGCCCATGATGATGCCACCAAGCCAGCCGAATCCTTCGTAAACTGCTAGGCCGTAAATTAGACAGATTACGCCTATTACTACCATAGCGGACCAAATTGAACCTTCAAAGGTACCGTAAGACTCGTCGGTAACGAATCTAAGAACGTGTGCAGAGCCACCGATTAAAATCAACATCCAAGATCCTTTTTCAAAGAATGCTGCAACTGGGCCGTGGGCTCTGAATACATTGATGAATCCGATTATGAAACCGATTAGTAGGTGAGCGCATCCAAGGTAAATGGATAGTAGAATGTAATCCTGTAGAGCGCCGCCAGCACGGTGGAACGGTAAGTACGTATGAGATAATCCAAAGATTTCATCGAATACTGTGCCTGTAAGAGAATGGTGAGTTGCGTTATACAATGAATCATAGAATGCAGCGAACGGTGACCAATTCTCTATTACGAATCCAAATGCTTCAGCAGTTAGTACACCAACTATGAATGTAGCAATACCCATGTTCATCAGGATTCTTGCCCCAACTGCNCCGACTGGGTCGTGNCCAAGCTTTGACTTCAGNACTAAGGCTAGTAGCATTATTACCAGACCGTACCCAGCATCNCCTAAAATCAAACCATAGAAGATAGGGAAGGTGAAAGCCAACATACTCGTTGGGTCGATAGAGCCATACTTAGGCCTACCAACCAGGTTTGTAAGGGCTGAAGCATGACGAGTCATGGCTAGTGTGTCATATTCAACAGGAGGGTACTCGGTTTCATGGTGATGGTCATCATCTCCATGACCGTGTTCTTCGACGAACTCTTCTATCATCAAGTGCGAACATGCTTTGGAAAGAACACTTCTAGCACTATCAGCCTCAGAAGTAGGAAGCCATGCTTCCAAAGCGAATGCATGAGAACTTGTAGCGCATAATGTGTGGCCTGTTAGGATTTCATTTTCACGTTCAAGGTGTTCTTGAACCGCTAATAGCATCCTACCATTATTCTGAATCCATGTATCCATCTTAGATTCACAGGTTGAAACTATCTGTTGGTTCTTTGCAATATCAACAGATGCTGCCTTTAGCAATTCAGAAGGGGTACCTTTTCCGCTAGGGATCTGAATTGGCTTAGCGTTTAACTCGCCCATAGCCATCTGCACTTCAGCAGCCTCTTTTCCAGCACATGCAACTGCTACTACATTCCCTGCAACATGCATTTCGATTCGACTACTTAGTTCGCCGAACACTTGCTGAGCCTTTCGGGCTTTACTAGTCTCTCCAAGATAAACTTCAACCGATTTTAGTTCAGTCATCAGTTCTAGAGGAACGTTGAGAGGAGCAATGACGTTCAGTATAGATACTCTCTCTTCTAAACGTGTTATTTCTGCATCTGCATTATTCTTATTTTCGATTATTGAGGAAATCGAATCGAGGTCGCCAGGGAACTTTCCTGAAAGAGCCTGCTTGACTATCTTAGCAGAAATTGGCCCCTCTTTGTTTGTGCAATTCAATACCGCAATAGCAGAACGGACCTTGGAGAGTAAAGTGGATATTTCATCGGCATCAGGATGAGGAGTGCCTACACTGATACCATCAGTTTCTCCCGAATAAGGAGTTAAGTGGACATTACCCAAGTCTGCACAAAGGCGCAGAACAGCATCAAGTTCCCCAATAGACCCTGCCATTGTAAGGCGGGACATTTCAACAGAACTAAGCATTGTAACACCTCAGTTAGACATTAATGAATCGATTACTAATTTGACTGCGGCAGCACGACGCTCACCAGCTGAAGATTGAATACCTTCTACTGACTTAGCGCCTTCTGCATGAACGCCATCTGCTTCAGCACCGGCTGTTGCACGGGCTGAATCAAGTTTCTTCGCTGTAGAGGAAACTGCGCCGTCTTGGGCGTTCTGGATTAGATCTGATGCTTCTTTTCGAGCGTCTGCAACAATTTTTGCTGCTTTTTCCTTCGACGCAGTAAGTTTAGCATCTGCCGACTCTTCTGCTTCTTTGATGCTGTTAAGTACATCTGACATACCCATTGTGAACACCCTGTAAGCCGGCCCACCAATAATGGGTTCATAACCCTCTTGGTCTAAAATTCATAATTTCTAAATCGAAATCAATTGGAATACCCCCAAAATGGTCAAAACTGTAAGGCATGCCGAACAACTATGTCCGACCGCTCCAAGACAGGAGGATTCGACCCCTCCGGAATCGATGAAGAGGCGTGGACTGAATTGGAGAGACAGTTGGAAGCAACTATTCCAGTGTATGACAGAGTAAACCGTATCATGACTCTAGGTTTCGACAAGGGGATGCGAAAACATGTCCGAAATCATGCACAAAAAGGCATGAAAGTCCTCGAAGTTGGATGCGGCCCCGGCTCATTCGCCGTAGGGATTGAAGGGATGGATCTGACATGCCTCGACCCTAGTGCTGAAATGTTGAAGGTTTGTCGTAAAAGAGTAGACAAGGTGCGTGAAGAAAGAGGAGAATCTCCCGCCCAATATGTCGAGGCGATTGCAGAAGAAATTCCACTTCCAGATGACACTTTCGACAGAGTTTTCTGTCTGTTTTCTTTCAGAGATTTCAAAGATAAAAAACAAGGCCTTTCTGAGATATTCAGGGTACTGAAGCCAGGCGGGCAACTTGTGATATGTGACGCAGGCAAAGCAAATTGGTTACATGGCCTATTTGGAAGACTGTACATGGGAACATTCGTTCAATGGGTTGCAAGAATTGTCACCAAAGACCCAAATCACCCTTGGAAATGGTTAGCTAGGACATACACTCATTATGGCACACATTCCTATTACAAGGGAATTATGAAAGAGGTCGGATATGAACAAGTTAAGGCCAGATTACTGTTCCCCGGAATGTCCAGTCGTTTCAAAGCAAGTAAGCCTGAGTGATTGATTAGAACATCAATTGTTGTTAGGAAACTTTTCGTTATTGTTACGAGCAATTGTCTATCGTCTTAAGCAAGGTATCAAATGCGAAACAGATTTCGGTAATGATATGGGTAACAGACTAGTTAGTGTAGTAATGCTAATGATTCTCGTAATGTACCTCCCAGCAAATGCGTTAGGAAACGAAAGTACAACCGTTGTTCCCCAATTCGGAGTTGGCTTTGATGAAGTGGTAATAGCCGATTCTTCTGATGCACTTTCAGACCCCAGAGATTTGGAATTCCACCCTGGAAGAGCTAACGAACTCTGGATTGCAAATCGTGCCACTGACAGCATAACCATTGTCCATAATACCGGACTTGAGAACCAAACCTCGCAAAATCGACAGGATTCTCATCGAAATCATTTCCTTGAAGAAGTTAGTGCCATCGCATTTGGAGCATACCATCCGGAATTCGATTGGCAGTGGGGTTCTGCACAAGAATCGGCAAACACATATTGTGGGCAAGGTTCTCCAAATAATTTCATGGGGCCCACATTGTGGCCGTCCTCGCTTAGCCATTTTGCAATGGAACACCAGAATGACAACCTCCTTGGAAGTCACATCGACATGAATCATGAATCCCCATATGGCATGGGAATCGCTCACGACTCTGGAAATTCATACTGGTATAACGATGGATATTATGGAGAACTGGTTTACTATGACTTCCAAGAAGATCATGATACAGGAATGGATGACCACTCAGACGGTATAGTTCGACGCTATTCGGATGTCCAACTGACTCATTCTTACGGTACACCCGGGCACATGGTCCTAGACAAAGACTCTGGAATCCTCTACATCGCAGACCCTGGAGCAAACAGAGTAGTCTGGGTAAATACAGACGATACAACATACAACACTCAAAACATCATGAGTGATTCTTCAAGGTTAGAGCCTCTAGCAGAGTATTCCAGAATTACTGGAATCGAATGGGGAGTACTAGATTCAGGACTTAGCAGACCATCGGGCATAGCAATCGAAGATGACCAACTCTTCGTATCTCAAAACGGCAATAGCAGTATCATTGCATATGACTTGAGTACAAATGGAAAAAGCGCTACTGAAGCAGGTTCTATCCTTACCTCTGCATCGTCAATTATGGGCCTAGAGATTGGACCAAATGGACATCTATACTATGTTGATAATGGCCAAGACGAAGTAATTAGAATCGACCCCCAATCAGACCAAGATAATGATGGAATTGCCGACGAAGATGACAATTGTCCTTTGATTTCAAACCCAAGTCAGGCTAATCACGATAATGACGCAATGGGCAATATTTGTGATGAAGATGATGACAATGATGGTATATTAGACGACCTAGATAATTGCGAAAGGGGAGAATTAGCCTGGAGCCCTACCCTAGCTACAGACCATGACGGCGATGGTTGTCGAGATTACTCTGAAGATTATGACGATGATAATGATGGAGTAATCGACAACGTAGACAGATGCTCCACCGGTGAACTCGGATGGATTTCAGATTCTGATTCTGATTATGACAGTGATGGCTGTAAAGACATCAGTGAAGACAAAGATGACGATAATGACAACATTTGTGATTCAGGTTGGAATGAGGACTGGGATTGTATACAGTCCTCTGCTAATGCAGATTTGTGCCCTCAAAGCCATCCTACCTTCTTCTCCGTATCATCTAACGATGGAGACCAAGATGGTTGTGAAGACAGAAATGAGGATGAGGACGACGATAACGATGGTTTCCTCGACAAGCAAGACGATTGTCCAATCGATTATGGATTAAGTGATTCGGGTAGATTATTTGGCTGCCCAGATTTTGATGAAGACGGTCACGCAGACAGTAGTGATGCGTTCCCTTACGAGCCAACTCAGTGGTCAGATATAGACGAGGATGGTTATGGCGACGAATCCGATGGAATAGATGGTGATGATTGTGTCACAGTTTATGGAAACTCAACTCTAGACCGTAGAGGATGCTTAGACAGTGATGGAGACGGATGGTCGAATCCAGATTCTAATTGGAATTCCGCTTTAGGAGCCGACGCTTTCCCATTAGAAGAAACTCAACACGTCGATCAAGATGGTGACGGTTATGGTGACAGAGCAACTGGTTTTGAGGCAGATGTTTGCCCTGAAATATTTGGAACATCTAGTCAAGATAGATTTGGCTGCCTAGATAGCGATGGGGATGGATGGTCAGACTCTGGTGATATGTTGCCTCTTGACAGCACTCAACACATGGATGATGATGAAGACGGGTTCGGAGATTCTCCGCTGGGAGACTCACCGGATGGCTGCCTAGGTGTATTTGGCCTATCCAATCAACAGAGATATGGTTGCCCCGATACAGATGGCGACGGGTGGGATGATGAATTAGACGCATATCCAAACGATAGTACACTTTGGTCAGACAGTGATGGAGACAGCTATGCCGACCAGCCAGGTAGCGAAATCTCTGATGATTGCCCAGATGTTCAAGGTGATTCCTACGAAGACCGACTCGGTTGCCTTGATAGCGATGGCGATGGTTGGTCAGACAAATCGGATGCTTTCCCTAATGATGCAACAAAACATGCTGAATCAGGAGCATCTACCACGGCAATAATTTCAGTTATAGGGATTATTTTGTTTGGAATAATAGCAACTGGTTTCGTATTCCTTAACAGACGGAAAAACAAGACTGATTTTAATTCAAATTTTGATTTATCTACACCTCAAGCGATTTTATCAGATAGCACACCAAACGCTCCACCACTGCCTCCTGAAGGCCTGCCGACCGGTTGGACAATGGAACAATGGGCATGGTATGGGGAAGACTACCTAAGAGGGCGCTGAGACTAGAGAGGCTTATGTCTTAGGTCATTATCGAGTCGACCATGGATTTGAGAGAACTTCAGAATGAAGATATTTCTGAAATTTGGGAAATCAACGAGCAAGGTTTACCTGGAACGGGTAAAGTGAACCATGAAGAAATCGAAGCACTGCTTGAGATTTCTGAACTTGCAATTGGTGTTTTTGAAAACTCGAAATTATTGGGTTTCGTAATTTGCCTATTACCAGGTACAAATTACGGAAGCCTGAACTATGCATGGTTCAATCAAAAATATGATGAATTCATTTACGTTGACAGAATTGCTGTTTCGCAAACTCATCGTAACCAAAGTATTGGCTCCCTTATTTATCAAAAAGTAGTCGATTACTCAAAGCTGCATAAGGTTCCGATTGCAGCAGAGGTTAGTCTAGACCCCCCTAATCCTGGCTCTATGCGTTTCCACTACAGATTTGATTTTACAGAAGTCGGTATTCTCGAACACGAATCCAAATCTGTAACAATGATGCTACGTCCAAGATAATACGAATCTTGGTTCGCAAAAATAGGCCATTGGCCTCGGATTTCGTATCAAGCGATACGCTCGACGGTCTCCGGGGTAATTCCTTCTTCAGGAGTTACTCTGTAAACCATAATCGATAGATTCTCAGGAGCATTTCTGAATTTTGAAACGATCATTGATGTCTCGAAATCAGAACCTACTGTTCTTACCTTGAAATCGCAAACCATGTCCGCAATTGCAGCCATTTCTTGTTTGATTGCAGGGGTAATTGTATCATTTGATACAGTGATGAAAAGAATTCCACGATTCAATTGAGTATGAGCTTGCATCATTCTTAGCATTGCGACCACACGGCTAGGGTCTTCTCTCTGCATGAAGAAATCCAATGAATCAACAACTGCTCTAAAGTATGGACCCATTGCCATGATTTCATTTGTCATTTCTGTCAAGAAATCCTGAGTGTCATCATCTACGAATCTGGTCTGAGCGAGCCTTTGAATGTCTGGGAGTTTGAATCCTTCCAATCGGTAACGGCTCGCAAGTAATTCTTTTTCTAGAACTCTAGCATTGAATTCTTCTCCGAGAGTTCGTACAGCAATATCTGTTGGCCAACTGTATTTCTTGAAAACACGAGCGATTTCAAGTTGGCTTTCGTTTGTTGAAATTAGAATTGTATTATCCGGCTCTTCAGCCGGGGAAGTAAATTGCTTAGCGAATAATTCGGAACCAGCACCAATGTCTGTAAAACCGATTACTAAGAAGCCACGAGGTACTCCCCCATACATTGCATTATCGAATTTTGGAACGCCAAAACTACCAACGCTACCGAAAAACTCCTCGTCTTCCAAATCGAATACGACCTCTTTACTCATCTGAAAACATCTCCTTAGTGAATCACTACCTGTCCTCGGTCAATCAAGTCAGTACAGTAAAGGTCTAGATTTGATAGTACCATAGGAGGCACTTGGTCAGGTACATTCAAAATTATTGACAATACCTCTCTTTGGCGGAAAGTATTGATGAATGTGTGAAGATATTCTGCAAGCATTCTCTCTTCATTGTAAATCGCTAATGCGTTTACTGAATCAATCAATACGAAATTTCGCTCTGAATTTGCAATTCTAAGGGTGTAAAGTGTGCGAAGAAGAACGCTTTCGAGCATGATTGGGCTATCTACGAATGAAATGTTTGGGTATGACACATCGGTTCCACCAAGAATACCAGATGAAACTAGGTCTACGAATTGTATGTGTGAAACATCTACACCTATTGCTTCGAAAGCCTCGATAATCTCAACCGCACCTCTAGTGGCGCAGATGTAAACTCCGCCCATCTCAAACATTTGCATGAGGGGTATCATTGTAGATGCTGTAACCATAAATGCATTCGAGTTACCACAGCGTACCTGAACAGATGAATTGAGGCTGACTTCTGTCAGTTGTTCAGCGATTCTTTGGTCTAATTCAAACATGATCATGACCCCCATCGGCTGGTTTTGTCGCTAACAGCTCCCCATTTCAGCATCGGGGTTAGCATTACTCCCAAAGGAGTTAGTTCGATTGCATGCTTAGCACGACTGTGCGAAGTACCTCGCATTTTTACGACCTGTAAGAATCTAAGAAGATGACCCATTCTCTCAACGTCACCCATTACAATAATTCCATCTGCTATTGCTTCCTCAACACCGAAAGAAGACCAGTGGGCGTTCTCGGTAGCAGAGGTAATCTCTGAAATTAGAATAGTAGTGCAACCTAATGTTGCTAGTTTCTTTCCTAGAGTAAACAAGAAATCACGAATCAGTTGTTCACTCTTAATTTTGTAACAGAGAGTGGTTACAGAGTCGATTACGAGGCGTGTCACTCCAATGGTGTTGACAATGTCAACTATCGCCTTAATCAAAGCGTGAACATCGTCTAAATCGAACGATGCTTTGTCCAATCCTAGCCAGGAATATAGTACATCCATGTCGAATACGTTGATTAGTCCGCTGTCTATCATGTTCATGTCAAAGAAGGCGTATTGACGAATGTTCTCCAATAATTTGACACTCGGCTCGGTTGCAGTGAAATGTGCACATGCTTCTCCTGCTAATGCTCCTCTTACCAAGAATTCCATAGCGAAAGTAGTCTTACCTGAACCACAGGTTCCAGCTGCTAGAACCGTTGACCCGTAAGGTATTCCGCCTCTAAGAATCTCATCCATTCCATGTATACCCGTTATACAACGGTCGCGGCTGTAGACTGTTGCGGGTTGCATGGCTAACAGTCCCCCCAAATCATCACACTAAATGAACGATACGCACCAATCGCTCAAACTTCGCCCGGTGTAGGGGATTGAGAAACATTCCAAGATGAGGATTGAGAAGGTTGCCCGCCGTTCCAAACAATGGTATTGTTAGAAAGTATACCTGTACTAGGACTCCATTCAATTTTGCAAACTTGGTTTCCGACTCCTTCATCATCTTCAGCAAATAACATCCTAAGCCTACCTGAATTATCATCAAGACCATCCATTGAACCAACACCAAGGAAACCACTTGCCCCTAAATCGTAGACTACACTGGCATTGCCTATCTCCTGAGATGACGGGTCACCAGTGAATATTGCAAGTTTACCGCCTGGAATCACTCCATCTTTGTACAAGTAATCTGTAGTACCTGAAGTTCCACTTCGCTCAAATGACCAGCCCTTCAATGAGATCGCAAACCCATTTTTATTCTGAACTTCAATCCATTCTGGACCACCATCCGAAGGTCTCGGTGATATTTCTGTGATTCTCAAAACCTTAGGGGCCTTCCCTCCATCGTGAACCTCTAGGCTAACCGAAATTACGTCAGAGCCACTTATGAATGTGCGACTGGCGACTGAAGAAGTGCTTGCAGTGGAGCGATCTGAGCCTCCGTCAAAGAGTATTGCTCCTACTCTTGAAGAGTTTGAAGATGATTCTACCTGTATGAGTAACCTAACCTGCAAGTCATCTGCAAGTCCTAANCCGCCCGCCATAGNTTCAATGCTNACATTAGACAAGGCATCAATGCGTTCCAAATCAATAATTCCATTAGTAACAATACCTGGTTGAAGCACTCCATTGTACAAATCAGATACNGGCACTATATGCCAATCTTCNGTTGCATTANCCTGATCTCTAACNCCATCAACATAGGGAACAAACCATCCTTCTCCATTGGTAAGNCGGTCTAAGCCATCAACTGCGGAGCGATCNACTAAATCNGTNTAGGGGTCATTNCTACCCAATTCNAGTTGAGCAAGNGACATAAAGGCAGTTAGTATCATCAAAAATAGAGTGAATGCTGAAAGAAATTCAACAACTGCAACAACTGCNCCATCCTCATCAGATGAAGATTTGCGAGATTGTCGGGCCCCCTGCATAAACTGCGGGAGGCGACGAAGAGTCATGAGGATGTCGCCCGGATTCAATACCAAGTCGCCAATACTGTNGATTCCNCCTTCAGTCACCGATTGATATTTGAGGGNCGGATGGTAGGACTACATGATGTCCAGCGCGTATGCTGAATCTAGCAATACCTCGGCAAGCCTGAGTATTGGCTTAGTTTCGTTGTTGTTATTGTCAGCATTTGGAGGNATTTTGCTCACACCNACAGCCGCTGCATCNGTGAGTGGNGATTANGAAATCACGGCTTCANTNTCNCCATTGCCNGGNGATTTCATGTCNGCATGGGACCCTATTTCCTTAGAAGTACAGATAACAAATTCAGGATTCTTTTACAATACNGAATCTAGAATGATTGAATGGTTTGTATGTGAAGGAGTAAAGGATTCTGCAAATTGCTATAATGACAGAGACGATTATGGAACAGCAGCAATAGACCCGATTCCAGTTGGACAAAGCGTAAATCACACCTTCCTGAAAATGTATAGCTCGGACGGTGAAGAAGGAGCATATACCTTAGTCTATAGATTCATTGATTCCGATAACAATGTAACAAATGACGTAGGAGTTTACAATTTCAACCTTGCACAAAACTTAGTCGACCTTTCATTTGAAGCACAAGACATCACATCGCAATTAGAAAACCTAGCCANCTATAATGGCGAAGTAATCATGAATACTGATACCAATTACTCAATGAGCGTTGACGGTATTGTAACATCTTGTGGAACATGTGGATTAGTTGCAGATATCGGTTGGATATTAATCGACTCCAATGGAATTGAAGTTGCATCAGATAGTCTTCCGTATTCCGACCTACCTTCGTGGGGCGAGAGTGCATTCTCNAGAGCAATGCCCCCTGTGAATTACAACTTNGAAGGCACTTACACTTTGCATTACGGGCTATTAAATTCGAGTGGNACCCCTTCAGGAGACATGAATTCATACAATAATCTGCNGAGNACTGAAGTTANATTCGATGATACTGTAGACTTGCAAATAACCTCGATGTCNCCCCTTAACGCTCCAAATTCAGCCACGTATTTCTATGGTAATGACAGTGTATCAGTGGTAGTTTCTAATTTAGGAAANCACACAGTTGTCGAACCCTTAGTCAGATTNACTGTAATGGACTTAAGCGAAAACATNGAGACAGTTGAGGACTGTAATCCTACTGAGATCACACCAGGNAGTTCCGCTTCTTGTATATTTGACCTTAACAGATTAGGAGATAAAAGGCTCAAAGTATTCGTCAGCGAGGCTTTAGCAGAAGGCAATGATGCCAAGCCATCAGATAATATTCTCAACGTTATTTCTGAAGTTATTGCAGGGGAAATAAATCCAATCATAGAGCAGACTAATTTCTATGGTACTTACAAAACTGCAGATTACATTACATTCTCTGCCCGNACCACTGNAACAGCAGCACAGCCNCTAAGCTATTCATGGTGGCTANGCGGAATCATTCCATTAGGTACTGGACAGGAAATTCAAGTTCCTGCAATTAATATCGGTCTAGGAGACCATTACATTTCAGTCAGAGCTGTAGACTCACTGGGANNNATGGAATCNGCTACTGCTTTGATTACTGTCTTNAACAGCACNGATATTGGCGAAGGAGATTGGCTAAATGGTTCTGCAGTTACNAGAACACATGCAGAAGGCGACTCGTATTACGATTATCCAATCCCTGGAGTCAGTTATTCCCCTGGAGAAGGACTAGAAGCACTTCTCAGGTTATCTGTGGATGTTTTGTCTACTACTGAAGAGCCTAGTGCTGGAATGGATTGGATGGAGTTTGACATCAATATCACAAAACTTCTCCCAGACAATGTTCATCGTGAATCTATTGCAGTCTATCAGTTAAATGGTTTTGACCAGCTAGATTGGGATACGCTAGACGGAGAAAATAGTTTCCAATTGATTGACAATAACACACTTAGGGTACACATCATTGAGAACATGGATTTACTAATTATTGGAGAATTACCACCTCCAGAGATTAACTCAGGAGAACTGATTTTGACCAAGTTGCCAGATGGAAAAATGCAAATTGATTGGGAACCAACTGGGGATTTGACCAATCCTTATTTCGGAGGATGGCACATCTATCGAGTTATTAGTCCAATAACAGCATCAGCATATTTCCCTGACCCTAACGATATCTCTAGTGAATTCGTTTGGAGAGGATTGATGCAAGGCTCTCTTTCCGCATCCCTAGACGGCACAACCAATACTTGGGTTGATGAGCGTGAATTGGAGACTGGAATTTGCGCATCTTATGCAATAATTCCAATCGATAGAGCCGCTAATGCGAATTATTTGCAAGCTGAAGTTTCAACGATTGAGGGAAGCCCGGGATTAACTTGTGGAGATGCGATTGACCCTAACTCTGAGGTTTCAGGAATGAGTGCGCAAGTTGTTTACAACAATGATACTTCATGCTACAATATGTACAATGATTGGAATCGCTGCTATGAATTGACTTTGTCATGGACTTGGCCAGATCATGAACCAGATGGTAACATCTCGTGGAACATTTACAGAATTGAGCAAAAGCCTAACGACATAGATTTGAGATACATCGATCCAATAGCGACAGGATTGGTAAACGTGCCAGGTGAAACCGGCACATTCACAGAAAACGGAACAGATTTCGATGGAATAATGCCGTACAGAACATATTACTACATTTTGACACCACTTGACACAGTAGGTAATGAGTACACATTCATTGACTATCCTTCAAACAACGTGGAGAGGATATACATTGAGGACCAATACTGGAGTTACAACGAATATCGTGTACCTGAGCCACCAGAACCGCCAGAGCCACCGTATGGGGTTGAATGGTTTGGAGAGTTAGAAGAGTATATCGAAATAGAAAATTTCCAAATTGCAGGAATGGTAATGCTTCTCACGATAATTATCAACTTTATCGGACTACCACTAATTCTCAAGAAGAGAAAGAGAATGAAAAGAGTCCTTGCCAAAAGAGCCGCTAATCAACCAGTAAACATGGATGATGATTTCGAAGATTTCTTCAATTAATCATTGCAGAGGTCTGTTAATGGTTGAAATCCTATGCCCTCATTGTGAGGGGGAAATCGAATTAGATGACGACGCAAGTGGTACCTACATTTGCCCACACTGTGATAGTGAGTTTGAATGGGGTTTTGATGATTTTCACATCCCTAAATCCAAGAGTGAAAAGCCATGGTTCATAATTGCGGGTATTTTACGAATTTTCTATAAGATTCAGGGACTTATGTTTTGGATAGCAGCCATTCCTGTAATCCTATTTTTGGTAGTAATTGTGTTCGTATGCATTTTTTCCGACTAATTTGATTTGATAGAGTTACTATTGAAGAAATAGTAGGAATTAACGATTGAATAGAACCTAAAGAAACTGATTGCCTAACCGTCTGCTTTATCTGAAATAGTCAAGTGGGCCGACTACTGCGACGATCGCATAGCCTGGCCATTGCGTCGGATTGCTAATCCGATGGGTGTACCCGCGGGGGTTCGAATCCCCCTCGTCGCGCCAATTTTAGACGTCATTCTGCATTCAGAACCGTTCTTTTTGACTGTACAGAATTTTTCCACTTAATCATTAAATGGTTTACAACAGGTACTATCAAGAAAAACCCGAATGTCCAGTACCATATCTGGGAAATTGGGACCGCGACGATATATACGAAACCGATAAACATCCAAGCCAAATATCCTAAAGAACGCATAAAAGATGCAAATGCTGAAGGTAATCTTCCATCCGAATCTAATTCTTCATCTATGTCAATATTCCATACCGATATAGCGTACCACAGGGTAATCACTCCTGAAAGGAGTAACCAAGCTGGGGGAAGTCCATATTCTGGCCAAAAGAATGGTACTGAGCCGATTGCAAATAGCATTACGCAATAGACCTTGGATTCGAATAATGTTCTTTCAGGGCCCTTTATGTCCGGCATCATTGGCACTCCTACTTTCTTGTATTCCCCACTTCGGTAAAGTGCGAGAGCCCAAAAATGCGGTGGAGTCCAGAAGAAAATTAGAGCAAAAAGCATCCAAGGAATTGGTGAACCCAAATCAAACGGATTGAGATTATCTGGAATTGATTGGGCGGAAGCAACAACCCAACCAATAAGCGGAGGAGTTGAACCAGCCACACCACCAATTACAATATTCTGAGGAGTACGTCTTTTTAGCCACATTGTGTAAATTAATACATAGAATAAAACTGAGAACATTGTCCAAAATACAGCCTTCCAGTGGATTGGATAGAATATAGCACAACCGATTAGTGAGATTGTTATTCCAAATATCAATGCGTGCCTAGGAGTGATGTATCCTTCAGGTATTGGTCTAGTACGGGTTCTAGACATCCCAACATCAATATCTCGGTCATAAACCATGTTAATTGCATTAGAACCGCCCGCTGCTAGTGTTCCTCCTAGAATTGTAATCGAAATTGCAAGAAGAGTATCCATCCATGTTCGCTCGCCGGTCAAGGCTCCACTTCTCACCATCAAATCATGAGCCATTATTGCACAGACGGCTGTAATCTGTAGAAGGATTACTACTCGCAATTTCATCAATTGGAAATAAATCGTCAGAAGACTAGGTTTTGAATCACTCATCTTCATCACCTGCATCACTTGATTGCAATAGGATCAATCCTATTGAGGCACACAAAAATCCGACCACACCGATCACCAGATGTAACAAAGATAACTTTTCAGGGAAATCACCCATCTTAGCCCAAACGACGTACATGCCACCGATTAGCACATTCAATAACCAGAAACCAGTTGCTGCTTCTAAAAAGTTTGAATATGCTTTGTTGGCGCCTGTTTCTACTGTCTTCTCTCGTAGTCGCATACCACCTAATATCAATGCTATACCGACAACTCCCGCACCTAATCGGTGAACCATCTGAACAAGTATACCACTACTGTCCAAACTTGGTAAGAAATCACCTTGGCATTTCGGCCAGGCATCAGGGAATCCTACAGAACACCCTTGATTGCCATTGGGTGAAGATGAAACCCACGCACCCATTATCAAGAGTAAAAATATCGACACTGTGAGGATTAGTAATCGATTATATTCAGATTTCTTGAAACTACTAGGCGAGGAAAAAGTGGCCCATTCCGCTCCCTCTTTTTTCCTCATGTTTACGTACTGCCATATCAAAATGAAAAGGAATGAAGAAGCTAACCCTAAGTGCAGTGCGACCGACCAGTCTGCATTATCGAACTTGACCGTGACTGCGCCCGCAATACCTTGGATTGTTAGTAAAATCCCTGTGAAAAATGAGACCTTTACAAGTCTGTCACCATAGATTTCTTTCTTTTTCCAAATGATTAGGAAATTTGCTAAAACCGGTATTGCCATCAAGCTGGCTAACAAGCGATGAATCCATTCTACAAATATCTCAAATGTAGTATATCTATGGTCTTCGCCTCGGCTATCATATTCCTCAGTTTCGTCATACCATTCGCCTTGGTCTTCAACAGATACATCGAATCCCCAGGTGCCAAAACACTGAGGCCAGTCAGGACAAGACTCCCCTGCATCATAGATACGAATAGTTCCGCCAACGACAACAATCAGCATCGCCATTATAGCGACAGCCAAAGGCAATGTCGATGGACGCCTGAACCATTCGGTTGCCATTAGTCCTAGGGGGCCGTAGGCTCCCTTTTAACAAACCGGACTTCGTGGGCCGTCATGATGAGGAGAACCATTCTAGCCGCCCTTTTCATAATCGTCATGATGTTGCCCGGGTATACTGGGGCTCATGGATTGGAAGGAGCGCACTCAGAGGGCTACATAGTAGATGTAATCGTATTAGATTTAGAGTGTGAAGAAGACCAAACATGCGTCTCCCGTCCAAGCAACATAGTGGAATATTTTGGAGCAGACTGGTGTACAGAATGTCCAGAAGTGGAACAACAGTTGCAAGAAGATTCGAATAATTCAGCACTTATTTTGAGCCATAGATCTTCATCCAGTGATGATTATTGGCTGCAAGAATCAAGAGATAGGTTCCTCGATGTTTACGGTCTATGGGGCTATCCTACCTTAGCAATTGATGGACACTACATTCTCGCAGGCCCCACGCAATCACGGGAACTTGGCTCATTATTATCTGACTCGATTTCAAACTACAGCGGAATTTCTAATGTCAGCCTAGAAAACAACTCATTGTATGTTGAAGGTGAATTCAATGGAAGTATTATCGATGTTTGGACTGTAAACTCAACTACAAACCTAACCAATATGGCAGTCAGCCATACTAATTTGTCTGAAACCAATATTGTCAACATCGATGGAGAAAAATTAGTTATCGTTGTATCACACCCTGGATTTATTGCTCTTGTATCGGGTTCTTCCATGCCTGCTAACGATTATGTCCCAGATGGAGGGCTAGATGGAATAGATGAAGATAGGCGTTCAGTAAAAGGTTCTACAGTCATTATAATCACAATCTTGTTGATGATGATTACACTACCTGCAACATTCCAATTGATACAATTAATTCGTGCACCAGAGCATAAAGAAGAAGAATAAAATTATTTCTTCATGGCGCAGGGTTCAATAACAGGGCGCTGGTCGCAAAACTCGCACGTACTGTGCATGAGGTATCCAGAATGGTAAAACCAATCCGCCCACATACCCGCTTTGAACGCGCTAGAATCATTGGCGCACGTGCTCTCCAAATTGGAATGGGCGCACCTCTAAACGCTCCTGAAGACGTTCTACGTGAAGCGTTTAAGGAAGAATTAATTTCCCTGTATGGACTAGAAGAAGCATCGGTTCGCTTCGTTCTAGACCCTCTAAAGATTGCAATGTATGAATACGATAACGAACTCATTCCAATCGACACTGACCCTCACGAGTGAGTTCAGCGAATTAATTACCTGCGGTAAAGCCGTAGAAATCTGAATTTATTGGATCTTCTAGTGCATCGCGCTTAACCAACATTGTTCTAACAGCCCAAAGGTCAGTGAATATTCGATACTTCAGAGTCATATCCAGATAATCGACTCCGCTGGAGCCACCCGTACCCATTCTACGACCAATCATCCTCTCAACCATTCTGGCATGATGAGAGCGGAATAGCAACATTGCCTGTTCCAAATCAACCATTGTATCGATTAAACGCCTTGGCCAGGAGAGTAATGGCAGTTCCCTAAACGATTCAATGAATAGTAAGCCAGCTCTTGCGGGCATAACTTCTCCGTCCGGTAACAGGAAGTCTCTAGCCCCTTGGATTCCAGACTCGATTCTTGGACGAATAACCTCTTCAGTCCCATGGCCAATCTTAACCATGTGAGCAATTACTGACTCGCCGTGCTCAGTCATTGCAGACAGGTGCCCATCTACAAAACTACGGAGTACACCAAGGTCGCCAGAAACCCCATTCACAGGAGTCCTTGCTAGCCAACGAAGTAATACGTCATTGAGAGAAGGAAGTTGGTCGATTCGATCCATATTTGCCATTACTGAATCGCTTAGTTTACCTTCAGAGTGAAGTTTCCGGTTATGGACCATAGGGTCCATGCCTCCGATTCTCTGTTCAGATTTCAAACCAAGAAGCATTTCCAAAGTCCTCATTTGCCAACTTTCAAATCCAGATGAAGTACCAAGTCTATCACGGAATGCCAAGAAATCTTGAGGTGAAAGTGTCTCCATAACCTTCCACTGAGANGCCAAAAGNCGGAAAATNTCNGAACACCTTTCNAGATGGCTAACTATTACTGGTATCTGCTTTTCATCTACTTCTGGAACATTCATTAAATTTAGAGCNCATTCCAGCTCACANTTGACTTGTTTAAACCATAATTCAAAGGCCTGATGGACCACAATAAAATGCATCTCATGATTAGACGGAGCGGGTTCATGGCCNTCTGGACCTGATTGTAAAGATAGCAATTCCTCCAACTGGAGATAGTTGCCATAGGTCATACGGGCGCCCGAGTTTTCACCGCTCATGATACCTCCAGAGAGGGGAGGGCTTGAAACCTTGACGGAAGGAAAACTTGCCATCGGAGANCATAAATTTTGGCTTCAAGCATTTAATTATACAGACTATTGGCGTAACGGTCATTAATATGACACTGAAGCCGTCGGCATGGGCGTAGACATAGGACTNTTGCGGAATTGGCTAAAATCCTACGACTCCAAAGAAATCACAATAGCTGTGGTTGCNTCTCATTCCTCGCTCCAAATCCTTCACGGTGCGCGTCAAGAAGGGTTTAGGACTCTAGGAATTGCAGTTGGAGAAAACCGACGCAGATTCTATTCCGCATTCCCTGGCGCTGAGCCAGATGAATGGCTCATGTTGGATAATTATAATCANATGCTAGAACATGCAGAATGGTTTAGAGAAAACAACGTCATAGTCATACCTCATGGCTCTCTTGTAGAATACCTTGGTAGTGAGAATTTCAAGAAATTAGAAGTCCCTACATTTGGAAATAGAGGTATTCTTCACTGGGAGAGTAGCAGAGCACTTCAGAGAGAGTGGCTAGAAGAGGGNGGTTGTTCAATGCCTAAGGTAGTAGATGACCCTCACGACATAGACGGNCCTGTNATTGTAAAATATGCAGGAGCAAAAGGCGGAGAAGGNTATTTCATTGCTAGAGATTACAGAGATTTCAAGAGAAATGTGAATCTTGATGAAGAGTTCACTATCCAAGAATACGTTTTGGGATGCAGATACTATCTTCACTTCTTCTTCGANCCAACTGCTGATGATGGATTCCAAGTTAGAGGCAAGGGNTCCAATGAAGGAAAGAANCTNGGTCGNTTAGAATTGATGAGTATGGACCGTAGAGATGAGTCCAACGTCGATGAATTTTACAAATTAGGAAGTTTGCGAGATTTAAGAGAAATGAATCTAGAACCATCTTTTGTAGTAACTGGGAATCAACCNGTTGTAATTCGAGAAAGTCTGTTGCCTAGAGCCTTTGANATGGCAGAAGGCACTGTAGCTGCATCTTTTGAGTTAGAAGAGGGCGCTAGAGGAATGATTGGAGCATTNTGCCTAGAAACNATTGTCACCGACAAATTAGAGTTTAGAGTATTCGAAATTAGCGCAAGGATTGTTGCAGGTTCAAACCCGTTTGTGGGAGGNTCNCCTTACAGTGANATCAATGANCCATTCATGTCAACAGGAAGAAGAATTGCCCGCTCCATCAAAAAAGCCGTTGAGAACGATTGCTTAGACAGAATTCTGTCTTNATCAGTCATCNAGCAATTCATCAAGAGCATCAGACATTTCATCGCTCAATTGCTCAGGCTCTTCAGAGCCATCCCATTCTCCGCTTGCCAANGCNGCAAGTTTCGCTTTCGCTTCAGCAGCATTAGCNGCNCTTGTTTCAGGATTNTCNAGAGTAAATTCACAAATTAACATGATNGGGTCTCCATTCGAAACCTCTCCTTCATATTCTTTGATTTCTCCGCCCTGGTTACAAATTACCTGGAATGCAGTAGGGTCTTTTGCACGGCGCTTTTTGTGNTTCTTGTAGTGATGNACATATGCCTTGTAAGTACCACCTGGTGCTTGACCTTCAGCCCAAACAACATTNTCTACCGGTTTCTTGGANTCTGGNCTCACGTTAGCATCTACATCNAGTTCTCCNCCACATGCAGACTCTCTGTTACCACCATGGATTCTTTCACCAGAAGGACATACTACATGCAAATCTAAGTCATTGTAATTATTCCATATCANNGANATTTGNACATCNGATGACTTTGCACCTTCTCNTTCTAACCTCTCGGTCAATTCCTTCATCGCCTGCTGAGTTGCNTTTATTGATTCNAATTCATCNGCTTCGTTAGCAACTATCTCTGCAAGACGNTGNTCTTCTGCTTCTGCAAGTTCTATCTGACGATTCTCTTCAAGTTCTAATGCAAGTNTTTCTTCCTCAGCGATTCTTTCGGTTTCTTCTTCGATCAAAGCNACTTCTCTTTCTTCGANTGAACCCCTCTCTTCNGGTGCCTCAAGTTCGAATTCACANACTAGCATAATCGGGTCGCCGAAAGACAATTCNCCTTCATAGTGAGANATNTCNCCACCNGAATTGCAAACNANTCTGAACTTNGTTGGGTCTTTNGAACGNCGCTTGTTNTGTTTCTTGTAATGATGGACATACACTTTGTAAGAACCNGGAGGNGCTTTGAAATCNGGCCAAACTATGTTTTCAACAGGTTTCTTGGTCTCNGGTCTGACGTTTGCATCGACATCGAGTTCTCCTCCACATTCAGATACCTTGTTTCCTCCATGNATTCTTTCTCCGGATGGGCATAGAACATGCAAATCCAAATCATTGTAATTATCCCACATTAGTGAAACTTGAACTTCTGAAGTTTTGGCACCTTCTCTTTCCAAACGCTTCACTAATTCACGATCTGCCTGTTCTGAAGCCATCTGTGCTTCCATTTCCTCAGACTCTTGTAATGCTTCGATTTCCTGAATNCGCTCTTCTTCTGCNTCNGCGAGTTCTATTTGTCGCTNNGCTTCACGTTCTTCAGCCAGCCTCTTTTCTTCTGCTANACGCTCTGCCTCTCTCTCTTCAGCCAACTTTCTAGCCTCTTCTAATTCAGCCTCTCGCTGNGCTTCGTATTCGGCTTTCTTTCGGGCTTCCTCTGCTTCGATTTCAGCCAAACGTGCTTCTTCTTCAGCAATCAATTTCTTAGCAGCTCCCTCGGCTAATTGCTTCCTCGCTTCTTCTTCGGCAAGCAAAATCGCCCGCTCATCCCTGCGCTTAGATGCTAGGTGACGTTCTATTTCTCCCAACTTACGGTCGAACTCATTGTGAGCCTGTGAAAAGTCTGGAGAACCGCGACGAGTTAGATCTTGCCCTTGTATCGACAAGGAACGGGTGCCGCGGTCATCTTTACGAACCAGCATGAACCATATTCCGAAGAGAAAGGCGCCTCCAAGAAGCCCTATCATTAACCAAGAACCCAGTTCCATGTGCAGGGCTAAGCCAAACTGGGACTTATTACCATCGCCTGTAAACATCGGTTCATGGTATCNAAAATNTNCGATTTAGTNTAATTTGAAAGATCTTTGACTTTATCGACCAAATTCATTTTCTTAATACGCCACATTCCNAATGGAGTNAAAGCAACTGAAATNCCAATTATNACNCCTGCNATAGTAATTATTGCACTNGGAGCGGGNGATATGGTGAAGTAAAACGCCCACTGAACCATTGAAGAAGCAAGTAATACNGTCCCAAAGTAAGCAAATATGGCTCCGAGTATTCCTCCGATTACACCTATTCCTAAATGTTCCCAGAACATCATTTTACCCAATTTGTTTATTGGAGCCCCAAGGACTCGAAGTGTTGCGAGTTCTGTATCCCGTTCTGCAATATTCATCAGAAGAGTGTTGAAGAGTACCGCTATTGCGATTATTACTCCAAGGAACTCAATCGCATAGAAGAACTGCTTTTGCTGTTCTAGTAATGTTTCAAAGGTGTTTATCGCATCTGCTTTTTTGGTATATCCCACAGACAATTCAGCAAGTCCATCTAGAGATTTATCATCATCTGAAAGTTGTATCAAAACAGAGGTTGATTCAATTCCTACCATTTGTGATAGGTCTTCTCTGTAGATGTACATTGTACGCGAAATTTCACCTTCGGTTATTCCGGAAATCTCGACTTCATATTGCATATTACCAATGAAAATTGGGACCACATCTCCCGTTTCCCATTCTAAGAATATAGACGTGCCCTCATCGATTAAAACTTG
>PAEE01000032.1 GCA_002701145.1 Methanobacteriota archaeon
AAGATGAGTAAGAGCCTTGGAAACACTGTCTCGCCTGAAGAGATGATAGAGAAGTATGGAGCAGATACTGTCAGGTTATTCATCCTCTTTGCAGCCAATCCTACCGCTGGAATGGATTGGTCCGATTCAGCTCTAGAGGCTAATTATCGCCAAATGGTACAATTGTACGGTATGCCAGAAAGTATTCTTTCATGGGACGGTATTGCGAGAGATATCGATACGTGGATGAGAGCTAGACTCAAACAAAGATGTATCCAGTGGCAAGGCGCTATGGATAATTATGACCTTCGTGGAGCCGTTGATGCAAGTCACTTCGATCTTGTCAAAGATATCAACTGGTATCGCAGAAGGGGCGGGGATAACCCTGAGGTTGGAAGAGAAATTCTTGAAACTTGGACACACATGATTTCAATTGCAACTCCGCATCTTGCTGAAGATTGGTGGAAAATGCAGGGCAAGGAAGATTTGGTTGCAAGTAGAGTGTTCGATGCACCTAAATCGTTGACTGCTGAAGAATTAGCTGCTCTTGATGATGAAACCTACCTTCGTGCATTCCTTGAGCAGGCTAGAAAGGTTGCAAAGGTTGCAACAAAGCACATTGGCGGGCCTCCTCAAAGTGCAGTAGTGCACATTGCTCGACCATGGAGAAAGGAGTTAGCACAAGCTGCTATCGCTCACTTAGCACAGGGAGAGAACATCAAATCATTCGCAGGTAAGTTGGCAGAACTTCCATTCGCTCAAGGTGAAATGAAAGGCCAAGTAATGGGGTTCTGGGGCAAAAGAATGTTGCCTCAAGTCTTCAAATGGTCAGATGCAGAAAAGGAAATGATAGTTGGCTCATTAGATGAAGCCACTATTCTCAACGANGCTTCAGTTTTCGTCTGTAACGAGTTGGGGCTGACTAGTATCGACATCGAGGCNGGTACTGCTGATGTCGGCAGAAGTGGCACTGCTATCCCCTTGGCNCCNTCCATCGTCTACAGTTGATTCTGGCTTTACGCTTGGAATTTGTTTAGCAGGNAGAGGTTTTTGAGGTCTGAAAGTTACTANAAGNGCCACTATTACCAAAACACCTGCTATGACAAATAGAATCCAAGTAAGAGAGGATGATGTTTCNCTATCNTCTTGTGATTTTGTCTCTTCTTCANTCTGAACNGTACATCCNGTTGAAGAAACTGTTTCGCCTAACGGTGTTGCAGGACAGAGGTCATTCAAATTGTGTACCCCGTCGTTATCATCATCCAATTGAATACCAGANCATCCGTTCNCCTCTACNTCCAAATTTGGNGGNGTNAANCGGCATTCATCTGAAGCATCTGATACGCCATCGTTATCGTCATCATCATCTTCTATTGAATCGACACAACCGTCTTGGTCAAAGTCCATTCCAACGCCAGATATNCCAACATAGCCACGCGGNCAAGTGTCTACTGAATCTTCGAANCCATCNGAGTCATCGTCAAAATCTTCCCTATCATCATGACATCCATCGTTATCATGATCGAAACTACTGTTCCAATTAATTTCTCCAGTAGGGCAATCATCAGACAAGTCTAGAAGNTTGTCNCCATCATCATCCGCGTCTCTATCTAAGTCTCTACATCCATCTTGGTCATGGTCAATTTCATGTACGCTTTCCCAAGAAAANGTATCNCGAACACANTTGTCNANGGTNTCGATAATTCCGTCACCATCGGTATCTGTTTCGCAAGCATCGCCAATCCCGTCTCCATCCAAGTCNGCTTGGTCNTCAGCAATTGCCGGNCACTTGTCAAGCTGGTCAACATANCCATCACCATCAGAATCTAAGTCTTCGCANCCATCCTGGTTTTCATCGTTTTCAATTGTTGAAANCCATCCAACTGAGCCTTTAGGACACTCATCATACAAGTCGAGAATACCATCTTCGTCATCATCAAAATCCTCAGTATCATCTCTGCAACCATCGCTGTCGTGGTCGGTATTTGGNGCAGAGTTCCAACCGGTCTCTCCGGCAGGACAATCGTCCCAGTCATCACCCACTGCATCACCATCATCATCATCGTCACAAGCATCGCCAAACAGGTCACCATCTGTATCTTGCTGAGCAGGGTTTGCCACTCTAGGGCAATTATCCGCNCCATCNGTTAATCCATCCGAGTCATGGTCTCTTGCATAATTCCAAAGTGCAATATCGTAGGAGCCTGCTGAGTTTACTGTGAAATTTGACATCTGTGCAGTGTTCTGAATTTCCATTCCAATAATTGGAGATTCATTCTCTCCAAATTGGACCGAGACGCCTCTGTCGTCGCCTAAGCCACCTGCAGAAATAGCCCAAAGCCATTGATTGTTTGAATCAAATTGTGCCACCAGTACATCTCTTTTATCTCCGTTAGAATCTCTATCGCTTAGAGTATCAACTCCTAAAGTGAAATTTGCAGTATAACTACCAACAACAATAGCATTATCTCGAGAATCTAGAATGATTGATTCGAGACTCTCCCATCCTCCGCCGCCCGAGCTAGAAACCTCTTGCCACGTACCCAGTGGTGACAAAACAGCATGGAACATGTCCCACCAGCCGTTTGATGTAACGTTGAAAAAGCCAAAATTTGCAGTGTTTTCGAATTGACCGACGATATGCATTTGTCCATTGCTATCTATTGCACAATCATTAGACCAATCGTCTCCAGTACTACCGGCGAATGAAGTCCATGTGAAATTACCATCTCCGTCTAATTGGGCTGCGAATATGTCTGCGCCCCCTTCTGAGTCGTGCGTTTCAATGAACATGATTGCACCAATGAAAGTCCCTGTGACGTGTAAATAACCGCTATCTGAGTAGCACATTCCACCAAATGGTTCCAAGTCATTAGGACTGGATATTCCGTTAACCCAAACTATTCCTCCATTCTCGTCGTAATGCAATATTGCAAGACTTAAGCCACCAGAACCTGGAACTATTTTATCCTCGACTTCAATAATGTCACGATGGAATATTCCAACAGAAATACCACCGCTTGGACTTATTGAAATATCTAAGGCAGATAAATCGTTGTCATTTGATATTGTGCGAATCCAAATTATGCTTAGTTGNTCNCCGTTGTAAGAAAACCGTCCTACGAATGCATCGCCCTCTCCTTGATCAGACCCCTTAGCCAGTGTCTGAGAACCCATGTTCATCTCACAAGATTCGCCCGCTGTTCCAAGACAGAAATGTCCTGCAAGAATGATGTCTCCCGAACTGTGTAGCGCAATTGCATCAATTCCATCTGAACCGGAGCTCCCAAACCCATATGTGGAGGTCCAATTGCCTGATGTATTCATTTTTGCAAGAAACATGTCAGTGTCACCTTCAAAACCTGTTGCTCCAATCCCATCATCACCGAATGTAGCAGAAGAAGTGTACTGCCCTGCTACAATGACACTATTGTCATCCAGCACTACATGACCGGCTAGCGTTTCNTCATCGAATCCGCCTGCAGATTGAGCCCATCCCAAAGGCCCTTGCTCTTCGCCTTCAACTGAAACAAAAGGAATCAGTAAGATGGATACTACTACCAATGTCAAAAGACGACGCATGATTTCCCATCACCACCTATCACTTGAAATGATGTATCACCCGTCCGTAATATCAATGCNACATCGCTAACCAGCCCAAACTATGGGCAAGGCGTTCAGTTATACTGCTAGGCGCGAATTGTCAGTTGAAGTAGTGGATAATGCTCTAGCCTTATTCAGAAACCCAAGTACTTGGCCNGATTGGAACACTGGCGCTAAGAGTATGCTNGCNACTAATGCTGAATCTTTAGATGAAGGNGANCATATCGCAGTTCANCAAATCATCAAAGGTGGTTTAATCGAAATTCGATGGTTAGTCAATTCTCTTCGAGANGGGGATGGGTTTTGTGAAATCGAGTTATTGGGTCAAGGACAAACTCGAAACGAGCGCCCGATTGGTAGCGGATTGAAAGAATTAAAAATTTGTATTACTTTCCTTTCAGAAGATAATGGTGGGATTGAAATTCATTCTAGTTGTGAAGTTTCAAGGATGATGTCGATTTTTTCAGGTCGNATCAATGCGTTCATGAAAAAGCAAACAGAACAAATGTTAGACGACATGTCGGCCATCAAATAAGCCGGTGTATCTATGGAGCGTGNGCTAACAGCACTCGGNATGGCGGATGGACAAAAGCGNAATCGGTCCCGCCGTAAAGGAANGGGTTCATCGAAACCAAAGCGCTACGGTGGCCCATCTAGGTCTAATCTCCTAGAAAGGCATGCAGAGTTTGATGCTGCTGCAAAGTTATCTGCAAGGTCAAGGTTTGATGCAAAGCCCAGACCTATCGGAATCCCTAAAGAAATCGAAGAGCCTAGACTTTTCTCTTTCGAATGGTCCAACAATCCTGTTGCTCTGAAGACCGAGTCTACTCTCGCGTCTAAAGTTGTTAGAAAGGGTGAGTTTGGGTGGNTACCTGATGAGAGGGTTGCTGAAATNGGCACTATGGTAGATAATCTCGACATGACCCTAGATCAGGCTCTTTCGCTAAGAAGTGCATTACTTCAGCAAAAAACAGTNTACTCGCATGGNCAATTGCAAGCNAGGGGTAAAGCGCTGNTTAGNCTCTANNGAGANGGAGTTGGTATTGTTGATTTATCAAAACGNTTTGATTTCCCACCGATGAATATCTTCAGATTANTTCTGAAAGAAATGGGGTGGTCCAAATCTCGAATAAAAGAAACACTACGNGCGCCTTCAAAATTCAAAGAGCGAGAAAGNAATGAATTCGAGGCTGCTGAAGCGGCNGANAGAGTAAGTCATGTTGATCAATCTGAAACACANGTTCGTGCAGACCTGTTTGAGGAAATTCTTGCNGATTGGTTCGAAGACCAGGGNGTCAGAGTTCGCCGNCAGCCAGAGATGGTNAAAGAACAGATGAAAGAACACGGNAGGCCAGTCAATACTCCTGATTTGTTATTCTTGGACCATGTNGAAATCAATGGCGAACCAGTGGCATGGATTGATGCNAAACACTTCTATGGCGCTGATGTAGATTTCCAAAGGAAGAAAATAGTCAAGCANGCCAACAGATATGTTGAGGCTTGGGGNCAAGGAGCCTTNGTTTTCCGTCATGGGTTCTGTGCAAATGTGCACATACCNGGTACGGTTTTACTGGACTGTGGNCCATTGGACTTGTCAGCATTAAACCGNTCTACTGAAGAATAGTTTCTCTGACTCCTAAACCAAGAGTTCGTAATTTTGATGCCAATTCATCATAATCAGAAATGTGTCTAAGNTTCTTGGGTAGCACTATCAATGATGTACCCAACATACANAGATGNCAACTCATAGAATCATCCGCTTGGTCNAGCACTGCGCTGAATAATTTAGCTCGTTCAGGCTCTTCTAGTAAACCAGATTCTAAAGCGAACTTGTCTGCTTCATCAAGTAACTTCTTCCAGATATTTTGGTCCCAGTCATATTTGCTCAAACGATTAACTGCAGACTCACCAGCTTTGGTTATCTTTGATATCCACTTTGGGTCATCAATGTAATTTGAAGTGTGTTTACCTCCTTCTGGGTCCCAAACCAACAGTGCAGGGCAACCGACATCAAACCCGTATGCTTTACCNGGGAACGGAGGACTTCCTGGTGTGATTCTTAGTTCACAACCTCCAGCCCACAAACCTAGAACATCTCCTAGACCACTCGAATTGCTTCTTTCGTGTCTATGCGCTAGACGAGCTAACTGTCCCTCATCACCACAATCGAACAATTCCCCTAATGCTAAACTAGCCGCAAATAGGCCTGCTCCAGACATGCCAAAACCTTGAGAAACTGGTAACTCTAATTGAATTTCGATATTGACTGCGGTTTCAATTTTGAACAGATCTCTAAATGATTTTAGTAAATCAAAATACAATTTTTGCCCTTCAACAAATGGAGTTCCATCCATGAAATTGACTGAAATAGAATCTNCTCCAGTTCCNANTTTTTTTACAGAGGCTANNACNCCATCTTCTAGGCACAAACCCGCTCCNCGCGANCCTTGATTTCTAGCNAGCANTTGCTTAGAATGAATGGAAAATAGCAGGGTCACGTGGCCCCCTACTTGGACTGTGACCTCATTCATCGTGCTAACGCTAGGCAAACTAGGTCATCATGCTTCTCCAATATTGAGGAGAAAACTCTGGGGGTCTTTCAAGCCAGAGCCGTGTCGATTTCGCCGGTAATCTTACCGAAGCGTGAAGATAATTCCTCACATGCTTGGTTGAAGACTTCCTCTGGGGACAAGGAACCGTCTGATTCGTAGGAAAAGATGTACTCTCCTTCGATATCTTCCAATGTGATTGCATTATCGAATGCTTCATCACGGTTGGTTCCATATCCAACTTGGTGCATTGCACGTTCTAAGTCCAATACTGAATCTACATCAGTACATTCCTTGTTTGTGAAGAGTTTAGCGTTGATTGCNCGTCCAGACTNAGATGTAAGATCGAGGTCAAACAAGGTGTTTGCCTTCTTTGGCTTGTTCAATGTTGCCTTCTGGCGTGGTTGGAAAGTAACTGCAGCTGCTGGGCACCACTTTGCATGGTCACGACCACGGCCAAGTGTTGCATATGCATATAATTCCAGATATTGTCCACTTGAAAGAATGGTCAAAGGAATGCGTGCGTGTTCTTCACTAATCTGAAGTTTTGTTTCNCCAAGGACATTCAAGTCGCCTGCGTAAACGGTCTTGAATTGTTCATCNGAATCAGAGTTTGGNCCACGGATAGATAGGTGGTAGATGATTTGTGAAAGTGGNGATCCCCATTGGTCTTCAGGAAGGTTCTTGTTGTTCTCATCATCCTCAGGGAATACGAATTCATCTAGGAATGTTGGAACAGGAACCATTNCTAAGCGATGAGCAATAACCTCGTCTGGTAGAACGTTAACGGATTCGATAACTTCTCCTTTGTTATCTTGAGTTACNCCTTGTTCGAAGCGAACTTTTGTAATTGCCATCTTAGGAACATCCGAAAGAATTGCACGGCGCAGGCCGTTGACCTGTGCAGCGTTTGTTTCTGACAAGANGATTCTAATCTTGTTACCCTTNGGCCAGCCTTCAACGATTTGAGCCTTCATTTTAAACACCTCAGAATATCAGACACGGCGTCCACGACGTCCGCCCTTTTTCTTTGTTCCATCGTGAGCGATTGGNGTNACGTCTTCGATTCGAGTGACGGTTACCCCTGCACGAGTTAGAGCACGAATTGCTGCTTGGGCNCCTGGCCCAGTATTGTTTGACTTGTTTCCACCNGGGCCACGGTACTTGACGATGACTTGNGTGAATTCCTTCTCTTTTAGTTGGTCAGCCATGCGCTCTGCAGCGCGAGTTGCAGCGAACTGTCCTCCAGANTCTTTGGAAGACTTTACTACTTGACCGCCGGAACATGTAGCGATTGTTTCAGCTCCTGTCAAATCAGTAGCCGTCATTAGAACGTTATTGTAACTCGAGAAGATATTGATGATTGCCTTACGCATCATTGGTCACCTCCTTCAGTAACTGTGTCTTCTGCCTTAGGTGCTTCAGCNGCAGATTCTTTGACAACTTCAGCATCTGCTTTAGTTGCTTCAGGGTCTACTTCATCTTCTGCATACTCTGCAGATTCACGAACACCGAGAATAGTTTGGCGAATGACGTGATTTTCGTCATTTAGTTTGGAGCGAGGGTGGTAACGAATCAATTCTTCTTCATCACGGGTTACTGGATAGGAAGGGATTGTTACCTTTTGGTCGCCGATGCATATCTGGCCATGGGTTACTAGTTGGCGAGCCTGCTTCATTGAGCATGCTAGACCCTTGTAGTAAACTTGAGCTTGTAGACGGCGGTTGAGGATGTCCTCTGCAGATAGAGACAGAATGTCGTCAAGAATTGCATCGCTAGCGATAAGTCCCTTTCGGTTTAGAGATGCTAGAAGAGCATCTTTTTCACGAGAGTAGTGTCCTTCAGAGGTGTCGACTCGACCGATCAACTTCATTGCTTGGCCACGAATACGGCGAAGAGCAGACTTGGACTTCCAAATCTCAGTCATGTTCTTCAGACCATGGTTTGCCTGAATTGCATGTTCTTCTTCGATTCTGTCAGCCTTCCAAGGATGAGGAGGGGTGTCGTACTTAGGTCGAGCGAATTTTGGATGTCCCATTTCTAATTCCTCCTATCACGATTTCTTACGCTGTACTCCAAGAGTCAGTCCGAAGCGGCCATTGGAGCGACCGCGCTGTCCACGTACCTTGTGGCCGCCAGCATGGCGGACCCCACGGTAACACTTGATTCCACGAAGGCGAGTAATATCGTCTTGGTGTGTAAGTTTCAAATCCTGTCCGGACAGGTGAAGTTCGTCACCAGACTCAAGGTCTCTCTGACGATTTAACATCCATAGTGGGACGTTTTGAGCGTAACTTTCGATTGCATCCTTCAGAGTTTCTTGCTGGGATGGGTCGAGGTGTCCTGCTTTCATACTAGGGTCGAAACCTGTAATAGTACAAATGTTAGCAGCAGTTCTATCNCCCACTCCACGGACTGCAGTCAATGCAGTTCCTAGGGGCTTTAGACCATCAATATCTGTATCTGCCATACGAAGCATGTAGGAGAAATCGTCTCCCAATTCCTTTTCATTTGCCATGGTGGTTCACCGGTTAAACGCGTACAACATGATGTCGAGCGACTTTGCGACAAACAACCCCTATATCAAGACCGCGATTGACATTCGCGAGACTGCGCCACAGAAAGGGAGTATCCAATGGCCCCTGTTCGCAGTGCGCAAAGCCATCTCAAGAGATAAGACACAACAGTAGCATCGAATCCCCCGGCTGTTGGGCCACAAAACCGGTATGGCTTCCACCCCTCGCGGTTAGTTGCCGGTCGATGCTACCTTGGAGACGCGGCTGGAGCTCAGGATCTAGTGAGACCCGTAGGGTCAATTTACCAAATCCATATTCAATTGCAGCATCTACAAGACGAGGAATTGTCTCCTCGGTTAATTCGCAATGAACCAATTTCACAATACGTCCTGTGGCTTGTACTAGAAGAGATTGATTTTTGTCTTCGAATGAGAACGGAGATGGGTGATGGATTTGAGGGCGCCTGCCGGTCGCTACACTCCAGGTTATTTCTTGTTCTGGAAGTGTTTGATTAAGAAATACTGTAGCCAAACCTGATTCGACTAATGCGGCGTCTAGAATGCTCACGTGCTCCCCCTTCCTAGGGGGCCTTCGNTGTGCTGAAATCGGCAATGTTTCGCCTTGAACTACCACTGGTTTGTTTTTGAGTTCAGGAGGGATTCTAACGAATCTATTTTCATTCTGANTAGAGGATAATTGGCCCAGCCAAAGTGAAAGTCTGTCTATTCTCCCCCGTCCACGGCTCGTCCATGCCCAGGTTTTCCCTATTCCTGGCCAAAAAGTCTCAACTATTGATTCGACTTCTAGGCGTTGCTCATTGGTTAATCTTGGAGAGAGGTCGAGTAAAATTGCTGGACCCATGTCTCCCTCGATTAACTGGCCTTTCCAGGCCGAAAAAATTTCGTCTAATTTTGGATTCATCTCATCGATTCCGTGCGTCCTAGAATTTCTCGGCCTAGCAGGGTCAAGATGTAACATTGCAACCTTCANAGTAGGGTCGGTGATTGTCCCGTCACCAATCCTGATTCTCGAATCCGCTAATGCAGAATCATAGCCATGGTTTGAAACTCTAAGGAGATTTGAATTGGCAGCATGTGCTGTAGACTCATCGAGTTCTATCCCTATCCCTTCCCTGCCCATCATTGCGCAGTATGCTGCTAATTGGATGCCACTACCGCATGCAGGATCGAGAATAATTCCTTTTGGAAGGCTACATTTCCTTACCANTTTGGCTCTTTCGACTGCCACTTGCCAGGGGGTTGCTAGAGGCTTTGCTTCATCTGCATAATGAAAATGTAAACCTTCAGGAGCTGTTGAATCTCTAATTGTTGGACCTGAAAGGTCTGCTTCACTAGGTGTTAATTCCAACTAATTCACCCAGAAATATCTGTACGTACCAATAAACTTTCAAAAGGAATTCCTGCTTCTTCAAAGGCTTCTTTGCCACCTTCTTCACGGTCAAGAATACTGATTACTGCCACCACCTTACAAGGGGTTTCTTCTTCAATTCTCCTGACTGCTTTAATCGCGGAACCTCCAGTGGTCGTTACATCTTCTAAAATGATTACTTCGCCGCCTTCTGCTATTGAAGTGCCTTCAATTCCAGGAGGGTTGTTGGTCTTGCGGCCACCTCTTCCTTTGGCTTCTTTACGGACCATAAATCCGAGTCTATCGGATGTGAAATCTGTGGCGATAACCAAGGCTGCCAATGGAACTGCACCCAATTCTAGGCCACCAACGAAGTCAGCACCAATCTCATCACATCTAATATTCATCAAATCGCCTACAAGTCGGCCAGCTTCAGGATGCATCATCACTGGCTTCATATCGAAAAACCAACGAGAGGTTCTTCCACTTGCTAAAGTAAAGGCTTCATCAGACCCTCCATCCAAAAATGCAAGGTCTCGAACCATGTCAACCAAACGTGCCCAACGGGGGTCTTCGCGTAGTGATGGAGGTACCGACATGGACTATGCCATCCATTTGAGGGGGATGAACCTTCCCTTGCAAAATCAGCGTATCGAGTGAGAGCCCTTATGAGCCACCGCCGGAAGGCGAGAGGGATAGCCATGATACAAGAGGGTGCGAAGGATGTCCATGACCCCCTATTGGGTCTAGATATCGCGCGACTCGAAAAGGAAATGGATTCGTACCATGATTGGTTTGATGAAAGAACCGAAGAGGCATATCAGATTGCTGCTAAAGCGAGGGCTAAGGGCTTAGACCACACCTTAGAAGTTGAAATTCCTAGAGCATCTGACTTAGCGAGTAGAACTGAAAAATTGCTTATTCATCATCTAGAAGGGGTCGAGGTTGCTGATGACATCAGAATCCTTCTTGCTGAAGAGGACCGTGAAACGACTTCGATCAAGATGGCAACTATGGTTGCAAAAAAATTCAGAGATGAAGGATATGACCTGCAAAAGAGCATAGATGTGGCGCTGAGAGTCGGACTTGCAATATTGACTGAAGCGGTATTGGTGGCTCCACTCGAAGGAATCAGTGAAGTTCGACTACTACCGAATGTTGATGGTTCTCAATTCCTATCAATTCATTTCGCAGGGCCGATTCGTGCCGCAGGAGGGACAGCACAGGCCCTAGCAGTACTGATTGCCGATATGATTCGGAGAGAGCTGAATGTTGATGCTTACAAGCCAACAGATGATGAAGTTGAGAGAGTTAAAGAGGAATTTGGATTATATCGCGGGGGCCTACAATATCGACCCCCTCCTGAAGAAGTCGATACGATTGTAAGAGCATGTCCCGTTATGATTAATGGCGAATCTACAGAAGATATTGAATGTGCAGGATATGGTAGAGTTCGAAATATCGATGAAGCACGTATTCGCGGAGGAGTTCTGCTGGTCATTGGAGAAGGTTTGTGTCTTAAGGCACCAAAACTTCAACGGCACACTGAGCGCTTAAATGTCCCAGGATGGGACTTCATATCCACCTTTGCAAACAAAGGGAAAGAGAAAGAAGAAGGTGTCAGTTCTAATGGTTTCAAGTCTAGAAAGGTCCCTCCGATTTCCAAATTTATGAAGGATATTATTGCAGGAAGGCCGGTCTTTGGAGCACCGTTAGAGCCGGGTGGTTTCCGATTAAAGTATGGAAGGGCGAGACCTTCTGGTTTGGCAGCAGGGTCCTGTAACGCCGCTAGCATGGCGGCAATGGATGACTTCATTGCCGTAGGTACNCAAATGAAAATCGAAAGNCCAGGTAAAGCGTGTGCAATTACACCNTGTGATGTCGCTGAAGGTCCATGGGCGATTTTGCGAGATGGTAGTTTCAAAAGGTATGATGACGAGCCTTCTTTNAGAAAAGATAAACCTCAAATCGCGTCGATTTGGGATAACGGNGAGCTCGTTTTGGGATACGGGGAATTNATGGAGAATAACAAAAATCTCGTCCCCGCTGGTTATTCTCACGACTGGTGGGCTGCCGACCTTATCGATGCACTAGANAGTGAACAGGCCGTGGAAGATTTCTGCCGAATAATGATAATCGANAGAGGGAGTATGCCTGATGGAATACCTGGTTCACCCGTNGGNCAATCAACAGATTTNGATTCACGATTTCACATTAGAAGGAAATGGAGNAATGCATTGATTGCTCTAGACCCATCNTGGGAATCNGCAAANGAAATNGCAATCAGATTTTCTACTTCACTAATTGTCCCTCANAATCCATGGTGGCTAGATCTGCCGATTGAATGGGTTCCTGCCTTACTNAAAAATATCGAAACTGCNNTTATNCGTGACGGAACTTTACGNTTTATNTCGGGAGTNAAGGGATGGGATGCTTCCNAGATGGAAGAGTTACGTCCTGAGANTGAAAAGGANTTNGATTTCAATGCAATTCCNGGACCTAATACNCCTATTGAAAGAGGNATTTTCGATGAGATGGCNCCCCACATTTGGGTTTTGAGAATTCATGGATTGATCAAGGGCTCCGCATTAATGCTAGGNCTTGAACATCATCATGATGGAGATGACCTAGTCATTACCAAAGGNTGGCAAGCAATGCTGGATGGCCTTGGATTTTCATCGAATGGAAAGGCGCCTTTGCGAATTGAAGACGCGGCTACTGTGTTTGAAGATAGAATTCAAAAACTTCGTTCTGCAGAGATTGTGCTATCAAACGAAGATAAACGAAAGTCGGAATTAGAAAGCGAAAGGGCTTCTGTAAGAATNGCTGCTGAAACTGCTGCTAGACAGCGCGGGCTTGGCATTGCAGAAACAGACACNATNGGGAAAGAGGCTGCTGGTAAATTACCAGACCCTGGGCCTNAAAANCCAGAAATATTCTTGCGCGCACAAATTTTNGAAGATGACCATTCAGTAGATGGCATTCTTACTCAAATACGTCAAATCTCTCGAATTAGATGGGAGCATTCAGCACCGGTAAGAATTGGTTGTAGAATGGGACGCCCTGAAAAAAGCGCACCTCGTGAAAAGCCGACAGTTCACTCATTATTCCCTNTGGCACTTTCGGGCGGAAATCAAAGACTGATGGGTAATGCCGCCGANCAACAAGAATTACGAGTGCAAATGGGTGTTAGATTTTGCACAGTTTGTGACAAAAAAACTCCAATGATTACCTGTCACCATCGTAAACTAGATGATTTTGGAGAAGGCAAAGCGGGCGAGNTCTGTGGTGGAAGAACCGAATTGAGAGTATCTAGTGAAAAGGAAAATTCGAGGCGCCGTGGAGAACTTCAAACGATTCGCTTAGACAATTTGTTGGAAGATGCGAGAATTNCCCTCGGCCTAGATCGTGTGCCNAAACGAATCAAGGGCGTAAAGAAATTAATGAGTAAAAATCAAACTCCAGAAGCTGTAGAAAAGGGAATTTTNCGTGCAAANCACGGCCTTCCNGTNTTCAGAGATGGCACTGTNCGATTCGACATGAGTGATGTACCAGTGACACACTTTACNCCTGATGAAGTAGGNGTTTCNTGGAGTAAATTGAAGCATCTGGGTTATTCTCACGACTGCTTTGGTGAAGAATTGNCNCGTGGNGACCAGATGCTAGAAATCTTCCCTCAAGATTTCATATTAGCCAAAAATGGAGCNGAATATTTCGTAAGAGCAGCACAGTATATTGATGACTTGCTGGTAAGATATTATGGNATGAAACCATTCTATCATGTTGAAACTGCTGATGACCTAGTNGGACAACTAATCTGNGCACTAGCACCTCACACATCAGGTGGAGTTCTTTCACGACTCATCGGTTTCTCTGACAGCTCAGGTGGATATGCACACCCTCTTTTCCATGCGGCTAAGAGNAGAAATTGTGATGGCGATGAAGATGCTATTATGCTCCTAATGGATGGGTTGCTCAATTTCAGCCGCGATATTTTACCTTCAAACAGAGGAGGNCAAATGGATGCNCCGTTAGTNCTGACCACTCGACTNAACCCGACTGAAGTCGATAAAGAGGCTTTGAATGTAGATTCAGGATGGCANTATGAAAGATGGTTNTACGAAGCAACGTTAGAACAACCTCACCCCAAAACACTCGCTGATAAAATGGACTTTGTAGAGCGCAGACTAGGCAGTATTGCAGCCGTNAGAGGGCTTGGATTTACCCATTCNACAAAGANTATGGCCGAGGGTCCGCCATTATCTGCATACAAGACATTGGAGACNATGATTGACAAGATGAATGGCCAGTTATCTTTGGGCCATAGGCTAAGAGGCGTTGACGTTAGAACCGTAGCATCTAGTGTTGTTCGTTCACACTTCTTACCCGACTTAAGAGGNAACCTTGTGGCGTTCACAAGACAAAAGGTGCGCTGCCTGAAGTGTGGCCACTCCTATCGCAGAATGCCATTAGCNGCNAAATGTATCCAGCCCCCTAAACAGAGTGGNCGNGGNATGAGTGCATTTGGAGTTCGTAAAGCGGAAGGNGAAATGTGTAATGGGAANCTTGCATTGACGGTAACAGAAGGTGCTGTTAGAAAATATATCAAGGTTACAAAACACGTTATGCAGACATATGGNGTAGACCACTATACCAAACAAAATGTTGAGTGGTTAGCAGAAAGTGTTGAGAGCTTATTCAATAATGACAAGGCCAAACAGATGAGTTTGGCTGATTTCTTGTGATTAATTTGGCCTTACNGGNTCTTGCCAAATNGANTTGGTTGGCGTTACNTCNTCNGNAGTGGCTTCTACNGCCATCGCATCGATTTTTTCTATCTTCTTCTTGATNACTACACGAACAAGNGTTTCAAGATANGCCACTAAAAGTGTCCCNAGTGAAANTATAATCATNCCNGGAATNAATGCNTTTTTNAGTGGCCATGTGCTCAGTGTAGTCTNAGATTCTGCACCATCTTCCATNTCTGTAAATATCACNATTGTNCCTTCATCTGANTCGGAAGAATAGGTGACNCANCCGTCATCGGTATCTCCNGACCATTCGTANAGAACTTTAGAATCAAGTTCCACCCTNATACTAGCATTGTGTACTGCGCCATTTATCGATGTGAAGCAGTGTTCAATTTCGAANTCGCTGGAGTCGCCNACNANCGCTACGATTTTTGCTTCTCTCGCNCCAGAAAAATCGGCACCTGGCCGGTTTATCTCNTGGCTNGCGCTTTGTTGGCTAACTNCNTACCATCCNGAGTTCACGATTATGAGNGCAATAATCCATANCACGCGATTTTTTTTCACTCATCCACCCCCAATGATAACAGTTGTAGCACTTTATTCATCCACTTTAACTTGATTAGTTTTCGTTTCTCATCAGTNGTGCCGGACCAAGCGCCAACCTCAGTCGTAGTNAATCCNACTAATTCTACCTCTTTGGCCCCTAATGCAAAGGCAATACATACTGCTCTATCNCCATCAGTGAATCCCCCTGGGTTGNACATNCCATCTATCTCATAGGGAGTTTGGTGTGTCAAGATGAACTGTTGGTCNTCATCTGCNATAGCGAGAATATTCTTCCACGCATCGAGATTGTCTCCGTGNGCGTGAAGACAAATTGGAATNCCTTGATTNANAGATTGTTCAATGAATGGTGTTCCATCTCCGTCACTGACGATTAGTACAACTTCAGATTTGTCTTCTAATGCACCGATAGCGCCGTCNGCAACAATNGTTGGANTNGANGGGATATAATTTGCAGGNGCAGCCGCTCCTACTACTGTGACCCTGCCTTCGAGAACAATTGATACTGTTGGNTTTTCACACTTTTCTGAGAGAGAAATTGCGCTTTCATAGTCTGAATTCAGAGACCAGCCAAAGGTTTCTCGAATCTCATCTTGAATGAGAATCAACTCTTTGTTTACCGCCTCCATCATCTTGGCCACCCCTATATCCCACATGAATAAGAGGGTTCAAATGCCTCCATCCAGAGTCGTCTTATGTGCCCAAGCCATTCGCTATTCCCGACCTTTCGGACAAGGTCACTTTAGCAAGATATCCATTCTTGCCACAAGCTAGAGAATGGATTGCACAAATGGCGGTTCAACATCAAATCGATATCGATGAATTACTGGATGGCGCTATGATGGAGAGAGCACGGGTAAGGGCACGATCTAGGCTGGTGGATTCAGTAGACAGTGACGATGGGGTTGAAGTCGCTTCTGTAGGAGATATTCACACCGAGGAAGGTCGATTACTCGAAGCATTTTCGTTTTACTACGCCAGATTAGTTGTCGGAGCCAGTGAAGATGAAAGGTTGATTTCTAGATGGGCTCAAGCCGAAGCGGAAAGGGCCCAGCATATTCTCGTGAGAGATGATGCGATTACATCAATTGCGAACACATACATCTCAGAAATCGAATGTGATGAAAATGGCATATGGAAGATGGGACTTTCTGATTTCATAGAATTGTGCACGGGTATAACGGGTTCTAGATGGAGGCTTCCTAATTGTGATATCAAAGATGGTTGGGTGACATTACATGATGAGGGGGACAAGTATTCCTCGCGCGCAAAAGTTGCTAGATTGTTGCGAGAGAGAATGAAAGAAGACATCAAACTCGATGCAATGGAAAAAATGACAAAAATGGACGAGAGTCTACTGATCAGATTGGCAGAGCCAGTTGGAATGATTAGAGGGCTTGTTGCATCACGTACTGCTGAAACTATCGCTCTTATCGGAGCTGGAGAAGAGGATTGGCCTCCATGNATGCGAAAGGCAGTNGCTGAACTTGCTGAAGGTGTAAACGTCAATCACTTTGGAAGAGTATTCCTNGCTTCTATGTCTAGNTGTATTGGCCTACCTGCAGAGACTACTATTGATTTTTTCAGACCTGCACCTGACTTTAGTGAAGGNACAACCACCTACCAAGTTAATCATCTCTATGANAGAGAATACACNCCTTCTGGATGTTCTAAGTTGAAANTNAATCACAATTGTGCTGTTCAGCGAGGAGANGACAGACTATGCGACCAGCCATGGATGGACCACCCTCTCAAGTATATCCGTGCTAAACAGCGTCGTCGAAAGAGGCAGGAAGTTCTCGAAGTCAATGTTGANNCTCACAATTCGGGCGATGCTTGATGAATAGGGAGCGCGTCAGGNCTATTGTAGCCGGGGCTGGGATTAATGACTCGAACACTCGTAATTACTGTTGACCGAGACAATGATCTTGGAATTAAGACAGCAATACGCGGGCCCGTAGTNGGNCGAAAACANGTTCTCACNGCTGCACTTAAGCTAGGTATTGCTGACCCTGAAGAAAGCGANACTAATGCGATNTTAGGGGCGCTACACCAACACGACAATCTGGCGGAGTCTAACAATGAAACAGATGAAGTCGAAATTGCAATTCTCACCGGTGATGAAAAGGTAGGCGTCAGGTCTGACAGGGCNATTGCTGCACAATTGGAAGAAGTTGTGACTGAATTCCAACCTGACCAAGCNATTCTAGTAACTGACGGAGCAGAGGATGAATCTGTATTGCCAATTATTCAAAGCCAGGTTCGAATCGACCATGTTCAGAAAATTATTGTCAAACAATCAAAGGGTATTGAAGGAACCTACTATTACATCGTAAAGGCNCTTGAAGACCCGAAATGGAGAGCAAAGATGCTAGTTCCTCTNGGCGCTATCATGGCGGTGTTTGGATTNGGAGTTATGCTTCCNGACACATTAGGAGGNATTGTAATTGGNNCANTNCCTCTNATCTTTGGATTATTCATATTNTCTAAGGGACTTGGAATTGAAGCAACTGTNAGCAGAGTGGCTCAAGAAATGAGGGAAAACGCAGATGCTGCTATGTTCTCATCTCTACTTTGGACTACTACTGTGTTCAGTGCTATCTTCGCTGTTGCTACTGGTTATGACAAATATGTCGAACTAGTTGCTGAAGAGAGCTATTCGGTATTNTGGATCGGNGTTGTTCATTCTGCACTAGCTTGGATTGTTATTGCATTCCTAACCTCTACCGCTGGTTTCATGCTACTACGTCTGCAAAAGGGTTCTTTCTCTGGAAGATTGATTGTGCTTGGAGTGTTTGCAATGGTTGTTTATTCATTCCTTGACCAAGGCCTACANATTGCGATGGATGTGCTNGAAGGAAAGGATTACGAATTCTCGGTCCAGGGTATTTGGGAAGTCATGTTAGAGCCATTGATGTGGATTGCAATCCTGTGGGTTACTACCACAATCGTCCGTGCTGTACAAGCAAGGCAAGCACAAGCAGACCGTTACTGGGGAATTTGATTACGAATTGAATACCGCTTCATACATGCACTGAGGGCATGTAACTTTGATTGGGCGNANGTCTGGTATTCCTAAAGGAGCAGAACAAGCCGGACATATGATCGCTTGCTTAACCTGTGANTGATTGCTTTGGCCTTGTTGNGAAGGGTCATACTTCANACGATATTGGTCAGGGTTGTCAATATACTGAGGNCCTGTTTGAAGGGGCTGNGCTTGATCTAAATCCACTACCTCCTTGTGNGCACCNGGAACAAACTCCTCAACAAAGTCGTCCTGTTGGNCTGGNGGNGCGGTTGCAGCCTGCTTGAAAGCAGCCAACTGAGATTCTATTTCTGCAAGCCCAGTATTGTGCGTTCTGCTNATCGTATCCATCTCAAGCATTAGGTCATATCCAGATAGGCTAGCTAATCGAGATAGTACGTCAGCGGGCAGGGCCATAACATAGGCTCGGAGTCTCTTTCCCATTGAAGGTTCGTTTTACGCGCATCNCAAAGGGANNTCCCGTCANAATACGGGGNTTTTTTTCTATATTATTCACNANAANNNTNCTTTNATNTACCGTTTTAAGGCGTTTTCTTTCCGTAATAAAGTCATTTTTNCTTTNCAAATACTTGATGGGTTCAAATAGGTGAAGTGGAGGGCGGGCCACTACGGAGAGTTGAAAAATGCCACAAAGCAAGTCGCGGAATTCATCGAGAAAACCTGGTGCGAAAGCAATCCGTTCATTGACCTGTGGTCAAGCGATGAGCGTTCCAAATGTACTAAGCAGGGATGCATCGGTCGCAGATGCATTAGACCGCATCACCAGTAAAAATTGGGACCACTTATTCATCGTCAACTCAGAGGGAGT
>PAEE01000033.1 GCA_002701145.1 Methanobacteriota archaeon
GAATGAATAATCATCCTTCGATTACAGGGGTTTTTTCATCTTGTTCTGAACGAACCATCTTAGCCCAGAGGTATTTTGTTCTCTTCGGCCTACATGCTCCTTTCGAACAACGTCTTTTCCTGAGCAATTCATGTATCAGTGGCGCAGTCATTACCATTATTCTCATGTAATAATTGGACTTAGAAGATTATGAAACCTTTGTTTCCCTGTCTCAACAAATAATCGCAGCATTGAGAAGGGGTTGCATACACGGAGGTGCATGCAGCGCACAATAACTGCAGGGTTTCTTGCCCTATTGTTTTGCTTAGCGCCTTTGAGTGGTTGTTTTGGCGAAGATGTTGATTCGTCTCTATCGAGCAACGATGTTTCAATAACCCCCAGTGTACTCACTGGAGGTATTTTCCAGGGAGTTACAATTACCGCAGAATCTGATTTGACTGCGTTTGTACCATACCTCATTATGAATCCTGAAAATGGGTTTGTACAGAATTCAACAATAATAGATCTCAAAGCAGGTAAATCAACACAATTGACTGTTTTAGCACCTCCAAGAACCGATACAGCAGTAGTACTAATCGGAGAATATGGTCGAGATGATTGGCCAATTCGCGAACTTACTGAATCCTGGAGAACTTGGTTTGATAGAGGGGGCTATTCAAGTTCTGACAATCAAGGAGTTTCACGAACTTCGTCTAACACTTCTTTAGATGCAGTACAGGCTTCAAATGATAATGGGGGGGATGTTCTCGCAATTCGATTAGCAATCGACAGGCCGTATAAGCCCGCATATTCAGAGTCCGATGGTGGTAGACATTCAACTGGTGTCGTAGATGGTAGAACTACTTTCAACTATCTTTCTTTGATCTCTGACGAATCACCAGACCCTACCGACCTTGCTGATGGGGCCAACGGATATCTTGACAGGTGGGCTGGCCAAGGTAACGCTGCTTACGAAGACGGAGCGCAGTATCTAATCCAAACTTTGGATAGTTTTGGGCTAGAGGTAATCAATCAGAGATTCGTCTATGACTCATTAGAAACCGGCGCCCAGAACCCAGAAGCGTACAATATCTGTGGCTACAGNTGGGGCGAGGTCGATCCTGACAAATGGATGGTTTTCGGAGCTCACTTTGATATCGCNCCTCCTGNAAATNNNGGNATGNTTTCNCCNCACNTGANTGGAGAGAGNACCTACGGCACACGNGTAGGCGCATACGATAACACAGCGGGGACAAGTATGGTTCTGACCGTNGCTGAAGCAATGGCTGGNTATAGNACTCGTAATACAATGGTATTCTGCCTNTGGTCNGGNGAAGAAGGTGGTAAGCGAGGCAGNGANTACTGGACTGANGAATGGGTNAAGGAAGACAATCCTAACGTNGANGTTACCAACTANGTNAATTTGGACATGGCTGGAGTGAACTGGCCNGGNGGNGGNGGAGCACCTTGTGGTAACAACCACGGAGGAGGAGAGCCAAACTGTGACCCNGACCCNGNAATNGACCCCGANGGTTATCCNAANGATGACGAGGTTTGGCCAATGCGAGTATACATCGGCCCGAGTATTGACCATGATGTCATGAACCAACCNGGNATGGTCAATCTNGCNCTTTGGATNGGTTCTGATGCNATTGGCGTNGAAGATCAAATGTCNACACTAGTNGGTGANGGNNANTCAGNNGATACTTGGAAGGTTGATGATTGGTTGGCTAAAGATAGNCCTGAGATTATTGTCTATGAAGANACNACCGCTCGNTCTGANCACGCNAGTTTCCAAGATAATATTGGCACCGTAACCATGGGGTTCGGTGGATTAGTAGATGGNTATTGGTGNTACCANCAAACNTGNGATACTGTCGANGAGATGNTNGATTGGATGGATACAACNGGNAANGACTACGGTGAAGAGCANAGTGGAACAAGTAACCTTGTTGATGCNCTTGACACAATNACTTGGTGGGCNACTTACTCNTTCTTCCATTTAGATGAAAACCCAGTAAGGAATGCTTACTTGGACGAATCAGAATAGTTCTGCAATCTTGATTGCTATGTCGTCGATTGGACTGAAAGTTCCAGTCCACCACAGTGCTATCAGAATGAGGAATGTTGCGAAGGCCGCAAACCAAACAGATTCACTCCAATCTTTGATTTTAGCACCATCGAGTGGGCCTAATGGAATCATATTGAAGAATCCTAATCCCAAGTTGGCAGCAAGCCACCACCATACAATTCCTCCAGCCATAGCTTTCAGATCAATTCCTCCATCCACTAAGTATGTTCCAAGAGGAGCCGCATAAGCTTCTGAATTAGTCAAACCAAGGAGTATTCCCCCAATTGGTATTCCTATTAGGAACAGACCGAAATTAACCGCTGGACCTGCGATTGCAATGTGGCCATTCTGTCTTCTTGTTACCAATCCAGCCACCATGACTGCGCCAGGTGCCATGAATACNATTCCGAGAATTGCTGCAAGTCCAACTCCAAATTTCAAACCGCCAGGGTCGGCTCTAAATTCAGCCCAGCATCCGTATTTTTTTGCAATTATTTTGTGCCCTATTTCATGAAGAATAAAGGCTGGACCAACTGCTAATAACATAACTGGCATCGATAGTAAAAGGAAAGCAAACCATTCTCCTGAACTACCAAATTGGCTGACGCCGAACAATCCGTTGACCCTCATTAGGCCTAGAGCGAGAGTAAAAGCTGCTGTGGCGAGTAGAAGGTGGTGTCTCTCTTCTTTACTAAAATGCCAAATTTTGCCTTTGTGTAATTGAACAGGTTGTCGGTTGTTAATGCCGAATATTCCTTTGTTCATATCGAAGTGGATAGTTCCATCATTGCTCTGTTGAGCATGAACACGATGGATTCTCCTGGTGGGCTTAGGGAACAAATCGTCCTCCAGTATGTCAGCCCGAGGGTCCCTCGCCATGTTCCTTTGTCAGCACGGTGGGCTTTGAAGCCTCGCGTGGAAGGCTTCTAATCTCAGACCGGACAAGATGCAAGTGCAGGAGTCATAATGGCCTGTATTCAACAAACAATCAGGGGGGTTTCTATGAACGAGGAAGAATGGACTGAAGCAAAAGATATCCTATTCCTTCATGAGACCGGGATNCCTCCTGAAAAAATTGCTAAAGTTAAGAAAATTAGCATTGAAAGAGTAAGAGAGATTCTTGGTAATGTTGAAGTCGTAGTCAAAAGAAGAAACAAGATGAATGTCGTACAAGAGGTTGGTAACCAAAATAAATGGAAAGATGAATTACCAACTGAAGAAATCTTGAACCACATGGTTGCGAGTTTAGAAGCCGAAGATAGGCACGATGGNGCACGTACAATTCCTAGCCGCCCCATCAATGCAGTGGACCGTTCTGACCGTTTGGGAGAAGACCGAAAAATCACCGATAGAATAGAGGCTGGAAAGGTGGCATCAAAGGCTCCTGAACCGCTGAAAGAAGTGGTGGAGGCTGCTGCTATTGCACAGAGAGAAAGAGATCGTGCAGAATGGGAAGATGCTCAATCTGAAGTTTCTAAATTACTAGATGATGATTTAGACTTATAGGCCTTTCAAGAAGTGTTTAGTGTTTTTACTTCTCAATAGGCTTATCTTGATTTGAGTATTGTTTCAACTCTCACAGCCATCAAGAGTGTAACTTACTCGAGTTGTACCCTTACCCTTGTTTTTACGTCCTAAAAATTCGAGGTCNCCTATCTCCCCAAGTGCCCTTACATGGGTGCCTGCGCATGGACATAAGTCTAGGTTGTCGCCTATTCTGACCACTCGTAATTGCTTGACCGATATTGGTAGTAAACTCATGTTAGTCCTATCTGGTGGCATTATTGCATTGATTTCCTCTCTAGTCATTATGCAATCGGTTACCGGTAGATCTGATTCGGTAATTTCGTTAGCTCGATGGAATAAATCTTCAATCATTTCATCTGTAAATTTGATAGGGTTAAAATCGATACGGGAGCGATTTGTATTGATCTGATTGCCGACGGTTCTTGCTCCATCAAACATCTCGTAAACCAGCCCGCTAACAAGGTGTTGCGCCGTATGCATGCGCATGTGAGCATGGCGCCTGTCCCAGTCGATTGAGCCTTCAACCGAATCTCCAACTTCTATTCCGTGGTCTTCTCCAACAAAGTGTTGAACGTCACCTCTTCCACGAACTTCTGTTACTGTGACTTTGCCGCTATCCCAAGAAATAGTCCCGGTGTCCCAATTTTGGCCACCGCCTATTGGGTAGAAGAGAGTCTGGTCAAGAGTTACTGCATTATCCTCAACAGCGATGACTTCTGCAGAAAAGTCTCGTAAGTATCCTGCTTCGATACTCTCCATGTACAACTTTTTGCTCGCCATATCCCAAGGATAGGAGGTTTGTTCTCAAAGGTTTGCTTGAGCGTATTCCACTGCATTACGGAAGATTTGCATCCCTTCTGCTAATATTTCTTCATTAACATCGCTACGTGTATGATGAGGATGTAAGAAGGTCGCATATGCTGCTTCTGGGTGCGGCATAAGGCCGAATACCAGACCTGTAGGGTCACAAATTCCAGCTATGTTTCGGATACTTCCATTGGGGCATAATGGGAATGGGAGCGTTTCATCTGTTATTCCTTTACCAACTTCTGTGGACGGGTCAACATATCTTGTTACAATCTGATTGTTAGAATCTAATTCATCCAAATCACTGGATGATGGCATCACATACCTTCCCTCGCCGTGCCTCACTGGGCATTCGATTCGAGTGATTCCTTTAGTCCAGATGCATGGGCTTTCTGGGTCGAATTCCAAAGTCACCCATCTGTCCTCATAGCGCCCGCTATTGTTCAGAGTAAGGCTCGCTCTTTGCTCAAAATCTGGAACCTCTTTACCAGGCAATAGTCCTGTTTTGACCAAAACTTGGAAACCGTTGCAAATCCCTATGATCGGTTTGCCTGCTGCTACGAANGCCGCTAGTTGTTCTCTCATTGCAAACCTCATACGATTACCTAGTAATCTTCCTGAACCAAGATGGTCTCCAAAAGAAAACCCTCCAGGAACCGCTAGAATATGATATTCTGACAAGTCTTTTTCTCCATTAACAAAATGGTTTACGTGAATTCTTTCACTTACAGCTCCTGCTAATTCGAATACTGCGGCAGTCTCTCTATCGCAATTAATTCCAAATCCGAATAGAACTGCTACCTTAGGTGTATCAACCATCACTGGTCACCCCCTGTCATATCCAAACTTCCTTTCCATGCGGAAAGCATCTCCTCGACGTTTGCCTCGATGATTAGGTCGTCTCCATCCCAAATACTCATTGCATCGCCATCGGTTGTTTCGCCCATGTAGGTTAGTGGATTTCCTTTCATAATCGAGAGGAATTCAGCCCTATGTTGCTGCTTTACTCCGACGATAATTCGCCCTAGTGACTCGCCCCAAAGCCTTCCCCAAAGGTCCGCTTCGCCAGGCCCATCAACATCTATTGCAGCGCCACAGCGGCCACCAATACACATCTCAGCCACAGCCACAGCCACTCCACCCTCACTACAATCGTGGGCGGTTCTAACTATTCCTGATTGGATTGCTTTGGTTAATGCCTTGTAGGATTCTAGATTCTTTTCTGGGTAAGGAAGTTGTGGGACTTGGCCTCCGATTCCTTTCGCCTCTCCAGATTCCTTTAGCATAAATGCGATTTCGCTTGCACCTAGCTCTTGTTTGGATTCTCCAACCAGGTACAAGCTCTCCCCTGGCTTGAGGTCTGATGTTGTTGTATAACGAACATCAGGGTGGTTTCCAAATAGTGAGAATAGAAGTGTAGGGGGTATTGAAATCTTATTTTCGCCACTACCATAATCGTTCTTCATGGAGTCTTTACCAGAAATACATGGAACGAAATATGCTCGGCAAACGCGTTCTAATTCTCGGTTTGCACGAACTAATTGTGCCAGTTTAAATCGNCCATCTGGAGTTTTCTCACTCTCGATAGGGTCGGGCCAACAGAAATTATCTAGCCCTGCAACCTTGGTAAGGTCCACTCCTGTACATACTGCATTCCTAACCGCTTCATCGACCGCCGCTGCTGCCATTGCACCAGCGTCTATGTCGCTATACCTAGGAGAAATTCCATTCGATACTACCAAACCATGTGTGGAGCCGTGGATTGGTGCTAGAAGGCCCGCATCACCAGGGCCATCTCTTTCAACTCCGACGAATGGTTTGATTGCTGTTTGTGCTATGACTTCGTGGTCATATTGNCNAACCCATGTNTCTTTTGAGGCGATGTTAGGGCGNGCTAGCATCCTTAGGAGAAGTGGNGTGTGNTTTNCATCACTTGGNGCTTCNAAGTCGANATGAACTGGNTTTTTCCATTCGCTTTCAAGNCGGAGTTGNGGAACTCCGTCGTGTANGAATTCTATTGGTAATGACGCNACNGTATCTTCATCATGAACAACNTGGAAAAGGCCCGTGTTAGTAAAGTCGGCCACCCATGTNGCTTCGACTTCGTGTAAGTTTGCTAATGCTTCAAATGCTGGTACATCAGACTCTTTGACTGCAACAGTCATCCTTTCTTGAGATTCAGAAACTAAGATTTCCCATGATGAAAGNCCCTCTTGTTTCAGTGGTACCTTTCCTAGATCGATTTGACAACCATTGGTGTATTCTGCCATTTCCCCTATACTGGAAGATAGTCCTCCGGCGCCGTTATCGGTAATGCAAGTAATCAATCCAGCATCCCTTGCTTCCAATATCATGTCGACCATCTTCTTCTGGGTNATAGGGTCGCCAATTTGTACTGCNCTGGACGGAGATTCTTCNGTCAATTCAAGNGATGAAAATGTNGCNCCATGTATTCCATCGTAACCAACNCTNCCTCCAACCATGTAGACACGGTCTCCNGCTTGTGGNTTCTTTTCNTGTGACTCTCTTCCGTCGGCTAATCTGCGNGGCATTATTCCGATTGTNCCNCAGTAAACNAGGGGNTTTCCNATNTANCGGTCATCGAANACGATGGCNCCGTTCACTGTTGGAATGCCACTTTCATTTCCTCCAACTCTTACTCCTGCGTGAACGCCTCTCAGAACTCGAGAGGGGTGGAATAAGTTGTCAGGAAGGTCGCCTTCCCAATCAGGTGGTCCGAAACAGAATACATCGGTATTTGCTATCGGCCTAGCACCTAGGCCAGTACCTAGAATATCTCGATTTACACCAACTATTCCAGTCATAGCGCCACCATATGGGTCTAGTGCACTTGGTGAATTGTGAGTCTCTGCCTTCATACATAGTGACCATTCATCATCCCAGGCAATTACGCCAGAGTTGTCATGGAAAACCGATAGAAGCCAATCGACTTCGTCTTTCATCTCCAGAGTAGGATTCATGATATGGGTTTTGAATAATGAATCGATTTCAGTATCTTCACCAGTTTCCGTATCGACGTGGTGAATATGTGCGGCGAATATTTTGTGCTTGCAGTGCTCTGACCACGTTTGTGCTAAACATTCTAGTTCAACGTCAGTTGGTGCGTTTTCGGGCAATCCTACCTTTGCTCTTGCCGCTTGAATTTCAGGATCCCTGTAGTGGGCTTGTATCGTTTGCATCTCTTCTAAATTTAGAGCAAGAAGTCCTTCTTCTGATAGCTTAATTAATTCCTCATCTGATATTTCGAGGTCGATAGTTGCGGGCTTTGCATAGTCACTTGGAACTACTGGAGAATATTCAATTCGTGGATATTCTTCACCCTTGGAAGAGAAAAGTGCCCTTTCGATTAGCCCATTGTGCAATTGTTTTGCTAGCCACTCAATTTCAGTTCCTTCTGGAACTCCATTGAACACGTATGTGATGTAAGTTGAGACTCTTGCTTCATCGCCTGCATCTGGGAAAATTGTACGAAATCCATCGAGTGCTGCCTTGCCTGGATTATCGGTTACGCCCGGTTTGAATCCTATTGTGATAACCATGTCAGGAGACTCTGTAAAAAGATTTGAATTATCCAAATGGAGTTCGTCTGTGGCGCTTTCCTCAATAATTGGGTCGGCAAAGACATCGTCTACTCTTTCAGAAACCTGCGCCGAATCGATTTCACTAGCGATTAGGAAACCAACAATCGACCTGACTGTTGAAATCTCGATACCGTGGTCGGCTACCAGTTGCCTCTTTACCGAGTCTCCTCGGACATCTTTCATTCCTTCACCAAGTTTGGGTGTAGTCTCTACTCTGACAATATTTGAGTTCACTTGGCACACCTGCCCCCTATGGGGGCAGTGGGTCGGCAGAGACTACCGTCCATGAATACTACGCTTCATAATCAAGATGAAATGCGTTGGATTTCGCAAATCACAGCATGTCTTTCAGGAATTGCCCGGTGAAGCTTCCTTTGACTTTTGCAACATCCTCAGGAGTGCCAATCGCTACAATCTTTCCACCCCGGTCTCCGCCTTCAGGGCCAAGGTCGACCACCCAATCTGCAGACTTCACGACATCTAAGTGGTGCTCGATTACGATTATTGAATGACCAGTAGTTCTGAGTCTGAGAAGAACATCGATTAATTGCTGAACATCTGAGAATGAAAGGCCTGTTGTTGGCTCATCGAGAATATACATTGTGTGCTTGTGTGGAGGTCTGCGTAATTCACTAGCCAGTTTCACACGCTGTGCTTCCCCTCCTGATAGGGTAGTTGCGGGCTGGCCTAGTCGAATATATCCTAGCCCAACATCATTTATTGTCGAAAGGGTTCTGTGTAATTTCCTATGGTTCTCGAAAAATTTCACAGCCTCACTTACTGGCATTTCCAGAATGTCAAAGATATTCTTTCCTTTCCATGTGACCTCAAGGGTTTCCCTAGTGTACCTCTTTCCTTGACAATTATCACAAGTTATCCAAACGTCCGGTAAGAAGTTCATCTCCAGCTTTATCGAACCAGCACCGCGACATGCTTCACATCTACCACCCTTGACGTTGAATGAGAAATGTCCAGGAGTATATCCTCGCTCTTTAGAGAGATTTGTTTCTGAAAATAATTTACGGATTTCGTCGAATGCCTTGGTATATGTTGCTGGATTTGAACGTGGAGTCCTACCAATTGGTGATTGGTCAATTACGATTACTTTGTCCACGTTTTCAATTCCTTCAATATCATCATGTGCCCCTGGTTGAGCATCTGAACCAGTTAGGTGGCGTTGAAGGGCGGGTGCTAAAATACTGGATACTAGAGATGACTTTCCGGAACCTGAAACCCCAGTTACCGCTGTTAAGCACCCTAATGGGAAAGCAACATCGATGTTATCAAGGTTATTTTGGCGGGCTCCAACCACTTTCAAGTAGCCCTTTTTGGCAGGAGTTCTTTCTTCAGGAACCGGTATACTTCTCTTACCTGAAAGATAGGCTCCTGTAACAGATTCTTTCGACTTCATAGCAACTTTAGGAGGACCATTTGCTACGATATATCCGCCTTCTAATCCTGCACCAGGTCCAAGGTCGCAGAGCCAATCCGCTTGACGTAAGGTTTCTTCATCATGTTCAACAACAAGTAAGGTGTTACCTAAATCTGATAATTCTCTCAAGGTTGCCAAAAGACGCTCATTATCTCGCTGATGAAGTCCAATTGATGGTTCNTCTAAGACATACATCACTCCAGTTAGACGACTACCGATTTGTGTTGCAAGTCTTATTCTCTGNCTCTCTCCGCCAGACAGAGTGTTGGCTCTACGGTCGAGGGTAAGATAGTCCAGGCCTACATCATTTAGGAANCCTAGTCTNCCTTCTATTTCTTTGAGAATATCCCTNCCGATGAATGCGCTTCTATCATCAAGGGTTTCTGCGCTTTTGCCATTTCCTTGCATAGAATGGACTATCATAAGTGCTTCATGAACNCTNGCTGCTCCNATNTCNGGTANNCTNTTTCCNGCAACNGTNACTTGNCNNGCTGCGGCATTGAGTTTTTCNCCATTNCAGTCCGGNCAATCTTCATCNNTCATACANGCGATCAATCTNCTTCTNGTTCTATCNGAAGTTGTCTCNGTGTAGGTTTTTTGAAGCCTTCCGAAGACGCCCTCCCANGGCTTGCTGTAATTGTATTGAGAGCCTGATTCTGAACGGAATTCAAAATGAATTATGGTTGAGCCNGAGCCGTTTAGCAAAATATCTTGAGAGTCATCATCCAAATCTNCGAATGGAATGTTTGTTGGGATTCCATAGTGAATAGCGGTTTGCTCCATTAGTTTTCGATACCAATGGGGAGACATTGATTGNCTCCATGGTTTTATGCAACCTTCAGAAATTGTCGCCTTTCGATCAACCAATAATTCAGCACTGAATCTACGTTGAATACCAAGTCCTTGACATGANGGGCAAGCGCCAAGTGGNGANTTAAAAGAGAAAACCCTAGGGCTCATTTCAGGCATGAAAGCGCCGTGTTGGGGACAAGCAAATTCTTCGGACCAAACCATAGTTTCTCCAACAGTGGTTTGTTCTGATTTTGAGCCCTCGCTTAACTCATAATCGTCTTCAGGGGCTTTGATACTCTCAATTGCTACAGTACCTCCACCGATACGTAACGCAGATTCTACAGCTTCTGTTAGNCTCTGNCTCCTGTCTTTAGTGCAACGNAGACGGTCTATTCGNACGTCGATATCGTGTCTCAGNTTTTTATCGAGGCCNTGGTCCTCTTCAAAGGACTCTTCACGNCCATTGATTCTCCCCTCTGTCCACCCTTGTTCTACCAAGTGCCTGAATAAATCGGCATGAGTTCCTTTTCTGTTACGAATCGCAGGGCTCCAAACAGCTACTGCATGCCCCTCCATATTCCAGGTGATATCGTCTACTATTTCTTGGACTGTTCTGCGGGCTACTTCTATTCCGCAAGTTGGGCAATGGGGTTTACCAATTCTAGCCCACATCAACCGTAAATAATCCATTATTTCAGTAACGGTTGCAACGGTGGAACGGGGGTTGTGGCTACCTTGTTTTTGGTCGATTGATATTGCAGGAGAAAGGCCTTCGATACCATCACAATCTGCTTTTTTCATCTGTCCAATAAATTGGCGAGCGTAAGAAGATAGGCTTTCGACATATCTTCTCTGGCCTTCTGCGTACAGTGTATCAAATGCTAATGATGATTTTCCAGAACCTGAAACCCCTGATATTACTACGAATTTACCGCGAGGTAATTTCACATCGATATCCTGAAGATTGTGCGTTCGTGCTCCACGAACTTCAATCCAACCTTCATCTCCCGGCTTGGCCATTAATCTCATGGGTGAGCCAAGGGTTCTTGAGACCTTGCTTATCACTCGGGTCCGAACGGGATTGTGGCCTCAAACCTAACTGGGTCATCGGTTGCTGGATGAAGTAATTCCAAAGCGGTTGCATGAAGAGCGATTCTACCTATTGGGTTACCTTCAGCACCGTGTTGCTCGTCACCAACTACTGGATTACCAAGATTTGCCAGACCTACTCTGATCTGATGCCTTCTACCTGTTTCTATCGTCAGCATAATCAGGCTTGCAATATCGTCGCTATCTTCAATGCTCCAATGTGTTATTGCCTCTCTAGCATTTGGGGTTCTTTTGTTTACAGATTTCACTCTGAGGAATTTATCTTCTAATAGCCATTCATGAATTGTTCCACCGTTCTCTTCGGGCTTACCCTGAACCAATGCATGATAGACCCTGTGAACGCTTCTATCTGCGAATTGTTCCTGTAAGTATTCTTTATGCCATTTATTTTTAGCAAAAATCATCACACCAGATGTCTCTCTATCTAAGCGGTGAACGATAAATGCCCAAGCTCTTTCATCATCAAATTGTAAATAATCTATTACACGTGAATGAAGGGTGTCTGGCTCCATCTTATCGGTGGCAACGGAAAGTAATCCTGCTTGCTTATTCACAACTAGAATGTCTGAATCTTCGAACAATATTTTGATTCTAGGGTGTGGTCTTTTTGGTTGAGGTGGGGGTGAAGATATTGCAGCCTGTTCTCTGTCAGCGATAGTGACAGAACTGCCTGCTGGAACAATGTATTTTGCTTTGTGAACCACCTTTCCGTCAACCAATGCACGCCCTTCGGTAAGCATTTTACGGAGGGTGTTACGTTTAGATTTAGGAAAAAGAGCAGAAAGGGCCTCAATTAATTCTATTTCTTTTTCAAATTTCATAAGAACACCTCATAGAATCATAACTTCAACCATATCGCCGATAGAATATTCCTGTCCTGGTTGTAAAACAACCATCCCTTCACTGAGGGCAATGCTAGCGATATTTCCTGAGCCTTGGTGGATTTTTTGATGTGCAACTAGTCCTTCGTTGGTCATTTCAATCGAGACTCTGCGGAAGGTAAGGCTATCCTTTGTAGGTTTGACAGGGGTTGCAAGTCGGGCGAATGTCCTTACTTCGATTGGGCCTTTTGCCGAAGTGGTATTTCTTATCCAAGGGGCGACAAGGGTTCGGAATACAACGTGTGAACTGACTGGATTTCCNGGTAGCCCGAATATTGGGGTGTTCCCCCATATACCGAATAATGGTGGGGAGCCTGGGCGGATTTTCACTCTCCAAAAGTGAATGTCGCCTTCATCTTCCATAATTTTCCTAACAAGATCCCATTCTCCCATAGAAACTCCACCNCTTGTCAAAATCAAATCACAAGTGGATGCTGCTTTATCTAAAGCAAGCCTTAGTTCATCTATTGAATCTCCAGAGTTATTCATTCTGATAGGTTCATGACCAAGCCATNTCACTAGGCCAGCAAGTCCGAAAGAATTGGATTCGTAAATTTGTCCTCGCTGAAGTTCCTCACCTGGAGGAATTAATTCATCGCCCGTAGAAATTATTGCAACCTTAAGTGGTTTGATTACAGGAAGNGTAGAGTGNCCCATCGTTGCNCATAAACCAATCCGTGAAGGGGTTAGAATTGTGCCCGCTGTAATCGAAACCGAGNCTTTCAGAAGATTTTCACCCTGTTTACGAATGAAGTGTTTCATTCCTTCTTGTTGTAAAGTTACTTTGTTTTCATTTGTTGTGGTTAATTCTACTTGTAAAATTGAATCTGCGCCTTCAGGAATGGGCGCTCCAGTCATTATTCTTACAGCTTGTCTCGGGCCCACAATTACATCATCTTCTTGGCCTGCGGCCTGAATTGTTCCAATTATGTCGAGGGTTTGGGGGGGATTCATAGTATCCTCGTAACGCATAGCAAAACCATCCATTGAAGAGTTGTCAAATGCTGGATCGTCAACTAGTGATAGTAAATCAAGAGCGAGAATTCTGCCGTGGGATTCATCTAAAACTACAGTTTCTATTTCTGGTTTTATTGTAGTTCGGCATGATATTTCAATAGCCTCTTCGAGTTTAACAAAGTAAGGTGTGTCGCTCATAACAATACCTTCCTAAACTTAAATTCTTGAAATTAAATCGTATAAATAACGAATAATACCAAGGGAAACTGCTCCCAAGA
>PAEE01000034.1 GCA_002701145.1 Methanobacteriota archaeon
ATCTTCGCTTTCAGCTACAGTCCAGCATGCAGGAACTGGTTGCTCTGCAATTTCTGCTGCTTCTCTTGCCACTGCACAAACAAGACTAGAATCTAATCCGCCCGATAGTACAATTCCCACAGGTACGTCAGACATCAGCCTGTCACTAACGCTCAAAGTGAATGATTCCAACAAACCAGCCGGGTCATTCCAATCGATTGCAGGTTCAACTTTTTGTATTTCGAAACGTGAAGAACTGGTCATCTTAGGAATGCCATCAATTAATTCCCATACTTCGACTGTACCTGGTCGAACTTGGTAAACATCTGCAAATAACGTAGTAGCATCGAGAGGATATTCCCAAGCGATTCTTGCCTTCATGGCTAGAGTGTCTATTTCGGGAACATACGCCTCATGCGCTCTAAGTGCCTTAGCCTCAGATGCGAACACAAGGGTGTCATCGACTATAGTTCTCATTAGAGGTTTAATTCCAACAGGGTCACGTGCCAATATCAATTGATCATTTGACCAAAGAGCGAATGCAAACATGCCATCTAATTTTGAAATCCACTTTGCATGGTCTTTAGCACTCCCTTTGCCTTTATGCAGAGAGAGAATTATCTCGCTATCACCCATTGTTGAATAATTATATGACGAGCTCTTTAGTGAAAGGTGATTGTAAATTTCACCATTAACAACAGCGACTTTACCAGGTCCGTGTAGCGGTTGTGGAGAGCCAACTACGTCCAAAATTGCTAATCTTGCATGCGCTAAACCACAATTATCGTCAAAAAAGATTCCATCGCCATCAGGACCTCGATGGCGCATCAAGTCAATCATACGTGACAATATCGCTGGGTCGGGCTGACCAAGCATGCCACCTATGCCACACATAGCCAAGCCTAGAGCATGTCATTCAAGAGCCCTTGCTTTATTGCCGCCAGCAACTCACCAAAGTGGGTATACAAACATAGTAACCATCAGGATTACGAACGACAGTAAAAATGTCATCAAGTAGACGCTTTGAGGAGGGTCGTTGGAGGTTTCTTCATCACTCATGAGGTCTCACCTATCTGTTGGCGTGTCTAAGCGACATTTCAACATAATGGTCTCATAACCAAGGTAGTATCATAATTGCCGCACATAATGGGATGAGCAACATAGTAGCGTTATCATCTATCCACCGTAACCTAGGCCACTCTGCAGCCACACATAGCGGCCCCATTAGAATCGCAAGTGAATATGGTGTATCAATTAGATAGCCAGATGCAAGCCAAATTCCGGAGATAAAGATTGAACCGATGATAAAGACTGTTCGAGACTCGTATCCTTTTCTTCGCACTTCTCCAATGAATGGGTCACCGAGTGACAATGATATCATCAAAGGCCATACTAATTCGGGATAATCAGATAGTACCAAGAACGTGATTCCTATTGCGAATGCACCCCAAGCAAGGGCGCTCACTTGTTTGGACTCATAATCACGTTGACCAAATATTGTAATTCCTAATTTAAGACGAATTGCTTCACCTAATACCAAGGCCATTACCATCACTGAAACAAACTGCAATCGGGTCATTGAGAAGGCATCTGAAATCGCCTCTCCATATTCATAATACAGAAATGGCAATATCGACATACCAATATGAAAGCCTCTTCTGAATAAGTGACCGTAAATTCCACCAACGGAATGGTCGACCGGGTCTGTAAGTTCGATCTGCTCACTCATCTAGTTCCCTCAAAGCATCTTTGACACTCAACCCTTCTTCAGACATGCGGTCAAGAATGGTGTCGAAAGCAGGTTTTCGGATAATTCTGTTCTCATGCGCCATCAACAATTGCTGTCGAGCTCTAGCCCTCTTAGAGGAGTTCCTTTCTTCTACTGAAAGAATCAAATCGGATAATTCATCTAATCCCTCACCAGTAATTGCACTTGTTCGGATTATAGGTGGTGCGTCATTGGTAAGTGAAAGTGAGATTGTTAAGTCATTTACCACTCGCTCAGCACCGTCTAAATCACTCTTGTTTACAACAATTAAATCAGCCAACTCGAGCAAGCCTGCTTTTTCTGCTTGAATACCATCGCCTCGAGCAGGCCCCTCGATTACGATTATTCGGTTTGCCACTGCTGCACAACGCATCTCAGATTGACCTGCTCCAACGGTTTCGATTAGCACTAAATCGAAGTTATTTGCTAGTAAGTGGCTTGCAAGGTCTTTAATTATAGAAGGAATAGAGCCGCTGGAAGAGCGGGTTGCAATACTTCTAACATAGATGGATTCTGATTTTGATGAGTCGTCTAGAACGCTTAATCTAATTCGGTCCCCCAATAATGCACCACCGCTTAGAGGAGAGGTTGGGTCAACTGCTAATACCGCAATATTGTGTTTAGGTGCTAATCGGTGTAACACCCCATCGACAATACAAGATTTACCAACTCCTGGAGGTCCGGTTATTGCAACTATCAAACCATGATGGTCATCAACTTGTAATTCCCCATTTTCAATTGCGGTGAGGTCGCGAGCAAGTTGCCTGCGGTCCAATCACTCACCCCAGTGCCAATCATCCTGAGAGCCCACNCCACANTCTCTTTGTGAAGCGAATTCTACAAACTCTAAAATTTCGGCAGAAGGAGTNCCTGGNCCAAAAATTGCACGAACACCAGCGGCGAATAGTGGNGCACGGTCATCTTCAGGNATTATNCCTCCNCCAAATACGACAACATCGTTCAATCCAGCNTCACGAAGAAGGTTGCAAATTTTAGGNAACAGGTGGCTGTGAGCTCCTGAAAGTGATGAAAGCCCGATNAAACGTGCGTCTTCATCCATGACNGTACGAACTATTTGGTCAGGAGTTCTTCGTAATCCAGTNTAGATTACTTCGTGCCCTCCNTCACGTAATGCACGTGCAACAACCTTAGCGCCGCGGTCGTGCCCGTCAAGACCGGGTTTGGCGATTACTATGCGCTGGCGTTCTCCCATGTTCGGCTGTGTGCAGGAGCGTCTATGAAGCGGTTGCGGTGTAGAAATGCTCACACAAGCAATAAGGAGGGNCTAACNCTGTCACGGNTTGGCGAAAGGCATGATGGGTACCGACGAGAGACTACGGGACCTGCGGGCACGAAAGGCTCGTGTTGAAGCAGGCGGCGGCCAAGCAAGGGTTGACGCACAGCATAATAAGGGCAAAATGACGGCACGTGANCGCNTAGAAATGCTCCTTGACGAAGGTTCGTTCCAAGAGATCGATGCNTTGGTNGAACACCGATGTAGAGATTTTGACATGGATAAGAACNTNATTCCNGGAGANGGCGTAGTTACAGGTCATGGAACCGTCAATGGAAGAGAGATTTTCGCCTTCGCACAAGATTTCACNGTTTATGGAGGAAGTCTTGGNGAGATGCACGGACTCAAAATATGCAAGGTCCTCGATATGGCTTTGAAAACAGGNCGCCCAGTTGTTGGATTAAACGACAGTGGTGGNGCCAGAATCCAAGAAGGNGTAGCAAGTCTTGGNTCATATGCTGAAATTTTCTTTAGAAATGTAAGAGCAAGTGGCGTAGTACCACAAATCAGTGTGATAATGGGNCCATGTGCTGGAGGCGCAGTATATTCACCTGCAATTACAGACTTCGTAATAATGGTAGACAAAACCGCTCATATGTTCATCACAGGTCCTGAGGTAATCAAGACCGTTACCAATGAAGAGGTTTCCTTCGAAGATTTGGGAGGAGCAGGTACGCATGGCAGTAAGTCAGGAGTATCTCACTTCACAGCAGAGGATGACCAAAGCGCAATTGATTTAGCTAGAGATTTGGTTGATTTCTTCCCATCGAATAACATGGAAAAGCCACCTGTCAAGAAGACTAGTGACCCAGCAAACAGAATCTGTGACAAATTGGATTCAATAGTTCCAGAAGACCCTACTAAACCGTACGATGTCAAAGATGTCATAATTGAGATTCTTGATGATGGAGGATTTTTGGAAGTTCAAGAAAACTGGGCTGGGAACATAGTTGTTGGATTTGGACATCTTAATGGCTCTACAGTAGGAGTTGTTGCCAACCAGCCAAAGATGTTAGCAGGATGTCTCGATATTGATGCAAGCGATAAAGCTGCAAGGTTCGTTAGGTTCTGTGATGCATTCAATATCCCTCTTATCACCTTAGAAGACGTACCTGGATTCCTTCCGGGAACAAACCAAGAATGGGGTGGAATCATTAGGCATGGTGCTAAATTACTCTACGCATACGCTGAAGCAACCGTTCCTAAACTGACTGTAATTCTACGCAAGGCATACGGTGGAGCATACGATGTAATGTCATCCAAGCACATCCGAGGAGACTACAACGTTGCATGGCCAAGTGCAGAACTGGCAGTAATGGGTGCTGAAGGCGCCGTACAAATCATTCATCGAAAGCGTCTTCAGAATGCTCGGGACCCAGAAGGGGAGAGAGGTCGACTAATCGAAGACTTCGAAGAGACTTTCGCAAACCCATACAAAGCAGCTGCTTTGGGTTATCTAGATGATGTAATCGAACCTAATCAAACCAGAGATCGATTGTGTAAGGCTCTGGGAATGTTACTAGATAAGGAAGAATTACGCCCTGCTAGAAAGCACGGCAATATACCATTGTGAGTGATAATATGGCAGATATTGACACACTTAGGATGGCTGCTATCGCTGCTGTGTTGGCGGTTACAAACAACAGTGAAGACCCTTCGCAAGCCGGCAGAATGCATGGTGAATCATGGTCACAAGACCACAGGCGGATGAATATGGGAATGTCATCTGTAATGTATCAAAGAAGTTCCCGCTCTCCTTGGAAGTGAAATCATGAGTGAAACTCGAAAGGTCATTGTAAACGGTGAAGAGTTTGAGGTTGAACTCGAACAAGATGGTGAAAATTGGATCGCCACAGTTCAAGGAGAAAGATTCGAAATCACAGTACCAGATTCAGGACCTGCTCCTAAGCAGAGACGTTCATCCGGTGGTAAATCCAAGAAATCCGGAAAGGTTAGTGCAAACATACCAGGTAAGGTAGTAACTGTCGAAGTAGAAATTGGCCAAGTTGTAGAAGAAGGCCAAGTCGTTATGATTCTAGAAGCGATGAAGATGCAAAACGAAATCCAAGCCCCTGTTGGTGGAACAGTAACTGAGATTCACTGCGAAGAAGGTCAATCTATTGAGGCAAATGTTCCACTCTTGGTAATCACGCCACCGGAAACTGAAGATGAGGCGTGATAAATTACAATCATTAAAGTCAGAAGGAGTTCAGGGTGGTAATATGGGAGGAGACGCTGTCTGCGATTATCCAGGATGTGGAACTGCAGGAGAAATCATCTCTCGCCTTTCACCAGAAGGATATCTTGTAGCCACTGGAAAGAAGGCGTATTCATTCCGTGAGGCATATCGTCGCTTCCATTATTGCGGTAAATGCCATGATGAGTTGATGGGAGGAGTTTGGTCTAGAGTACGAAAGCCAGACGACAAAAAGGACGGACACGTCGCTCCTACCGCAATTTGAGTTCTTATGGTGAATAACACTCATTCATATACTAACTTAGCAAGTTAGAGTCATGTTCGAGTCGAATTTGCTGATTTACACCCTTGGTACAGTAGTTGTTATTTTAGCAACAATNCTNGGNACTAAAGCTGTNCGAAGGCGTAAAAACAAGCCAGTAAACATCTGGGAAGGNTANGCTAACTCCCCTGTTNCACCTCAANNATTCAGAGCGCCANCAAGGCCAATCGTTCCTCCACCGCCGCAAGCTTTCAATCGCCGCTGANACAATTCAGCGACATTAGAATAATTAGCAATCTATGATTGCCTAATCAAATTACACCTTGAGCCATCATTGCTTCGGCAACCTTGAGGAAACCTGCAACGTTTGCTCCAAAGACATAGTCACCTTCGCGACCATACTCCTTTGCGGTTGAATGAGCTTGCTCATGAATTGATACCATGATGCCACGTAACTTTTCATCGACTTCTTCACGAGTCCAAGAAAGACGTAGTGAGTTCTGACTCATTTCGAGACCAGATGTTGCTACACCACCAGCGTTACTTGCTTTACCNGGAGCGAATAGGATTCCACCCTCTTGGAANGCAGTTACTGCTTCAGGAGTACAAGGCATGTTTGCGCCTTCNGCAACTGCAATNACNTTNTTNGCAACAAGCATCTTTGCTTCTTCNCCGTTGATTTCNTTNTGAGTNGCACAAGGAAGNGCAACATCTACGTTAACNCCCCATAATCCATTGACTGCAGGTTCTGGTGCAGACTTGTTGAANGAAACTCCATCGAACTTGTCNGCATATTCGCTAATTCGTCCACGGCGNTTATTCTTGAGATCCATTATCCAGGCAAGTTTCTCACGGTCNATTCCAGCAGGGTCATGAATCCATCCTGATGAATCCGACATTGTTACTGGCTTTCCACCTANATCCAATACCTTTTCACAGGCAAATTGAGCTACATTTCCGCTNCCACTGATTGAAACAGTTGCACCTTCGAAGGATTTGCCCTTTGTAGCAAGCATCTCGCGAGCGAAGTAAACAAGACCGTATCCTGTTGCTTCTGGTCGAATTAGAGAACCGCCATATGAGCGGCCTTTTCCGGTTAGAACACCGGCTTGGAAATCGTTCTGTAACCTCTTGAACATTCCAAACATGTAACCAATCTCTCTTCCGCCGACTCCGATATCTCCTGCAGGAACGTCACAATTGTGACCTATGTGTCTCCACAACTCCATCATGAAAGACTGGCAAAAGCGCATTACCTCTCCATCGGACTTACCCTTAGGATTGAAATCCGAACCACCTTTTCCTCCACCCATAGGTAGAGTAGTAAGACTGTTCTTGAAAACCTGCTCAAATGCAAGGAACTTCAAGATTGAAGCATTTACTGATGGATGGAATCTCAATCCCCCTTTGTAAGGACCTATAGCACTGTTAAATTGGATTCTGAAACCGCGGTTTGTCTGAACTGTACCGTTGTCATCTACCCAAGGTACTCTGAAATGAATAAGTCTCTCTGGCTCTACAATTCTCTCTACGATTCCTGCTTCAATGAATTCAGGATGCTTTTCCAATACTGGCTCTAGTGATTCCAAAACTTCCCAAACAGCCTGATGGAATTCAGGTTGTCCCGGGTCTCTTCTCTTGACGCTCTCAAATATATCGTGGATAATGCTCATTTTAGCACCTAGTAACACAAGTTGTGTTGGCTGGTCCACCTAAAGACCCTTTACAAGCATTGCCTCGGCAAGTGTTGATTGCACAACCATTAGTAATCGGTTCAATAGAAGGGACAGACCGTATTAAAACGCTCAAGGCGCTCCAATCTTCTTTCACCATTAGCATCTGAATCCGACATTGTTCTAATCGCTTCTTCGATTAGTGCATGTTGGTCTGGTTGGATTCCTAACAAATCCCTCAGGTGTTCTAGTATCGCCCATTCTTCCTCGGTAATGACTTCATCATCCAAAGCAGCAACAAGTGCTGCCTGGTAAGTGGTAGCATCTCCAATTTGGTGAGACGAATATTCCTCTGGATTTGTAATTGGAGAAGGGTCTACCCCTCTAGCTACGTCCATTGCATCTCCTACGTTGGAAGGATCCATCCCCAGGGCAATGGCCAAGACTTTCAAAATCGATGCTTCATCATCAGTAACGATGTCATCCCCTAATGCAGTGGATAGAACTTCGAGATAAAGGTACAGACCACGACTTGCCTTGAGTGCCATAAAACGACCTACAGGGGTTTACCGTTTGAGTATTGTCATCTGCATTACCAACTTTGGAGATAAGATTGCCCGTCAAATTTGGTAACTGATAGTTCCTGAAATCGAATTATCCATTGTAGAGTGTTAGTCGTCAATCTAATAAACAAGTAATTGTAATCATTTGTAAGTCAAAACGTAATCATCTGTGATACATTCATATACCGGATGTTGTGTGGATGAAGTACGGAGGAACGCNGATGACNACCCNNAGNACNCTNGTNTCACTACGAATNACCGATGAAGAGANTGCNCTTCTCGANGCNNGNATAGGNCTTGATGGAGCANGAAANNGAAGTGANGTCATCAGAGCAGCAATCCGTTTGTACCTAGACGGACAACCTCTTCTTCCAGACATGGACACAATTACAATTCCAGTAGGACGCTCGATTAAGAGCAGGCTCGGAGATCTATACGAACTCCATGGAGTTAGTCCTGAACAAGCTGCATCTCAAGGATTGCAGGATTACATACGCCGACTGATACAAGAAGAAGCGGCACTGAATGAAACTCTCGCTGAAGGCTTGGCAGAAGCCAGAAGCAAGACTGTAGGACGCAAGGAGTTCACTGAGTGAAAACAGGGTGAGAGCCACATAATGGAGGGGATGGGAAAATGCGATGGGAGGACGAAATTGGAAACAACCGTACTCCCACCTTCCGAACCGATGTTACTATGCCAGTTAACATCGGCTTCGCTGCACTGCGTCTACGTGCTAAATTAGCACAAACTGGCAACCCAACAAACGTCCCCCTGGGTGACCAGGGGGGCTCCGATTCCGATCCTGCTTGTTAGGCAGGATTAGTTCCACACGCACCCGGACCCCACATCCGGGTGCAAATTATTCAAACGGTGCAACCGCGTAACAAACAACCTCAACCTCAAATACCTTCGACGAAGTAATCGATTTATGCGTGAGCAAGCCGGGCACTCTTGGTTGGCTCATCCAACACCTAGAGAAGGTCAAGCAGAAATGATTGCTGCNTGTATTGACACTTTNCAAAAGGGCGCTGCTCACCTAGCAAGCGCACCGACTGGNATTGGAAAAACAGCCGCTGCACTTGCAGCTGCTCTAGAAATTGCGAACTCTTCTGAAGAACGNAAAACCATAATGTTCCTCACCCCAAGACAAAGTCAACATAGAATTGTAGTTGACACTGTTAGACGAATTAATGAGTTACGTGGTGAGCAAAAAATTACTCTTGTNGANATGATTGGNCAATCTGGAATGTGTGTCGAACCATTTGCAGGCAATCGAGGTGCTAGTTTTTCTTTGATGTGNTCTAAGCATCGTCAGAATAAGCAATGTAGACCNTGGTTGACNAATGCNCCTGGNTTTGAAAAGAGAATTCTATCTGACCCATTACACGTTGATGAGTTAGTTGAGATTAGCAAAACNCACATGGANAATGGGGAAAAGAAGCAAACNTGCCCATGGAAAGCGGCAAGAAATGCNGCAAAAGAAGCACAAGTGATAGTTTGTGATTACAATCATTTGTTCATTGAAGAGGTAAGAAATGCATCNCTTAAGGCGATGGATTTGCGCCTTGATGACTTGATAGTAATCGTTGATGAAGCACATAACTTNCCNGATNGNGTTCGCATGGGGATGCAACGTAGACTAACACCCACCATGGTTAGAAATGCGGCAAGTGAGATTGAAGAACATCTTGGAAACATGCAAAGAATTGCTCAGATAAGTGGAGATATGAACGAATCTATAATGTTGAAATCTTGGAGTCTTGCAGTTTGTAAAGAGTTCAGATTAGTACTGGTTCGTGAATTCAAAAGAATGGTCTCTGAACTCAAAGATAGNGATGAGATGTTGATTGAGGCTGAAGATGTTCTATCATGGCTCAATGAATCGTTTGATGCGGTNAAGGCNGTTGCGAATCAGGCAACACTGACNGGNGGNGAAAATTCACTGGTAACACCNGANAAGAAGATCAGAATNCAAATGTTCAAACATTTATTGGAAACCAATGAAGTNGATATCGATGAAGATGGAGACAATGAGCCATCTGCACACCTACTCGCACACCTGATAGACGTACTTGCTAGGTTTGGAAGCGGACCTGCTTTGTGTTTAGTNTTCGAAGGTGAAGGTAAAGATGGACGAATTGTATCTCACCTATTGGATGCAGGTTTGGTNGCCGGACCTATTTTTGAAAGAACNGCNGGNTCNATACTGATGTCNGGAACATTGGACCCACCGCATATGTTCGCAGACCTCTTGGGTCTTGANAAATCNGAGAGAGGGGAATCNATTCACCCNTCACCNTTCGCCAAAGAANGAAGACCAATNGTNGTAGCNAGNGACGTGACTACATTGTACCGAGAAAGAGGAGCNGATAATACTCAAAAAATCAGAGANCACATTTACNGGCTTGTACAGAACACNCCNGGTAATGTAGCNATATTCGTNCCATCATACAGTNTCCTGAATGAGATATTTGAAACAATACACATACCNGGNGTTAAGAAAATGGTTGAANCTAGAACNTGGACTAAGAANGACATNGGTGCNTTGATGGTCGATTTGGAAGAAGCCCCTAAAATTGGAAGACCGATTCTTCTAGCAGGTGTTTTCAATGGTAAATTNTCNGAAGGGATTGATTANGCAGGTGGAATTCTAGACGCTGTAGGGTGCGTGGGAATACCAAATGCNCCACCATCTGTATTCCAAAAATCATTAGGAGGATACATCAANGATAAATTTGGNCCGAGTAATCACTGGAGATATGCAAATTCACAACCAGCAATCAATTCGATTTTACAAGCNATGGGTCGACCAATAAGAGCAATGGGNGACAGNGCACTGATTGTTTTACTTGATAGAAGGAATGCTGAAAGGACATATTCTATGTGTTATCCNGCAGACATAAGGATGAATCAAGTGTCAAATGCAGATGGTACTGGGAGATTTGCNAAGCGCTTCTTCTCGAAGGTAAAGCGNGAGGCCGATATCTAAAGGTTCAATATGTCCCGTCNNTGGAGGGTTAAAACATGGAAGANTGGGAGCAGGTAGAAATNGAAGTTGTTACNGACGGACTTGANGCATCTCCAAGTGAATTACATGCTGCATTTGAGATATCAGGTGACCACCTAAACGAAGTTCGTGATCGNCANACNATGATGCTAGTTTCTTCTGGAGAAATNCCNGAATCACACATGGCAGAAATTGCACCTGAACGTAGGTTGAACTGGATTNTNGACGAATTAAATGGTAAGCGTCACACTAATGGATTAACAATNCCTCTCCNNGGNGCNGATNCATCATCNATCGATTTAGCNAAAGGAGANATCGANGGACATAGNATTCTCAAANTNCGCGTAGGTGAAAACTTTGTCAGAAACCTACCACTNCCNGCAGATATTGATTCCATCAAAGCCACNCTAAAGGGTGGAGTTCTNGACCTTAGTTGGTAATCACCTATTCGGTATATCGCTAAACTGGTTAACTTCATTGACTACTCTTGTCAATGCTTCTTGAGCATTAGCCTTGTGGGACTCAGACATCTCGTGTCGACTGTATCTCGCTTCTTCGAAGATAGAATCTAGAGCATTCAATGATTCATCTGAAAGTTGTGGCAATGCTGCACGAATAGCCATTTCGAACTCTCTAACAGTTTCGAAATCACGGCGCAGGAATCCACGTCCCATCAATATGTGAACCAGACTTTCATAGCATTGGAAAATAGCCTCACGCATCGAATCGCCTGCTGCTAATAATTCTGCAGTGTAGGAGAATATGTCTGCGATTTCCTTTGATGCTTCAGCAGATCTCCTTCTCATGATTACGAATGCTGCGCCTGCACCAATCAGCAATACGGCAATCAAATACATCCACCAAGGAACTCCACTATCATCATCAGCGAAGGAATAACTAGGAGTTATTCCACTGTTATACGCGGTGTTAAACTCAGTAAGTGAACCTTCAGAAATAATTCCATTACTTGAAATTGACATTCTAAGTGAAACCTCTCCATACTCCTTATAGTCACCATAAGGTGGCTCAGCATTGAATTCAAATTCGGCAATACCATCTGAATCTGTTACTACGACTACTTCATCTAATCTTGTTCCGTTAGAATCATCGAGGTATATCGAAATCGCAATTCCTTCAACACCTTCATCTGTATCCAAAGCTATCAATTCAATCTCACCCATCACAACTTCTTGCTCATCTTCAACAATTGGCTCAATGTCAACTGCGTTAAGTGGATCTTTCAAATCAATAGTAACCGAGATGTAGTCTGTCCATGAATTTCCAGACCTTAGGTAAAGAGATGAATTCTCAGGTGTTTGGAGGTTCAATGAGACTGTACCTGGAGTCATCCAAGAAGGAGCTGTAGCCACAATCTTGTATGTACCACCGTTCCAAGTGATACTTTCAACATTGATACATCGGCTCTCTACGCCGCTAGTTCCACAATTGACGCCTTCGCCCAGAACTAGTGTAGCACCATCAATCATTACACCTTGACCACCGATTTCAGTAACACGACCGGTCATCTCAATTCTGTCATCAACACTGTCGCCACGAACAACTGTACGAGTGAACGTGTCTATGTGAACTGTAACATCTGCCCAAACAACTACCGTTTGATTAGATTGGACAGGCAGGTGACCCGTACTTCCATCGAAAGCGAAAGTCATTGTGTGCGTACCTCTGTCATAGGAAGAATCCGCTCTAATTGAAGCAGTAAACTCACCACTAATCGAAGTGGTAGCATATCCAACTTGGGCACCATTCAGGAAGATGTAAATTGTCTCACCTGGTAAACCGTCATTCAATGCAGTATCCAAATCATACAACGTTCCAGAGATTTCCCAGAAATCATCCCTAGTTGCATCATTATCTACAATATCAACAGTTATTCCTGTGCGGTGTGCTAAGAAGAAAGTAGTGTTACCTTGGCCTGCTCTATACCATCCTTGAGCAGGTACATCTGCAACTACTGTGTGTGTTCCATCTGTAAAGATGTTAGGAACTTGCCAATCGAAACTGAAGTTTCCATTTTCATCGGTAGTCGCATTACCAATCGATATACCCTCTATTGAAACAAGCACAACCATGTTGGCTAGAGGCGTCAGTTGGTTGTCTCCAACGAAACCATCAACTGTAGTCATCTGCTCTACTGCCAATGGATCTTCAATGTTGACTTGCACAAATATCTTTGAATAAATATTCCAAGTTCCATTATTGCTCGATGGTAAATATCCAGTAGAGCCTGTAAATCTAGTCTCCAATAAGACTGGACCTAATTCAGCATCAGCAGGTACAGGATGTACTGCAGTAAACGAACCGTCTGCGCTAGTAGTGACATTTGTCAAGAAAACGCCACCTAACCAGATTTCGATTATTTGGCCCTCCAGTGGATTATCAACGATATCCAATAATCTTCCTTGAACATTTAATGTATCTTCGCGGTCCACTTGTCCGCCAGGTGTTAGGAGCAGAATCTTAGTAGGCACTGCAACCGTGAAATTGACAGAATCCGAACTTGGGTGATAGAATTCAGGGTTTGCACTGTCACCTTCACCAATTGGGTTAACCCAATCTCTTCCGCCAGTGAAACTCACTTGTATATTGTGAGANCCNGCNGCTATGTTCTCAGGTGATGTCCATGCAAACATGAACATTCCATCTCCNGCATTAGATTGAACNCTAGAAACTGGAACNCCATCNACAAGCAAGTAAACAACTGCAATCGAATCGTTACCATTAATNTGTAGTGAATTNCCTANATCATCTAGTAGTGTTCCGTTGACATAAAGNACNTCACCNGCGGTNATTGTNGCNGANCTTTCAGTAATGTTCATCTCNGTCTGNNCTAANACTACGAACATTACTCTTGCAGTATCTCCAATCAAACCAGTGGTACCNGGAGTGCCAGTAAACTCAGCATCTAGATTNTGGAANCCAACTGCAAGNTCNGCAGGNGTTGTCAGATTTACATCGATTANACCTGAAGCATCAGATGTTCCTGTAACNGAAACTAGAGTTTCGTTAATCATGACTGTTACTTGTACACCTACNACTGGGGCACCCGTATTGTCAATTAATAGCAATCTAGCATTTACATCATCTCCCCTATCAGTTCTATCATTAAGCGAAGGTTGATTCACGCCATCAAGAGTAGGTTTCACGAAAGTTAATGTCGTGAAACCNCGACTATCNAAGGATTGATTCGCACTGGAACCTANGTANTAATTCACTGAAGGAATNTATTGTGCNTCAGCNANGTGNGTNCCTGCNCTGAAACTTGAACCCAAGGCAATTGTTGCAGACCAAGTGCCATTCGCTTGCACCTGTCCATTGGACAGTGTGAAACCAGTTGGCTCATCATCGATCATGAACAATATACTCGCAGTCAATGNTGAGCCATCTCGCAGTTGTAGTCCACTTCCGTTATCGCTCTCAATCGANCCTGTAATTGTAAATGCTTCACCCGCTATCGGGTTGGCTACAATTGGATCAACGACAAGTATNGTTAGAGAACGAATAGTCACAGTCGAAATATTTCTTTGGTGTGGCAACAAGTCAAAGCTACCGTTGTAATAGAATGATATTGTTATCAATCCCAAAGGCTGGTCGAAAGGTACNTTGTGAGAGAAACTAGTTCTTCCTTGAGCATCAGTNGTGTTTGATGTAAGCCATGTNTCATCAAATTGCACATCTATTGTATAATTCTCTAGAGGCTGGAACATATTGGATGATTCAACCATTTGCAATGTCATGTTAACATCCTCTCCACGGTTGACAATTATCGGGTTTAGAGGCTGGATGCTTTCAAAGACAGTAACACCTTGAACCAATATNGAATGATTGCTAGTATCNGTNAAGTAGAACGGTGAAGAACCTTCAACTACTGAAATTATGAATGTTCTAGCGCCACGAAGTGTACCGTTGCTAAGTACGTCAGTAGGAACTGAATAATTGAAACTTCCATTCACTGCAGTGTAAACTCCATTGACTAATTTCTCATCAGGATNATCGAGCCAGAACATCTCTAATGCTACCGAAGAGGTTAGATTTCTGCTTGCATTATCACCATCTTCAACTTGACCGATGACTTGGAAATTAAGTCCAGCTGTAATAGTTGATGGAATCGAATCAACTCTGATGTTTGATGGGACTTGAACGGTGATATTGGTATCAGTAAAGTTACCTCGATGCCTAGTTGCTCCGCTTGTTTTTGGAGATGTTAAGTCATCTAATACTTCCATTCGCAAGAGGTACTTACCAGGGTCTACGCCGGTTACTGTCCATTGTAGAGAGGCATTTCCATCTGCACCAGTGGTGGCGCTACCTATCGAAATGTTTGCTCCACCGTAATCTAGGATGTAATTGACTTGAGCACCACTAACATTTGAATCATCAGCAATATCTCCAACTCGCACCCCAATATCCACATTGCTATTCATCACAGCAATAATTTCAGGAGGAGCCCCTACTGGTGAGCTCAAAACAACATCTGATTCAATACCCCAAGTAGTCGAAGGTATTTGAGGCAAAGCAGGAGGTACAGCATTATCCACCCACTGGAAATACGCACCGCCAATCTGAGCAGGTGAATCGAAATCGGTCATAACTTCAATATCATAAACTCCAGATGGAAGATTCATAGGCGCTGTAATTGTAATATTGTAGGCTCCAGTTGAATTGTTCAGCATACCGCTTCCTAAGTCGATAGGTCCATTCTCTGTAAGAAGTGTGACGATTATCATAGATTCATTATCTAAAACAGCCGTATTGTGAACCGCATCTGTTATGTCTCCAATCAACCAAGTCGTGTTACCACGATATGTCCAATCATCGATCACTGAGACCGTTATGTCAACAGTCCCCTTGATCCTTAACAGAGAATTGTTACCCGCTGCCTGGAAGTAACGATTACCGTCAAACGCCATATCAAACGGATAATCTCCAGCAAATAGATTTGCATTTGTAGAGAAGGTAGGCGAGAGTGTACTCGAACCTGGGTCTGAAGTAGTGTTTACGAGAGTGCCGTTAAAGTCAAAGGTGAAGTTACCTGTCAAATTTAGATCTAATTGACCACCAAGGTGGTCGGTAACCTGTACGATAATTGCAACCTCATTACCTCGTAATTGAGGCTGGGCCTGTAATTCAAGGAACAATAGACCCTCTAACCACCAAGGACTACCTGAAGTATTCTGTGAATCCGTAGCGTTCAAACTATCAGGATGGAATACCAAAGACAATTCAATTCCACCAGCCTTAACTGTGGTATCATTGATGTCGAGTTTATGAGTTATTGAAAATGCCCCATTTATTGATTGATTGAATAATTCAACAAATGTGCCGCCACCATCTAATTCTCTCATTCCGAAAGATAGGTTTCCTGATAGAGCGGAAGGAGATGCTCCGAAGGACAGAGCAGTTCCGTTAATGTAAACGAAATTATCCACTTGAAGTATTGATTTATTTACTCCAGGTCCTTCAATAACCGCAGTCAAATTAGGCGCATCCCTGATATCTAAAGTGATAGAGTGAGTGCTAGGTCTTAGATGGAATTGAGGTCCACCAACAGACTGTGAGGCATCTTGCCATCCACTAAACCCTAAAGTCGCAGAGATGTTTGTTTTTGTTTCCAATTCATCTAATGTGACGTTGATTTCCCAAACACCGCTTGGTCCGACTGTTCCAGACAGGTTTGTTGCACCATCTTCTGAGGAGACGAAATCAAGCCAAACTGTTAGAGGTCCAATTTGATCAGCACCCGATGTTTCATTATTTTCAAACAATAGTTGGCCTTTGAGGACAGTAGTGGCACCTGCACCAAGAACTGGTTGGTCTGCAGGTCCTGGCTCGCTATGTGTGATGTTGGAATCATCTGTCATGTTGATGAATACTCCCAAATCAATACCTGCATGAGAGACATACCCGCTTTGGATATGTTCGAGAACTATACTTGCATAACCAGGGTTGGCTGGTGAAGTCATTGTTCCATTCATTGAGAATGAACCATTTGCATCTGTAGTAATTGTTCCAAACAAATTACCTGCAGATGCTGCTGAACCTGGAACATTCCCTACGTCATCGACACTAACAACGAATCCAATTAATGTGATATCTGGAATTGCAGTTGAATTTTCAGTAAATTGTAGAACTCCAGATACGGCAACATCAGTTGTACCGTCTCTGTCATATGATGTAGGAGACCATGTTAGATTTACAATTTCAATTTCTTCAGGTTCAGGACATGCATCGAAAGGTATCCACCCAAGGTCATCTCCACCGCTACTTGCACTCATTTCGAGGCGAACTTCGCCCCATTGCGCTAAGTCGGCACCATATACCTCGTATCCATTGCCAGTCCAAGTTCCTCCTTGGTAACCAGTAACGAATCTAGCAGGCAAACCTGCTGCACGAGCCATTGTAACGAAAACGGTAGTGAATTCAGAACATGTACCTTCTTTAGCACGGTTGAGAATCTCATAGGTAACATCTGCTTCAGGAGCGGATCCGCTACCATTGTAATTACGCTTGAATTCGTAAGTTGCATTTCCATCTTTGAGGAAAGTTGCAATCGCATCAGCCTTGGAATAAGCATCTGTTGCACCTGCAGAACTTATGACTTCGTTAGTCAGATTCAGAACAAGTGACTCTGGAAGAGATAGATTCGAGAACTGAGAAGGCAGTATTGTTTCGTAGGATGAATTAGAGCCTGCGATAGTGTTAGCCGACAATGTTGACCAATCAAACCAATATTCATGCTCTTCAACCCACATAGAGTCTAGTAATCCNCNTGTTACAGNATAAGAATGAGTATCATTAGTCCTNGACATNGTCAATGAGGCGTCAGACCAGAANGTGATATTGTACTGGTAAGCCGACATNGGAGCNGCTCCAGACATNATTGGATTNGAATAATCAATNTTCCAAGAAATTGTGTCATTNGCATAATTAGAAGANGCAAGATGAGTAGTGTTTGTGTAAGGNACNGATATCTCTTGAGCAGGNTGNGAATTCAATTCAAGACCATATGCNGCNCCAGTGTAGAAATCNTANGTGTGTACTCTCCAAAGGTGTTGCCTGTTCAAGTCNACTACNCCNCTAGTATTGTTAGCCCAAAATATCACATCGTTTTGATTGACNTCATCGCTAGGGTCCCAAGGGTCGAAAGGTGACCCTTGACAATTAGTNAACCAGAATTGCTGCGGACATTCATCCCCATCAAGCATTCCTCCGCCGTCTGTATCTGGGTTTCTCCAGTCGGTACCTGTTTGATTCTCAATTGCATCTGGTATTCCATCGCCATCATAATCCTCAGGCATTATGTCATCAGTTGGGTCGTTTTCAGGGTTAGTCGAGTCGAAGTATTCTTGCTTATCGTTAACTCCGCCAGCATCNGTATCGATATTGTCGACTTCAGTTACCCAAATATCTTGGCTACCGTTAGTGATTCCTATCCAAGAGTTATCACAACCAGTGGTTGTTTCGAAATAATTGTTCAGACCNTCNCCGTCATCATCCANTGTATTNTCNCANGGTTGNAGTGGATCTGTTCCAGCGAAAACCTCGTCGAAATCATTGACTCCATCGCTATCTGTATCTGCAAGAGTTGGGTTTGAGAAAAAGCCGAATACGCCAAGAGTTTCTTCCCAATCAGCTAATCCATCACCATCGGAATCAGAATAATCGTCATCACAATAACTAGGGAAAGAGCCAACAGAAATGTCGTGACACCAAGAGTTGTTTCTACTCTCTGCTACTGCACCNGAAGGAGGAGTTGCAAATACTCCCTGCATTACATCATTTACAACAGNGGCATACAAAAATTGAGTATACGTTCCAGAACTATTGTAGAATGCTACACCACCTCCTGGGTTGAATCCTGAACCATCAGTCAAGGTTAGTTGGCTTGAACCTGAATTGAATGAAACAATTGTCGAACTAAAATTAATCAATGAGTCACACGGGTCTGTTCCATGCGAAACGTTGGATTCATCACCGTCGTTTACGCCACCATAGTCAGTATCTGCAATATTCCAAGCAGAACATGAAAGGTTCTCTTGCCAGTTCTCCAAACCGTCGTTATCGAAATCACCTGAGTCTTCTCTGCGGGTAGGGTCGGTCTCATTTGCATCTACGATACCATTGCCATTCAGGTCTTCATCACCATCGTCAAATGCATCGTCATCAGTATTATTGTCACGAGGGTCACTTGCTTGGGCAGGAGTACCATATTGGCCATTTATTTCAGTTCCGTCATTGATTCCATCTCCATCGGTATCGGAGTTAGTAGGGTCTGTAAGAAGTGTCAGTGCTTCATAAGAGTCATTCAATCCATCATTGTCTGTATCTGAATCAAGAGGATTGGTAGTGGTTATTCCATCTGTCTCAGCAGTTAGAGTAGCACAACCGCCAGGACCGATACCAAGGTGAGGAGAACAAGGGGATGTTGTTTCGGTGAAGGAGCCTGTTGGACCAGGCCTGTAACATGGTTGTCCACCACATGTTGTTGTCCATGAAGGATTGATATATTCATAGATATTAATCAGGCCATCACCGTCTGGGTCGCCGTTTGCACCATCGGCATTAGATGCAGAAGTTGCATTCAGACCGTTTGATGCTTCCCAACCATCTGGCATTCCGTCACCATCTGTGTCCCATCCTTGTGGGTCTTCATCGGCAATTCCGTCNCCGTCNTCATCATCAGAGGCACAATCTGCATCNCCATCAAAGTCATTGTCAGCAGAATCAACCATGCCGTCTTTGTCATTATCAAAACCATCAGTACAGATATTNCCTACTGGGTCTTCATCACAAAGAATCACATTTCCAGTTCCATCAGAACCCGCATCTCCACAAGCCAACTGGTTGTATTGCATTGCATTCTCTTCGTCCCAGTTGTTGACAGGAACGGTTCCATTCCACCAAACACCGTTATCGAGGGTTGATGTCGTAGAAGAAAGGTCCCAATTTGAGGGCTGGCCATAATTATATTCTTGAAGATTAGAGAATCCATCTCCGTCAGGNTCTCCGATAGCACCATCNGAATTACTACTAGAAAGTGGGTCTAAACCATATTGCCACTCCCATCCATCAGGCAGTTGGTCATTGTCTGAATCCCAGTCGTTTGGCTGGGTGTTAATGAGGTACTCAAGCCCATATGTCAGACCATCTCCGTCTTGGTCTGTAGCGGCTAAAGCNGTGAAAGATACGAACTCTATTGTCGCGATAGTCGAGAACAACATTAGCATAGCAAGTCCGAATGACTTGAGCTTCTTTTGATCCAACTCTCTAATGAGTTTGGGACGCGCTGACGAATGGACGGAGGACATACGCAATACTGACACCAAACTACCGTTGGTTACAAGGCTATTAAGGGAAATGGAACATTGTTCATACATAATTCATCGTAAAACTCTCCCCTACGGGGAGAATAACNTCGAATTTAACNTCTGGATTANTCTAAATCTTCGAGTTCATCAAGCAATTCTAAATCATCATCAAGATCTTCNTCACTCATGACAACATCCGGAATATCTTTCAATTCATTACTCATTTCTTCGAGGCTTTGTTCTTCTTCCTCNAANTCTGCAAATTCACGTGCTGAAGTTTGTCCTCTNCGATATACTGCNAGGAAGATAACTAACAATATTCCAACATACAGTCCAACNGTTTGAGGGTTCTCAAAGTCGAGAGCCGCATTGATTAGACAATCTGTACCCTCACAGGTTGTTGTGAAAGTGAACTTTGGAGTTTGCTTCAGATGGGANGTACTTACTTCGCTGTCAAGAGGNTCAACCGATAATTCTACGATTGCATCTTTTCCAGCAACTGCATCTTCAGATGCCTTCAAAATCAGAGTNAACTCACTTGTGCTAAATGCAGGTATTTCCAGCAAAATTGTGTTTCCTTGTTGAGGTGAACCGCTAGTNGAGAAACTTGCAGTCCAGCCGTTTGGAAGGCTCTGTGCTGAAATAATGATGTCTAGAACGACATTGTTAGANTTTTCAACACGGAAGTCNACATCCTGTTCAGANCCNGGCAAAAACGGNGTTANTTGTGTAACTCTTTCAACGAAAATNCGTCCNGGTTTCACTTCTTCCTCNACACGAATCTCTAATGGNAAATCGAAGTACCTAGGCTCACCNTCAGATACTTCTTCTGTTACACGAAGATAGATTGTATGGTTACCTGCAAGTACTTGATCTCGCATATTGATTTTTACTTCGACATCGCCNGAATTTCCTGGCATTAATCTAATAGCAACTATCTCGCTACCATTGTCATCCTTCATTGTGTAATCCCAAGTTCCGTAAGATGGATCGATATCNGTATTCTTGGATAATTTATCAGGAGAGATTAGCCTCCAAGTATTCTGTGTTGTTTCATCTGTACTATCTGTGACTCTAATATCAAAAGAAACCTCTGAACCGGGAGCTACAGGCCCTACGCTTCCAATGTCTTGTCCATCTGAGTCTGCAATTACTTCTGCTAAAATACCGAATGTNCGGTGAACTGTAAACGCAGCCATTGAACTTAGTTGGTCATCACCAGCACTGAAACAATTAACAGAAACCAGCCCAATATCAACATCATCTCTTGATGTTGGCGGGAATATCTTCATGACAACTGAAAGTATTTCGTGAGAACCGATACTAGGNGTTACAGCATAAATCCCTTCAGTAACTAATTCAGAGCCGGTGTCATTNTCATAGAACTTGTACATCCAACTTGAACTTGGCATATCCTCTACCTTCAATCTGTAAGTATCAGTGTCGAATCCTGCATTGAATACATCGATGTAAAATTCTCCAATCTCATCTGAATCGATGTAGTGGGAAAGTGTGGAATCGAATGCTTCTGGCCTATTGGAATCGGCAATTTGCATTTGATGGTCCACATCTTCGTAAACGTTGAGTCGTGGAGGNGCAAACACACCAACTTCATCGACATCAAGAACCATTTTCTCGATTACTACTTCTTCCCGAATATTGTCTTCATTCTCAACAAATCCTCTTGCCCAGACTTCAATTCTTTCTGGCGCTGTAGAAAGGTCACCATCTGGTGCCTCGATGGATAGAGTTGCTATCTTGAAGGAACCACCACCATTCAGAGAATAACCAGCTGGCTGGTCCCAATTAGGGTCGGACCAAGTGCCTGGCAAAGAGGTGAACAATTCGAATTCAACTTCCATTTCAATACCTGCAGACCCAGTGTGTTCCACCATGAATTCTACGCTGCTTATTTGACCAGGCGCAATTAGCACAATATCTGCCTGTTCAGTAGGGAGGGAGAGATACATTCCATATTCTAAGAACTCTAGACCTTGATGGCTGTATACTACAGTGTGGCCTTGAACATCGGTAATTTCTAGTTGCAATGGATATTCACCTGCTGCAATTCCCGCATCATAAGTCCAGGTGTAATTCCCTACTAATCCATTATTGTCTAACCTTAGATCGTCGTCTTCAAACTCTTTGTCGAAAACAGTATTAGTGCCTGAAGGGGTAGACAAAACCAAACTTACCGATTGGATATCATCTCTTCCAAATGCATCGCGAACATCGACTGAGAATTGTATAGTCCTGAATTCTGGACGATGGTTAGGCGACCATTCTAATTGCTCAGCGTCAGTCCAGATTCCTCCTGAAGAATGTACTCTAACACTGGAATCTGCTAGTGCATTTGCTTTCATGGTTAGTCGTGAGAAACCATTGGTCTGCTCAACGTCACCGTAAGCTACCAGCACTTCACAATCTCCAGATTGTCCAATTCCGCCTTGGCCTTCGCAAGATGCTGAACCATCGATTTGTAGGCGTAATTGAGCGCCTTGCTCCACAACAAATCCATCTTCAGGTACATCGAAGAATACTTCATTCAATGTCCAAGAACAATCACTGTTGAATAAGCCACTATTACAGGGGTCATCAAGACTCATTGTTTCGGTATATGTTGAGCCTCCTACTGCATTTAGAGTAAATGTCAGGTCAGAAGTCGAACCTTCTTGACCCTTGAATTGAAGATAGATGTACAAGTGGATCTCAGTTGCACTTCCTTCACCATAAATTGTGATGTCGCTAATCAGGTCATCAGAGCGGAATTCAACTCCGGAAAGCACGCTTGCTTCCTTGTGAGCCCCTTCAGGCTCCATTGTGGTGATTGCACCATCCCCGCCAGAGTCTCCCTCTTCGTCAAGATACAAATTGTAGCTCTCCAAATTTGCAGGAACCTGCTTAGAAACAGCCTCTTCTTCTAGAGTTTCAAACTCTACAACAGGGAGGCCTGAAGACAGCATCAAAAATAGCACGAGGACAGGAACAAATCGAGTTTTTAGCATGCGCACCGAATTACCGTCTGCGCTTGGGTGTTAAACGGTTTTGCACTCATTGTACCCTAAGGGAGTCACCCTACGGGTGAATCTACTTGCGCCGAAGCGACCATGCAGTAGCGCCACAAAGGCCGATAATTAGCAGTGCCATAGGGTCAAAACTCCAATTGTCGATAACTGAAATTTCGGCTTGCCCTCCTTGACCGCCGCCACAACCATCAGGAGGGGGGCCAATTCCCGGCCCCCAAGTATCTCCGTGACCAGCGCAAGGGTCATCTCCTCCGCCTCCACCGTTACCATTTCCACCATTGCTAGTCATATCTGCTTCACCGTGGTAACAGATCAAAAAGTAAGGGAATCCCATGTCACCATCTCCATTTTGCATAGTGGTATGGTAATGATAGATTCCTTGAGGGAAATCAGGTGTTGGTCCGAAGTGACCATTGCACACATCTAGATGACCAAGACCTTCCGTGTATTGATAATCGTCAATTCCATTGTAGCCAGTTTCTCCATCCTTCAATTCATAAGAGCTCTTCATCTCTACAATATTCATCTCATTATCATAGCCCCAGAACCCATAGATTGGATATCCATCATATGCTACACCGATTACTTGTGAATGATTACCGTCGTAGGTATTTTGTGCAATAACTTGAGGATTCGACATATCGTAATCATCTTTGATATTTTCACCATCTTTAGGATGCCAGTGCATGCAATTTGAATCTGCATGATAATGGTAAGTCCCGCCCATTGCATTGTGACCATGACAAATACCTAGGTCGATTGGCTGTCTGTCTTCTACAAATGCCCCGTGTTCTGCCGCAACTGCATCTCCACCTGGGCCGTCTTCAGGCCCATATAGCGGAACGCCATTAATCGCAACAGCAATCGATCCTCGTGCAGGAGCACACTCATAATCGCCATTTGTTTCTGGGCAATCCGCACTATTGTGACCCCCTGTGGTGTCATTTGTTGGTGTGCGAGGAATAGACCAAACATAGTTTTGTTCAGATGTACAGTCACCGCCTTGAGTGCAAGCCAACATTGATTCGAAATCGTGATTTGGTATGCCGTTTGTAGTTATTATCAAATGAGTTTCGTTGAGTGTTATCGATACTTCACATTGGAAGTTGTCATCGCCATTTGTATCTAAATCGTCAACACTTGGTCGATCATCCGCAGTCTGGCACTGGAAGAAATCCATCCAGAACTGTGCTAAATCTGTTGCATCATATCCTAATTCAATTACGCTCAATGTCACACTAGCAGTTCCAGAACCTGCAGAATTATTGGCATAAACAATGTATGTTGTTTCTTCCATGACATCAGAAGCAGTTCCACTGATTCTTCCGTGTTCTAAATCAAAGTCCAAACCAGTCGGTAAATCAGGTGAGATGGCCCACGTTTCAATATGACCACCTTCGCTGGAGAAAGTAATATCTGTCATTGCAGTATCCTTAGTAAGCACTTGTGAAACTGTGAAAGGAGTTATTGATGGAGTAGTGATTACCGCTTCTAAAATAATCGTATCTTTACAAAAGTCTTCACCATCATCAACGTAAAATTCGAGTGTGAAGTTGCCAATCACATCAGGGGTAAATTCAGCGACTAAATTCGATGGATTTACGACCACAGCTGATGAGTTCTCCGGCCTTTCAAGAATTTGCCAAGAAGGATTCTGTAGTGAATCGCCATCTACATCGGCAGAGTTGCTGGCATCAAGATATACCAGTTCATTCACATCAGTAGTCATATCCTGACCTGCATCGCACGCAGGTGGTGTGTTTTCACCAGTCTGATTGCCACCATTATCAGTTTCATTGCCTGTATCTCCGGTGTTATTATCTGACCCATCGGTTTCATTGTCATCAGTAATACCGGAATCATCACCAGAATTGTCATCAGGAATTTCTTCTGCTTCGATTGTGATAGTCAGATTATCAGACCAAGTATCTTCTGGCAGATTATGTGCCCTGAAGGTTATCGAAATATTTTCACTTCGGTCTTCAACATAAATATCGAAACTCCAGGCTCCATTCATATCAGTAGCTAAATTATCTCCGCTTGAAATCCCATCAGCAGACTGCATAATCCAATTGATTCTGACTTCCATTGGGTGGTCGTGAATCACGTTACCTGCAACGAATTGGTCAGCCTCTATTTCAACTAAAATCGCTTCCAGAATAGGGTCGGCGTGAAGGTGTTTAGAGTGGTCGATTACATCCTCATCAGAACTATCACTGCAATCTTCAATACCATTATTTTGTAAATCTAAAGATATGACTTCACCGTCATCACAAGTAAATGTGTTATCTGATGAATCTTCAGTATTATTTGAATTAGAATCGATAGCAACATAGCCTAAAATTGAGAACACTAATACTAGCGTCAGTGCTATCGGTGCTGTTTTGCTCATGTGTTTGAATTATTGCAATAGCATATAGTCATGAGGATGAAGTGTTTACAATGCGTGTGTTTTGTATTTTGGTCCGACTCATTCATTAATTCCCAGCCTCGCCGACAGTCTGCGCAGGGGTTGCCGAGTGGTCAAAGGCGCCGGGCTTAAGATCCGGTCTCAATGGGTTCGTGAGTTCAAATCTCACCCCCTGCACCAAACTATGTTATTGACCATCCGCCGTCGACTGGAAGGATAAATCCAGTAATGTAATCGGCTTCAGATAGGAATTTGACGGCCTTGGCTATGTCTTCTGGAGTTCCTGCTCTTCCTAATGGAACCCTAGCTAGAACTTTCTCAAATCGTTCTTTCTCCCATTCCGCTGCAAGTATGGCACCAGGAGCGATACCATTCACTCTAATTTCAGGGGCTAATTCCCCCGCTAAATTAACTATTAATTGACGCAAAGCTCCCTTTGTTGCAGTGTAATGCGCCAACTCTTCCCAAGCGTGATTCCAACTGGTGTCAACAATGCCAATAACACTGCCATTTTTCGCTTTTAATTTAGGAACCAAACCTTGAGTGATAAAGAATGGAGCATCCAAGTGTATCGCCGAGAATCGCCGTAACTCTTGAGGAGTAACTGTGGCGAAGTCCTCTTGATTATAGATTGAAGCATTGTGAATTAACAAATCGATTCCACCTGCTTCTTTGACCAATTCGTGGTCATGTATCTCTTCGATTATTCTGAAGAGATCTTCATCATTTGAAAGGTCGCCAGAAACTATTGCCCCGCTACCTCTTGTGAGAAGTTGCCTTGCTTGAGTTACCGAGCGATTACAGTGAACAATAACTGTCCAATCATCATCTAGTAAATGATTGGTTATCGCAGCCCCGATTCTGCGCGCACCGCCGGTAATTACTGCAACTCGCATAGATACCGGAAACCGAGTTCAGGCTTGAATGCTCGTAATCTACCAAGGCGACTCTTTTTGCACTCCATCCCTTCGGGATGGTTACAGGGGGGGTTCTAATGACAGTTCGGAAGTTGAATATGGCGAAGAAAAGGTCACGACTCCCCGACTGGTTTAGAACAAGGTTACCCACTGGTGAATTACTGGAAAAGTTCACTGAAACCAAGAACACGGTTACTGAAAATACGCTACACACTGTATGCCANGAAGCACGTTGCCCAAACATCCACGAATGCTGGGCTGCAAAGGATGCGACCTTCATGGTAGCNGGGCAAGAATGTACAAGAGGATGCAAATTTTGTGCAGTTGGCACNATAAAGCGCCCTCCNCCTCTNGATGAGAAAGAACCTGCAAATCTTGCTGAAGCGATTTCAACCATGGGTCTTAATCACGCAGTTATCACCGTCGTAAATCGTGATGATTTAGAAGACAGTGGTGCTATGCACTACCGCCGGTGCCTAGAAGCGGTGAGAGAAAAATCTCCAGAGGTGACTCTCGAATTATTATGCAGTGACCTTGCAGGAGACCACGGAGATTTAGCAATGCTCCTAGAAAACTTAGAACTCGAAGTTTTTGCACACAATGTCGAATGTGTCCCTAGGCTTGATTTGAAGGTAAGAGACCGCCGTGCAACTTTTGAGCAATCGATTGGAATTCTCGTCGAAGCTAAGAGATTGCGACCAGATATTCTAACAAAATCATCTTTGATGGTTGGCTTAGGGGAAACAGATGAGGAAGTAACTGAAGCATTACAAATGCTTAGAGACGCAAATGTAGACCTAGTTACGATTGGTCAATATTTGGCCCCAAGTCCTAAACATTTGGCAGTTGATAGATTCCCTGAACCATCACAATACGACGAGTGGTCTATTCAAATCGAAGAGATGGGGTTCCTTGGTTGGGCATGCGGCCCGCTGGTAAGGTCATCTTACAAGGCAGGCGAACTTCTTGCTAAAGCAACGACAAGCCTTAGAACAAACATGGAGTGAGGATTAACATGACGGAAGGGGAAAAGGGGTCGCTTGAACCATACACTGTACCTACTGCGCCTTTCCGTCCAGGTGATGAATCAGACTTCGGTGGCCCTTGGGTGGAGCAACCTGGTGATTTAAATCGCCCAGATCCGGTAAGTTGTGAAGCATCGGATACACACGACCATGCACATGGTCTAATTCGCGTTCTTGGCGATGACGATTCCGCTAGTGGAGAGTGGAACCCTGAACTCGATGCTGCAACTTTGATTCGAGGATTAGAATTAATGATGCGTCTTAGAATCTATGATGACAGAATGATTAAGATGCAGCGAACTGGAAAGTTATCATTCTATATGCGGTCTTTAGGAGAGGAGGCGATTGCAATTGCCCAAACTATGGCTTTAGATGACACAGATTGGATATTCCCATCTTACCGACAACCGGGTGCACAGTTTGTGCGAGGAAGAGACATGGTGAGCATGATATGCCATTGTATCGGTAATACTGAAGACAATATTCGTGGACGCCAAATGCCGGTTCACTATTCTTGGAAAGAAGGATACTTCATCTCTATCTCAAGTCCGGTTGGAACTCAATTTAGCCAAGCGGTTGGGGTAGCAATGGCTTCTGCTTACAAAGGAGATGACCAAGCAACAATCACTTGGCTTGGAGATGGTACAAGTGCTCAAGGTGACTATCACTACGGACTAAACTTTGCATCGGTTTTCAAACCACCAGTAATCCTCAATGTCGTCAATAACCAATGGGCGATATCAACCCACAGGAATCTTGCGACCGGAGGAGAAAACTTCGCTGCTCGAGGATTAGCTTACAATATTCCATCTCTAAGAGTCGATGGAAATGATTTCCTTGCACTTTACTCAGTAACAAAGTGGGCACGTGAGCGCGCTCGTGCAGGAAAAGGTGCCACACATATCGAAGTATACACCTACAGAGCAGGTGGGCACTCATCATCTGATGACCCTTCGATATATCGACCGGGTAATGAATTCGAATGTTGGCCAGGAGGAGATCCTGTCGAGAGGTTGAAGATGCATTTGATTGCAATTGGAGCTTGGTCTGAAGAAAAGGACGCCGAGTTGTCACAAAAAATCGATGATGAAGTGATGGCTGCTTACAAAGAAGCATGTACTTTCGGTGATTTGGCTAATGGCCCATTCCCACCAGCATCAACAATATTTACTGAAGTTTACGAAAGTGTTCCGTGGCACGTGCAAGAACAACGCGAGGAACTTGGAAAGTGAGGTGATTGTTATGACTGAAATGAATATGATACAATCACTTAACAGCGCTCTAGACACTCTGCTAGAAAAGGATGAGAATGTCGTTATCTTTGGAGAGGATGTTGGTTACTTCGGAGGAGTATTCCGCGTAACATCTGGCTTGCAAGAAAAGCATGGTATGCATCGTGTGTTTGATGCCCCATTAGCAGAAGGTGGAATTGCGGCAATAGCGTTCGGAATGGGTCTCAATGGATTAAGGCCAGTTGCTGAAATCCAATTCGCAGACTACATATTCCCCGCATATGACCAAATTGTCAATGAAATAGCAAAACTTCGTCACCGTAGTGGAGGAGAATTCTCAACACCAGTAACAATCCGTACTCCTGCAGGTGGAGGAATCAAGGGTGGTCACCATCATTCTCAAAGTCCTGAATCACAATTTACCCACACTCCTGGTTTGAAAGTTGTATACTGCTCAAACCCTCGTAATGCAAAGGGATTGCTAACCAGTGCTATCGAATGCAATGACCCTGTAATCTTCTTTGAACCAAAGAGATGTTACCGTGGGCCATTCTATGGCGACCCACACAACGTTCCAACTTGGAAAGGCCATGAAGATGGAGATGTTCCAGATGGATATTATTCAATTCCTCTCGAAGAAGCGAGAGTTGTTCGTGAAGGAAGTGCTTGCACTGTAATTGCATGGGGAACTATGGTCCACGTTGCTCAGAAGGGCATCGAGGAAAGTGGAATCGATGCTGAATTAATCGATTTGCAGACACTATTGCCGTGGGACAGAGACACTGTAGTTAATTCAGTCAAGAAAACTGGTAGATGTGTTATCGTCCATGAAGCACCAAAGACAAGTGGATTTGGAGCTGAGATGAGTGCTTCTATCCAAGAGAGATGTTTCTGGCATCTAGAATCCCCA
>PAEE01000035.1 GCA_002701145.1 Methanobacteriota archaeon
ATGGTTCAAGAGGATGGCGAACTTTCGATGCTCTCTGTGGGAGCAGAAGGGCTGAAAATTGGCGAACGCACAGATAGAGAAGATGCGCAAAGAGTAGGCTTAGCAATCACTATAGTTGCATCATTAATCATGATGTATAATACTCCAACATCAATGTCCAATGATATCAAAAAGTTACGAGAACGGTGGGGCAATTCCCCGTTCGTTCATGGAACTCCTGGTAATTTACAATCTGCAATTGGACCGATTAGAAGTATAGATGAATCAGACTGGGTATTACCTCCTCCCGGATTAGAAACATGGCCTGATAATCCATATCAGTCAAATGAGGAAAACGTCCTAATCGAGGAACATCCTAATGTCATTGGCACACCTCACCCTGCAACATTCACTTTATTCTCGATTAATGGAATTGTATTTGTGTTCACATCCATTTGGTTAGCCAGTGACCTTCTCGCAAGACATGGTGATGATTTCCACCAATGGGCTGGACAAATACTGCGAATTGTCATTATCATTTTCACACTAACTTGGACATACTTTGCATGGAAAAAGTGGAAACTAATGCACAACATCCTCGATACACCATCAAGTCGAGTAAGAAGTGTAGCGGCTGGTGCTGCTGAATTGGTGGGCCAGGTAAGACCGGCTCCAAGTGGTACTATCGACCTTGATGTTGGAGGATATCCTGAATTTCAGGTTCAAGGTGTCGTAGCTTATCGATGGAAAGAAGAAGAGTATGTTTGCACAAGAGATAATGACGGAAATGAATCATGTAGTTGGGAGTCGAGAAGAAGCGATAGCGGTTCCACTAGATTCATGCTCCACGATGGAACTGGAGGAATATTAGTCGAGCCTGACACATGGAATGAAGTCAACTTAGGCGACCAATTGTACACTTGGCAAAGTGGCAATTGGCGATGGACCGTTTGGGTTCTAGCCGCAGGTGACCCTGTTTATTGCCTAGGTAGAGTGGAGAATAGAGACAATGAAGACAAAGAAGAGGGGCTAGATGGAACGATAGCAAACTCACATCTTGTTGTAAGAGGAAACAAAGACATCGGTATGCAGGTTCATCTTCACAGAGGCACTGAAATATCACTACTATCGAACTTACGTTCAACTACTGAATCGATTATTATGCCATTGATCATGCTGACCTTTAGCGCAATACCATTCATTTGGTAATCAGTCTTCGTCTTCATCGACTACTTCGAAATCTGCGTCTACTACACCATCATCGGATGGCTCTTCACCAGACTCTTCCTGTTCTGCCATTTCAGCAGCAGCTGCTTCGTAGAGTTTGGCAGAAATTGCATGCATTCCTTCCTCGATTTCCTTGACTTTAGCCTGAACTGCTGCTTCATCGATTTCATCAAGTTCCTTAGCAACTCCTTCTTCGTTTTGAAGTAGACTTTCTAATTCATCAACCATGGATAGAACAGGAGCCTTATCCTCATCACTGAGTTTTTCACCGGCTTCCTCGATTGTACGGCGGGTTTGATAGACAATCTGGTCTGCCATATTCCTCATCTCAACCTGTGCTTTCAGACGCTTGTCTGCTTCAGCAAATTCTTCGGCTTCAGCAATCTTTGATTGAATCTCATCTTCAGAAAGCGAAGTACTGGATTCTATCTTAATCGACTGTTCCTTACCGGTTCCTTTGTCCTTTGCGGACACATCGACTATTCCGTTTGCGTCGATATCGAAGGTGACCTCGATTTGAGGAGTTCCGCGTGGAGCAGGTGGTATTCCCATCAAGTGGAACTGGCCTAGGCTTACATTGTCCTTAGCGAACTCTCTCTCACCTTGCAAAACATGAATTTCTACTGCTGGCTGATTGTCGCTTGCGGTAGAGAATACTTCAGAGCGGCGACTAGGGATTGTAGTGTTGCGTTCAATCATAGTAGTAGTAACGCCACCAAGTGTTTCAATACCCAAAGTCAGAGGCGTTACGTCGAGAAGAAGAATATCTGAGACTCCTTCGTCTCCAGCAATAATTCCTGCTTGTAGCGCAGCACCCATTGCAACTGCCTCATCAGGGTTTATTCCCTTGAATGGAGATTTTCCAGTCTCTTTCTCAATCGCACTTTGAACGGCAGGAACACGTGTTGANCCGCCGACAAGAATTACCTTGTCAACCTGGCCTTTGNNAAGTCCTGCNTCTTTCATTGCTTGACGGGTNGGTTTCATTGTTTTCTCAACAAGCGGTGCNATCAGTTCTTCGAATTTCGACCTTGAAACCGTTATGTCAAGATGTTCTGGTTGTCCATCTTTCATAGTGATAAATGGTAGATTAACTTGAGATTGTCCTGTACCGGACAATTCAATCTTAGCCTTCTCAGAAGCTTCCTTCAAGCGACTCATTGCTTGTACATCCTTTGCTAAATCAATTCCAGATGATTTCTTGTATTCAGAAACCAAATAATCGATTAGTACCTCGTCAAAGTCATCTCCTCCNAGTTTGTTATTACCTGCAGTTGCCTTAACTTCAATCTGAGGTTGTCCATCAACCTCATAGATTTCAAGAACAGATACATCGAATGTTCCTCCTCCTAAATCGTATACCAGAATAGTCTGGTCTTCCTCTTTATCGACACCATATGCTAAAGCTGCCGCAGTAGGCTCGTTAATGATNCTCAATACNTCAAGACCCGCAATACGTCCAGCATCTTTTGTTGCCTTTCTTTGAGCATCGGTAAAGTATGCNGGGCAAGTGATTACCGCTTGCTTAACNGTGGTTCCGAGGTATGCCTCNGCNTCTGATTTGAGTTTTTGAAGAATGAATGCNGATACTTCTTGAGGAGTATATGTCGAATCATCTACNTTAGTAGACCAATCAGTACCCATGTGTCTTTTTACCGACANCATAGTTCTCTCNTGATTGGTTACNGCNTGTCGCTTTGCGGTTACACCGACTAAGCGCTCTCCACCATCTTTNGAAAATGCTACCACCGAGGGTGTTGTTCTTGCGCCTTCAGCATTAGCGATAACTACTGCTTCTCCATTCTCTATNGTCGCTACACAAGAATTTGTAGTTCCAAGATCTATTCCAATTACATTTGCCATGTTTTCACTTCCTAGAAATTACCCGATTCAAAATATCGGGATTCCTCCATCTTCCTCATCATCGTCATCATCTGCAAGGTCTAGGCTTACATCTGTAGAGGCNGGAGCATAATCATCTTCGATATCATTGTCGATATCTTCGCTTTCNGTTTCGGCAGCGGAGCCTTGTGGTGTCAGCTTTAGTGTGACATCCAAAATACCATTATTGAGNGACCAAGTGACAANNTCGTCNCANTGNTGNGGNAATTCTATCTGAATCAAAGGTGGTTCAGANGGGTCTGATANAACGTGAATCANTTCNCCNCCGCTGGATAAGGCGACTTCGATTTCTTCCGCNGGAGTTCTTGAAATATCGACCGTAACCGACATATTCCAACCNGANAGATAGATGTCATCTGCNGGTAAGCGCTGAATNTCAGCACCAGGGTTTTCGTCTTCAATAGTAACTTCAGCAGGTGCGGCATCGACTTTTACATCGAGTCCAAGATTGGAAAGCATATCTTCGATAGGCATTCCNGATTGGAAGAGTTTCATNAGGTTCGACATGTCGAAATTGAAATTTACGTCACCTTTTGCAAAGCGCTCNGGGTCGATTCCCATNGCATCGAATTGCGAACGGAATTGGNCCATTAGGGTGCGCAGTTGGGCNATATCAACACTCATTCCCATGTTTTGGAACATTTCNGCCATCTTCTCGAGCATCTTTTCTTCCCAGTCTTCNGCCATCAATTTCACCCCACTACTTAACCATCGGTTGTATAGTCGGAGCAGTAGCCCATATATGAACTAAACGCTTTTACAACTTCAACAGGTTTCAAGGTAGGCTGGCTATTCGCAAGGTCGATGGCGGAGGATACTATTCTCGAATCTACGGAGAGAACAAGTGGCCGCGAAGCATTGCGCAAGAATGTGCAAGCGGCGATTGCACTCGCAGGAGCAGTTAGGTCAACACTTGGNCCGAAAGGNCTAGACAAATTGTTGGTAGACGATGAGGGAAGTACATTGGTTACCAATGATGGNGTGACTGTCCTAGAGACTGCNCGNGTAGAACATCCTGTTGCAAAAATGGTGATTAGTACCTCTTCAACACAGGATAGGGTCGCACGCGATGGTACAACAACCACTGTAGTGATATGCGCTGAAATGCTACGAAACGCTTGGCAACTAGTTCGCCAAGGAGTACATCCTGCTACTATTGCGAGAGGTTTTGCCTTAGCTGAAGATTTTGCACTCAGNGCTTTGGAAGANCTAGCCATTGAAGCAACAGATGAACAGNTTCTATCTGCGATCGAAACATCACTTGCAGGNAAGTTAGACCAAGCAATGGAATCCCATCTTTCAAAATTNGCATTCGATGCNGGGAAAATTATTCTCAAANATGGAAGAGCAGACCCCACNAGNGTGAAAATAATCAAACAAACNGGTGGTACTATGAAAGATACTACNCTCATTACAGGNCTNGCTTTGGCAAAAAGTCGAATCCATCCTGAAATGAATGAAAGAGGTGGAGCAGGCTCTATTCTCTTGCTNGATNNCGGNCTCGAGAAAAGAAANACNCAACTNGATACAAAATTGAANATNACTACACCAGGCATGATAGNNGCTTTTAGAAAAGCAGAAACAAAGGGCCTGATGTCACAAATTGAAAACTTAGTAGAAATCGGTTGCGATGTACTAGTTTGCAAAGAAGGGGTCGATGAAGAGGCTAGACAGGCTCTTTGTGACAGAGGAATTCTGACATACCGCAGGGTAGAAAAGAAAGATTTGGATTTACTTTCCCGTGCATGCGGTGCAAATTTAGTTCCAGATGCTCAGAGGGCAACGAAGGGTGACTTAGGTTCATTCATTAACACTCGAGAAGAATTACGTGGAGGAGTAAATAATTGGATCCTAGATGCTGCAGAAGGAGGAGCTACTCTGATTGCAAGGGGAAGTACAGAAGGAGTTCTTGACGAAGTTGTACGATGCTTTGCAGATGGCTTAGGAGTTGCTTGTCAATTGTTGGAAAACCCGGTACTACTAACAGGAGCAGGCGCAACTCAGGTTGCGTTAGGCAGAAGGTTGCGAAGGCATGCTGAATCGGTACCTGGAAGAGAGCAAATGGCTATCGAAGCGTGGGCAGATGCACTAGAATCAATACCAAGAGCACTCGCTGCAAACGCTGGCTTTGACGGAATTGACTCGCTACTGAAATTGACTGCTGCTCAAAACTCAGAAGGGGATTCGATCGGGCTTAACTTACAAAATGGTGAACCAGAAGATGCGGTTAAAAGAGGTATATTGGAGCCTCTAAATATCACGAAACAAGCAATTTCTGGAGCAACTGAAGCTGCGATTAGTATTTTGAGAATTGATGATGTATTATGGGCACAAATGGATGCTCAAGTACCCGATGGCATTCAAGAGCAGATGCAAGGTTTTGGCGCTGAGTGAGCGCACTAAGCCGCTAGAGTTCTAGTGAATAAGTCCTCTAATACCGATTTCAAACACTTAATTATCTTGATTTGAATTTTCTTAACTATTCTGTTTGACACCTTTAGATTCAAGTAGCGACTATACTGTCGTAGGTTTATGGGGGGCCCTATGGATAGACGAATCTTAGTGACAGGGGCCCTTGGTCAAATTGGTATGGAACTATTGGAAGCCTTATCTGAGAAATTTGGTGCAGAAAATATTGTTGCAACCGATATCCGTGAACCAGATAATTTTGAACACACTGGAATCAAATTTTTGAAATTAGATGTTCTCGATTTTGAGAAATTTGAGAATATGATTACAGAATATAATATCAATGAAGTGTACCATTTAGCCGCAATACTGTCTGCATCTGGTGAGAAAAACCCAGAGTTGTGTTGGAAAATAAATATGGATGGATTGATGAACGTCTTAGAATTGTCTCGCAAATACAAATTCAGGATTTTCGCCCCGTCCTCCATTGCAGTATTTGGCTCAGATGTGGGTACCCTTGCTCGTCAAAATTCCCCATTGAATCCATCTACAATATACGGGATCACGAAGGTTGCAGGTGAATTAATGGCAGAGTATTACCACTCTGCCCATGGAGTTGACATCAGAGGTCTGCGTTATCCAGGATTAGTTTCTTGGAAAGTTATGCCTGGCGGTGGAACTACTGATTATGCTGTTGAAATTTTCCACAAAGCTGTTTCTTGCAAGAAATATGCCTGCTTTGTTGAAAGAGACACAAGACTTCCGATGATGTACATCGATGATGCGATAAGGGCAACTCTACAATTAATGGATGCTCCAAGTGAAAGTTTGACCATACGAGGAGGTTACAATTTACCTAGTCTCAATTTTACCGCTGAAGAATTATACTTCAAAATTAAAGAAAAAATGCCTGCCTTTGAATGTACATTTGAGCCAGACCACCGCCAAGAATATGCGGACTCATGGCCAGATGAAACCGATGGCGCATTATCACAGAATGATTGGGGATTCGAATTAGAGTTTGATTTGGATTCAATGTGTGCAATAATGATTGAATCGCTGAGTTAGAAACCCGTAAATTCTAGATTTCAAACATGAGTTTTTTCATTCGGCGTAATCATTATGGTAGAAATGATTACTTTCAACACAAGTTGGTTTTGTTTCTAAAAAAACACGCAACTCACTCGCAGTAGTCTTTTCGCAAAAAATGTTCAAGACTCCTAACTGATTTTTATCCTAAATCTGACGCGACCCAATGTTGAAATGGGAGGCGCGACGGCCTCAAAGCCCGTTGAAGGACATGAAATATGTCGTAGTCTCAGGGGGAGTTCTTAGTGGACTCGGAAAAGGAGTCACTGCTTCTAGCATTGGCGTTCTCCTGAAAAGTGCTGGATTAAANGTCACAGCGATCAAGATTGACCCNTACCTCAACAGNGATGCTGGAACCATGTCTCCGTTCGAACACGGAGAAGTTTTCGTCTTGGATGATGGTGGAGAAGCAGATTTNGATCTCGGNAACTATGAGAGGTTCTGTAATCTCAACCTATACAAAGACAACAATATCACAACTGGTAAAGTTTACTCAGAAGTCATTGAGGCTGAACGNCGAGGCGATTACNTAGGTAAAACTGTNCAAGTNATTCCACATGTCACCGATGCTGTCCANGACTGGATTGAGCGTATCGCAGCAGTGTCTGCAGACGGTACAGGAGAGACTCCTGACGCCTGTGTTATCGAATTAGGAGGAACTGTTGGNGATATTGAGAGTTCTCCATTTATCGAAGCACTAAGGCAGTTCCAATTCCGCGNAGGAAGAGAAAATGTTTGCTTTGTACACGTATCTTTNGTNCCAGTAATGGGGCCGGTTGGAGAGCAGAAAACAAAACCAACTCAACATACTGTCAAAGAATTAAGAGGATTAGGAATTAGTCCAGATGTTCTCGTTTGTAGAGCTGAGGCTCCACTTGCACAAGAGACCAGAGAAAAACTGGCTGCCTTCTGCCATGTTTCTCCAAATGCTGTAATGAGTGCCCATGATGTTTCCAATATCTATCGAGTCCCACTACTACTTCGTGACCAAGGTATTTGTGAAGCATTAGATATCGATTGTAATGCAACTGACATGATGACTCGTTGGGAAGCAATGGCCGATAGAGTTGACAATCTTGGTGAGGATGTTCATATCGCAATGGTTGGAAAATATACCGGTTTAACCGATTCATATCTATCTGTGATCAAGAGCCTGCAACATGCATCTTATGCTGTTAACAGNACNTTAGTAATCGANTGGATTGAAGCNAGCAATCTAGAAGACAATTCCCATAATGATTGGGATACTCTAAAATCTGCAGATGGAATATTGGTTCCTGGTGGATTTGGAGATCGAGGAATTGAAGGTAAAATATTGGCAGCAAATTACGCAAGAACAAGTAATACTCCATATCTCGGAATATGCTTAGGTCTGCAGGTTGCAACAATTGAATTTTGTAGGAATGTTCTGGGAATGAAGGATGCTAATTCAACTGAATTTGATGAAAATACCCCTGAGCCTGCGGTAGTATTCATGCCAGAGATTTCCAAGACTCACCTTGGAGGAACTATGCGCTTAGGAAGTAGACCAACAATCTTCCAAGTTGAAGATTGTATGACNAAGCGCCTTTATGGTGGCCATTCACAAGTNGATGAAAGACATCGCCATCGCTACGAAGTCAATCCTGATTTGATTGCAAAAATCGAAGCCGAAGGATTGGTATATGTCGGCAAAGATGAGACTGGACAAAGATGTGAAATCTTTGAATTAGAAGGACACCCGTACTACGTAGGAGTTCAATACCATCCTGAATTCAAGAGCAGACCTGAGAAACCAAGTCCGCCATTCCTAGGTCTTCTAATGGCAGCAACAGGTAAGTCAATCTGAAGCTAATCTCTTTCTCTTCGGATTCCTTCAATGCCGGAAGAATCTTTATGCCCTAATACGATTTGATGCAATCATGGTTGCAGGGACTTGTCCACATTGTAATCAGAAACTTGATTTTACCTCACCAACTCCTGGGATATATGAATGCCCTTATTGCAGTAAGAAATTCAAAATTGGAACTACGAATTCAAAATCTACCCCTAAAAATACAAAACCAAAACACCCGGTTCAACAAACCAAACGAACTTTAGGTGAAAATATTACTTTGGGCCTGACTGTGTCAATTGGATCCATTTGTATGATAATCTGTATTAGTATATTATTCAGTGGCGACGATGACATGCTGTTCTTTTTCATTTTGCCATTCTTCTTAGGGTCTTACTTACTTGTGTATTCCCACAAGATTACTTCTGAGCCAGGCGGCGGCAAAAGTGCGACTGGCAATCAAACTGCTACCATATTGGGGGNAGGAGAAGAGATCACTGTACAATTACAATCGAACAANAATNGAACTGCAATGGATGGTGTCCTGAAGGTACTAGGAATCGGAGTCGTAGTTTCATTAGTTCTTACGATTATTGGACTAGTTGTGATGGCAATTTTACTTTATATCTTTTTAATGATGATTGGTGGACTCATTGGAGGATTGTAGTGATTCGTATTGATAGAAATCACCGAATCTAAGTCTAATCTTCTGCAACACGAATAATTCGAGTTGTACGATAGCCTTGCAACATTTTCAAATATTTTTTCGCACGGATTTCAAGGTCTAATTCTTCATCGCCCGTATCGATTCTAACTTCATTCAAACCGAGTAACTTAGCGGGTGTTGCAATCCCCAAAAGATTCTCGATTCCAATCTCACGCA
>PAEE01000036.1 GCA_002701145.1 Methanobacteriota archaeon
TACACCAATAATGAAACACATTGATGAAGTTCACAATGATGGGAAATTATGGAACAATGGTGATGAAGCACGACGTGACCAGTGGATGGAATGGGTTGATTTGCACATGTCTAAGGCCACNATTCCAATATTGTATGGAAGCATANTATCTGCTCTTCGAACCACAACTCGNGTATCCAAATTAGAAAATTTCGGNTTTTTCTCNAAGCGACTTTACGCCTGGGCGGGATTCCCTATCATGTGGGGNATTATTGCTCGTAGTCGGGTAAAAAAAGACGGGCGAACTCCGAAAAAATTGTGGCATGACTTGCTCAGTGAATTTGTTGGTGCATTCGAAGGAAAGCAATTCTTTGGAGGAGATTCTCCNGACCTAATTGACATAGCAGCGTTCGGTTATGTTCGCTCAATCTCACCTTACCCTCAGTTTTCACAAATCGAAGAACACGAAATTGGAATGGAATGGTACAGGTCTGTTGAAGCAACTTTGAAGGTGTGAATATGGATATTGTCGAAGATGTATTTGGTCTTCGATTCATTAAAGTTGAACAATCAANCGTGTTCTTGGGAACTGANAAGGGNGGCTGGGTTTATGCAAATGAAAGGCCACGGCATAGAGTTGAATTNCCGTCATATTTGATATTGGAAAATCCAATTTCAAAGTCGCAATTTGCGGCAATAATGGGCGAAGAAGATTCTTCTGATGGGCCTAAAGATATGATTACACACGAGGATATTGCCCTGTTATGTTCTAAGTTATCCTCNCACTTCGANGGAGANGTTCGTAGGCCAAGCCAATCCGAATGGGAGTGTGCTAAAGATAGCCTAATCCTGCCATGCGGGTGGACTGAATTACTCGCTGATGAGGCCACAGGAAATCATAGAGGCGCACCATTAGATGGAAGGCCAAGAATCGGGGAAGTAATTGGCCCATTATCTGGACACAGGGTTTCACAAGCCGCTCACCCTACGCGTGAAGGCGTTTATGCGAGGGTCGCTACGCCTGGAGACAGGCCACTTCCAATGGTTGGATTCAGATTAGTTGTATCTCCAAAGAGAGAGGGAGATGCTAAGATAGTGCCAGACAATGCCAACTTAATGGCAAATATTCGCAGTGAATTATTTTGGACTACTGTACTGGGAATTATCCCGAGTTTCACTATCCCTATTCTCAGAGGTTTCGAATCATATGCTATCGATGGATGGGCAAACCTTCTGTTTGGAGGTCTTTGTGCCGGATTCGTTACTGGGGCATTTTGGAGACCTAGACGGAAAACTTGGATCCTAAACTCAGATGGTGAAGTCAGTTATTTGACAGACTAGCCCAATATGACTCTTGACGTATTGCATCCAAAGAACAGATGGCAGCCATATTGACAATATGCCGAACTCCATCCGCTCTAGCAAGTAATTGTACAGGCTTATCTAAACCGTCCAAAATAGGTCCAGTCATTTCAGCGTCACCTAATTGTTCCAATAATTTGTAAGCGATATTTGCAGAAGCTAAGTTAGGACAAATCAGTACATTGGCTGGACCATCGAAAGCCATGAATGGATATTCTGATTGAACATCGATATCTAGTGCAGTATCTGCTTGCATTGGACCGTCAATTTGCAACTTTTGGTCCATCTCTCTAGCCATATCAATTGCTTCTTCTATCCTTTCAGAACGCTGTGCACGACTACTTCCAAAATTAGAAAATGACAGCATAGCAACCTTAGGCTCGACGCCAAATCTTCGTGCAACCTTCGCGGTCTGTACTGCGATGTCTGCTAGAGCCTTACTATCTGGGTATACATTTACCGTAGCATCTCCAAGGAAAATTAGTCTGCCCTTGACAACCATCATGTAACATCCAATAGCACAGTGACTATCTTCATCGCTACCAATTATCTCAAGACATGGGCGTAAGACATCTGCATAATTTCTGCTAACGCCACCTAAGAAACCGTCTGCGTCTCCAATTTCAACCATCTGTGCAGCAAAGTACGGTCGACTTTTCAGCAATCTCTGAGCATCGATAATCGTCATACCTTTGCGACTTCGATTCTCTAATAATTCAAGATCGTAATTTCCAATTCTTCTGTCATCGTATCGAGGATTGGTTATTTCACATTCAAACTCAATATTCAACTCAGCCATTTTTTGGTGAATACTTTCCACATTTCCAAGAAGTATCGGCTTACAGATATCCTGTTCAATACATTGGGCAGCTGCACGAATTACCTTCTCATGGTCGCCTTCAGGGAATACAATTCTCTTGCCTCTACCCTTTACTTGATTGAATACTCCACGCATCACAGAATATGACATTCCCAATCTTGCTTCAAGAGATTCCTTGTACGCTTGTTTGTCAAAATCCTCTGGCTTAATCGCCGCGACTCCTTCATTTACAGCGGCTTCAGCNACATCTGCTGCTTCCCAAATCAAGACTCTACGGTCAAACGGTTTTGGAATAATATATTCTGGGCCGTATTGCATTGATTCTCCAGAATATGCATGNGCGATGTAATCAGGAACTGGCTCCTTCGCCAACTTGGCNAGAGCATGGGTGGCAGCCATCTTCATNCCCGGAGTAATGTCTCTTGCCCTAACATCTAGGGCACCTCGGAAAATGTACGGGAATCCAAGAACATTGTTTACTTGATTCGGGAAATCAGACCTACCTGTAGCGATGATTGCATCATTACGAACTGCTAGAACTTCATGCGGCATGATTTCNGGAGTNGGATTTGCAAGNGCGAATATGATTGGNTTNTCCGCCATCTTAGCGACCATNTCTCCGCTAACGAGTCCNCCCCTCGATAGGCCGAGTAAAACATCTGCACCAACTAACGCATCTGCTAAATCTCCATCCTCTCTTTCNACAGCAAATTTTGCTTTGTATTCATTTAATTCGCCTGCATCAAGTCTTCTTTTCGTCATAATTCCTTGNGAATCACACATCAAGATATTTTCCANTTTTACTCCGAGAGAAATGTAATGAGAAGCACAAGCGATTGCTGATGCNCCCGCTCCGGCCACTACCACTTTGATGGTGGCTAGGTCTTTACCCTGTAATTCAGCAGCGTTCAGTAGAGCAGCACCTGAAATAATCGCTGTACCATGCTGGTCATCATGCATCACCGGAATATTTGTGGCTTCAGCAATTCTCCTCTCAATTTCAAAGCATTCTGGAGCTTTGATGTCTTCGAGATTTATTCCTCCNAATGTTGGAGCGATATTACAAACTGTTTTGATAAATTCTTCAGGGTCTTCTGTATCGACTTGAATGTCAAAAACATCGATATCTGCGAATGTCTTCAACAACAAGCCTTTACCTTCCATTACAGGTTTAGATGCCAGTGCTCCTATATTTCCTAGACCTAAAACAGCAGTACCGTTAGAAATAACTGCGACTAAGTTTCCTTTGGAAGTGTATCGATAAGCATCCTCAGGTCTTTCGGCAATTTCAAGACAAGGATATGCGACTCCAGGAGAATAGGCTAGAGATAATTCGTGTGATGTCGAATGGGGTTTTGTGGGCATGACTTTGATCTTGCCACGCGGAGATGCTTCATGATAATCGAGAGCTTCTTTTTTGATGGTCCGCTCACGCCAATCTTCGTCCATTTTCATCTCTCCAAACAACATCTCATAGAGTACGGGGTTTGACCTTTTTGTGAAACAGAACCCAATTTAGCCGATATTTGGAATGATTTTTTTATACGGAAGTAGGAAATAAAAANCTGNNNAAGTTGATTCAATCNAATNTTNGTGCCAAAAACAACTGAGCATTCGATTGATATACCATTGCAANCGGATGGGTTNNATGAACAATCTCAACAGGGCCGTAGGCCCTGCTAGTGCTGGCGCTCGAGCCATCCTNCTCGTGACNGTNATGTTGTTGGCATCTTTNGGTCCAATTCTTTCATCGCCACTNGTNAGTGCGCATGATACNGGCAACAGTACAATTTGGCCAAAAGAAGGGTCAGAAGACACNGGTTGGGTTTTGCTAAACGCCACNGGTGCNAATGCGATTAATGGNTCTCAAGCAACCGCNGATTGGATGTTAAATTTCGCNCCNGGNGCAGTTTTAGAGAATGTATCCATGGAAGTNAGAGTNGATGGCTCTGATGGNGTTTCAATCCAAGAACCTCTNCTGCTTTCNCCNGACACCGGGCAGGTATTGTTTGATTGGAGAGGGAATGGCTGGNTAGGTCAGTCGTTCGGATTCGACGGAAATAATCCTCACCAAGGAAGGCTTTCNCCAAATGCAGATGTTGGGGCTACAGTCACGCTACCTTCCTCTTCAGAAATCACAGATTTCATTCTGGAAGTGTTAGCCCCTGCAGACCCGTTCACATCACTTGTTCCTGTAGAAATTTACATCGAAGACTATGAAATTCATCCAGCAGATGGCAGGATGTACATGGCTATTGGCGATACAATTTCTGTACTAGACGCAAAGTCCTCTCCCAACATAATTGATGTGTTNGAACTAGAGAATAGCGNAGANGANAATTATGTTACTGACCTAGAAATGGATACTGCAAACAACAGAATGCTAGTTACNACTAGTTCTGGAGAACTTCATTCAGTCAATTTAGATGACACCAGTTGGAATACAGACTTGCCTGCTGAGCCTTCGGGTGGAGCTTGGAATCAAGTTCATGTTGGNAGNAATGGAGACTTNTTTGCATTCAGCCAATCTGGNATTTTCACGCTTAACACAGCNGGTACTGGCTGGACGCTTGAACAAGCNAGTTCCACTAGCAATTGGCCNGCAGGAACACCTGAGGAAACCTTTGAACACAATGGCATAATCTATGCTGCAATAATTGGAGGAGGAGTTGGAAGGTGGGATGTATCTGCAATGTCTGCATTNGCNCCTTGGTCNACTGCAAACAACTTGCATTCGGATGATATCAGCGAATTTGCAGTTTCTGGTAACCAATTGCTAATTTCGTCATATGATGCGGGAATTGCTAGGAGAGATCTGTCTGGTAACTTTTGGTTAGCGACTTGGAATGACGGCAATTGGTTGTCGTCAAATGATGTCAAGGGAATGACAGTCGTCAACAATGAAATCCTAATTCTAGCCGACACGACAGTGCACACATACGANACAAGTTCAGGTACATTCGCNGCTAATACTCCTCTGTCCTCAATAGGTCAAATGAATGGTGGACAAAATATCATTTATTGGCCAGCAGCAGGTGCAAGAAGCCCAAATAACGATACTGTATTGGTCACCGATGGTAGTGCCGTATTTGCAATGCTGGAACCAGGAAATACTCCGCTATACACTGGTGACTTTGTGATTGGTAGCAGCCCTTCATCCGGTGATATGACTGATGCAATGCAGTTCGATGGAGTCATTTATGTTGGAAGTGAAAACTACCTAGATAGGTATTCAATTAGTCAAGCAAGATGGCTTTCATCAATCGACATGGGCGATGATGTTTCCCAAATTGTAAATGATGGAGTCAATGTATTGGTAGGAACATTAGGAAGCGGTGTGCACGTTGTTGACACAATGGGCAATGTACTCGATACGTGGGACATAGCAGATGGTATGCAGTCAGATGTCATTTCTGGATTGGATGCTGAAGGAGATTGGGTCGTAACGATTCATCCTCAAAATGGAGCAACTGCTTTCAACACGTCTTCTTCTACTTCAATCGTTAACTTGAATGAAGGAAATAGTGACCTTGATAGCGATTCGCCAACGGGTATTGCAATTCACAATGGAGTTGCATATATCGGAACATCTGATGATGGCCTAAACCGCTACATTATCGAAAACAATACTTTCCTAGGCTCTTGGGTTTCAACCGGAATCAATGATGTCGATTTCGCACCAGTGGCAATTTATGGAACTAACCCTCAAATCTTGCACATGGGATTATCAGGCTACGGAGTTGCTAGAAAGGACCTTTCAACCGGTGAAATATTGATCCCACTTACTGTCGAGCCAGATAGGGGTAATGCAGGCTCTACTGAAGTACTTCCTAGTAATCAGGTATTCGCTTTAGAAGAAAATACTGTTAGTGGTGGATTATACATCGGTACAGGTGACGGTGCAATAGTCTGGAATGGTAATTCAGCCACAACTCTCAGCCAAGGCGGCAGTTGGAATTTACAACCTGACCAACATTTTGATTTCATATTCGATGGCTCAACTGCATACTCAGCAACAAATATTGGCGTCTGTAAATACAGTCAGACTTCAATTCAAGATTGTGTAAATGCGCAAGATGGAATGCCAAATTGGGGAGTTTATTCTATCGGCATGAATAGTTCTACCGTATTTGGCGGGACTACCAGTGGAGTAGGAATTATCGATAAGTCGTCATTCTCCGTAACCGGTACCTGGGAAGCAGGAGAAGAGACTGAAAACGCCTTAGTGGTCGTTATTGACGATATTGCATACATCGGGCTTAACGGCATTGGTGTTGCAAGATATGACGTTCCAAACAATAATTGGTTAACCACTTGGACCGAAGATAATTACCTAGATGGAGGAAATGAAGAAGTTACAGGATTGGTTGCAGATTTCAGACCAGGACATATCTGGGTTGGAGGAAGTGATGGTTTCCAGCTACTCAATGTTACAACTGGTTCAGAAGTTTATGACATTGAGAAAACTAGCAGTCTCTACTCTGGAAATGGTGACCCTTACGATTTAGCGATCTACGGCGACACCCTATACTATCACCAGCAGTACTCTTCAGATAGCGTCTATCGAATCGATATTGCAAACTTTACAGCAAAAACTACACTTGATGCAGGAGCACAAGTCGATGAAAATGGAGGAGATGTTTACGGCCTAGAAATTATTGGAGATGTGCTCCATGTATCGGTTGCTAGTGGACAGTGGTGGCAAACACAGGGCAGTGGTGGAATTGCACTTTACAACCTCACCACTGATTCATGGCAGGCTGAATTGATGCCTAGCGGCTCGGTGGATAGAGTGACTTCTTTCATCTCTTCAACCGGGACAACTTGGATTTCTTGGGGCGAATCTAAACTCGAAGCATTTGCTTCGAACGGAAGTAAAATCGGCGAATGGGATAGCTTTGAATTCCCAATTCGAGAAATCATAGAATTTGACGGTGAAATATTATTCGCAACCGAAGATGGTGTTGCTAGATTTGATGAATCTAGTTCTTCTTGGTTAAGCACCTGGACTGCTGGTTCNGGATTACCAAACTCTGCAGATGATATTGTNTACGAATTGTGGACAAATGGCACAGACTTAGTCGTAGGTACTGCAAGGAATCAGGGATGGCAAGGGCTTGATGGAGAAATTATGCACCTAGATGGCGCAGGAACTTGGACTGCGTGGGACACAGGTACTAATGGAATACCAAATGGATACCCGATTGGAATGGCTATGTGCGCNGGAATATTCCACGTTTCAATAACTGCAAACAATGGNGGAGTTGCTAGATTTGACTTAACTAATGGAACTGTCTTATCGACATTCACAACAGCCACAAGGTTAGCAGACGGTGAAGCTGCTGCGGTGGCTTGTGATGATTCAAGTAACATCCTCTATGTAGGATACAATGATGATTCTGAGCCAATATCTCGACACGATTACAATTCTGGCCTTTGGTTATCTGAACTTACATCGTCTTCACACAATATTCCAACAGACCCTGTCTGGTGGGGTGCAATGGAATTCGCAGGAGGAAAACTGGCTATAGGCTACGACATTGGAACACAAGGTGACAATGTAATCGGAGGAGGATACGCTGTACTCTCTGCTAATGGCGCCACGGTTGGAACCGCTAGTATCCTATCCACTGGTTCCGCTGTTTCTTCAATAGATTGGCTTGGCACTCAATGGCTAATCGGTCAAGCAGGAGGGACTTCAGGATATTCTCACGTTGACACATTGGGTCAATTNGGACAGAACACTCTTCACGCATTACCTAACCTAGTAAGTGGTCAAGTAACTTCNATGGCNGGAAACCAAACTCACCTTTGGGTTGCTTCAGCCTCATGGCAAAACACAGGNTCNGGAGTTCTACANGGATTNAAATTAGCNAATGGTTCGGTAGAGTGGCAAAAGGGATGGACCATCCCTGCAAATGCTGCTGTTACTGATATCGAATTGGTAGGAACTGACCTGTACCTCGCTAGCAACAACCGAGGGTTAAGGATGTTAGATACCACTACTGGTATGCTACAACCTCTTCCTGCGGGAATACACAATTTCCAAGATGGTCTTGCTGTTGTAGGTGATGATTTATTCATCGGTTTACAAGGCTCGGGAACCTCATCTGCTGGAATTCAAATATTCAATACAACATCTAACGCATATACTGCTGGAAGGTTGCTTGCTGGTTTACCTTCAAACAATGTAAACGGGTTTTTGACAGTCGCGAATAATGTTGGTGATGAAACAATCTACATAGCAACAAATGACGGTGTTGGTAGATGGAATAGCACAGGAAATACTTGGGATACCGCATGGACCGCCCTCGACGGTTTACCAATATCTTATGTTGAAGATGTTATCGAATTTGATGGAAATATCTGGATGGCCACCCCTAATGGTTTGTCGATGTATGATACAACCGCAGACTCATTCTCTACTTACACAGCTGCTGATGGAATGATGGGCACATCCAGTTGGGCTCTAGTAGGAAAAACAACTTCTTCCGCAGGCACACCTAGTTTGTTCATATCACATGATGGCAGGGGTACTGAAAGACCAGGAATTACTCAATTCAATGCTGCCAATCAAACAATTATTGATCTACACCAATTTGACCAATTGCCTTCAAACTCGGTAACTGCGGTCGCCTCAGACATTTGGGGAGTACATGTCGCAACAACAACCGGACCTCTTGTGCACTGGGTAAGGAGCACTGGAGACTTCAATTCTGGAGCCAACATATTCTCTATGGAAGATTGGCCAGTTTACAGTATGCGGTCTGATGGTTCATACCTACTCGCAATTGGAGATAATGGAGGAACAGTTGTACAAGCAGGTATCAATGGAAACCCAATAATTGGCCGCTACAGTGCACAAGATGCAACTGGTGGTAGCGTTGTTTCAAACTCATACGTGACTATCTCAACATCTGATGGACTGAAGGTTTGGTCATTGAATACCGGTGACGAGGTTGAATCCTTTGACCTAAGAAGGGCAGACCCTCTGTCACTAGGATTCCAGTTACAATTCCAAGATGTTACAGATTATACTCATCCTGGAATGCAAGTTGTATTAGTTGACTCTTCTAATGCAGTTACATTGAGTGATGATGGAACTGCAGGAGCTCATGGAATCTCTATGCAGAACGTACCTCTGACACTCTCTTCTCCAGTAGATGGAGCAGCAACATGGGCCAAGTTAGTTGACATGAAATGGAACTCTACAGTCAACCTCTCCAATGACCCGACGTTCATGTCNAGCCTGCAATATGCAATGGATAATGGAATACTGATCAATGGAACTCGCCANGTTAATCTTCAAGTTAGTTCTCCATCCAATGGCAGCATGTGGGTCAAACTGACCTACGATTGGTTCAGAACTGAAACTCCAATACAAGGACTCTCNCTATGGGATAGGCCGGATGANGGNGGTTCTACTCTNATGGCNAATTGGACTTTAGTNCACGATGAGGANTTCTCAAGATATCTCGTTTATCTGAATGAAGGCCCTTGGACTTCACAGCCGACTGTATCTGAATTACAGCCTCGAACACCTGATGCATCAGTCAGCCTGCACTCTAGGCTACAAACTGAAATTACAACTATTGAAGGACAATCTCTTCAAGATGGTGTCGAATATTGGGCTGTTGTTGTTGTAGAATACAACGATGGAAGATTTGGAATTCCTTCTACACCATTTGGCCCAGCTACACCTTCCGATGAAGTTCCTATACCTCCTGCATGGGCTACCGCTGTATCTGGAGACCAGTTTGTAGCAGTGGATGGTGAAGTCTTTGCTGAATGGGCAAGATGTAACGCATTGGACCTTGCAAGCACTCACGTATACGCTTCCACAACTGAAGTGACNGATGCACTAGGTTTGACTCTAAACGCNGAAATCTTACCTCAGGCAGGAAATGTCAGCACTCTAACTTTGGAAGCAGGTAAACCGCATTGGCTTGCATTCACTTGTGTTGATGAATCTGGTCAAGAGGATTTGGTGAATGCAACTGTAATCGGGCCAGTAGTGCCTACTGGAGGAGTCAATGACGGCGTTCCTCCNCCAAAACTCACCGGCGTTTGGGCAGAAGATGTCCCAGAAGACGACGGTGGAAGAGTGCAGATGGGATGGGATAATTCCGTTGCCAGTGACTGTGCATATGTTGTAGTATACATGATGCAAAAGGAAAATGAAATGTTACCAGGTAATGTAGACGGAATGGTAGAAGCCGCAATCGTTCCTGACTGTGAAACAAATATGACAATCATAGATTCAATCGGTGAAGACCAATTGATTGACGGACAGCCATACTGGATTGGAGCGGTTGCTTATGACAAGTGGCTGAATGGAGANACAGGGGATGTAACGATTCTAGAAGTTACGCCGTATGTCAACAATATCGATGGNGCTACTGAACCTGATAGAATCGTTGAACTAAACGCTTGGGACCACCCTGATGATGATGGTACTGCAATCGATGTATCATGGGCTCCAACCGAAGTTGATGACTTCGATTACTATGTTATCTGGGTTGCAGAATATCCATTGGATGACCTGACTGACTTCTGGGTTGAGGCAGGAACTGAGCCAGGAAAATGTGGCTGTATAGTGTTGAACAAACAATGGATTGACACTGAAAAGAGTCCAATTCAGTTGACTTTGAATACAGCACTGTATGGAGGAAGCAGTATTTCTTCAGCATTGCCTAGTCAGATTCAGCCAGATATTGAGTTGTATGTGGCAATCACAGTTCACGATATCAAGGGCAATGTACACCTTGATAATTTGAACACTGCTATGGTTACGCCAATTGATAATCTAGCAGATACAAATCCTCCTGACCGTCTTGAGGATATTGATCTGTATGATATGCCAAGTGATGACGGTACTGCGGTTCAACTAGAGTTTGCATTATCAGAAGCTAGTGATATTGGTAGTTACGAAGTCTATGCTGCAGCATTCTCCTTCACATCGGTAGGCGCTGATGGAAATGGTCCTCAGAGTCCAATCGCAACCTTCGACAGAAGTCCTGAGTTGCCGCTAACTATCGAGATTTTAGCATACGATGCTTTGGTTATTCCAAACCTACCTGTTACAGTTGCAGTAGTTGCTGTTGATTCTTCAGGAAATGCGTATCGAGATAATTTAGTTACATCAACTGCTATCGCTATCGATGATGGAGTAGATGACAAGGCAGCATACTTACCTGACATTGAAGGTTTAGAATTAGAATGGGTCGATGATTCCATATTGGCATCATGGGACCACAGTACTGACCCAAGTGTTCGCTCATATGTGGTATACATCTCTGATTCTGAATTTAGTGAAGTTGTAGATGCTAATATGGTGGGTGAATCTGGTTCTTCAGATTCGTTCATGATTACTCCAAGTGTCTTCCCTGAACTAAGTGATGAGACAACTTGGTGGATTGGAGTTTCTGCTAAGGATAGTCAATTCAGCCGAGAGATTATTGATTCTGAAAGGATTGACCCTCCAGGGCAATCCGGTAGTGGAGAAGACTCCCCNGATGGTGATGACTCGTCTACAAATTTGGGAGAATTGTTGACTACTGATAATCTGATTTTAGCAGGATTACTTCTTGTTACAGTAATCCTACTCATCCTAGTATTCAGAGGACGAGGCGGAAGTCCTGCAAGAAACAAGGATTGGGAATTGCAAGAAGCNACTTGGGGAATACAAGCCAGAGATGGCTGGGACGATACAGGAAGTTTCGGCGGACAAGTCGCACCACCTGTAGCACCGCCAGCAGCCATACAGCCTGCTCAACAGAATGACATTTATGCGGCTGCACAGCGTATCGAGCAACCTGCTCAACAGCCACAACCTCAGCGTTGGACACAGCCTGTTCAGCAACAGCAGCCTGCACAGGGAGGAATAGACACCTCCTTCTTGGATGACTTGTTGTGATTGCATGATGGAAGGCCCTAAGAGTGCGGTGTTTACCACCGTCAGAGCTAGAGATGGTCACTTATTCCATCTCGATTTACATCTGAATCGATTGAAGAAGCACGCTGCAGTTCTTGGGATTTCTATTCCTGAAATCGAAGTGCCTACTGGTTTGGATGGTTTGATTAGAATACAAGTTGACTCAAACGGTGTTGAGTTCAACACAAAACCGTTCTATCAAGAAATACACATGGAAGCAGAAGGGGTTACTGTCCCCGCACCTAGGTGGACTCGCAAGGTAATGGGGACCAAACATGGAGATTGGAATCCATACCGAGAAATAACCATTGAATCTTTCAAAAAAGGGGCAGATGTTGCCCTTTTAGTGCATGAATTCTGTATTATCGATGGTGACAGAGTAATGCCATTGGTATTGGATGACGATGGAGTTGTATGGATTAGTGATTCCAAAATGGGAGGAGTGGATTCGGTGACTTTTGAAATATGTAAATCTGCAATCGAAGACGCTGGATTTGTAATTAGTGAAGGGCGACTGAATGAAAGAATTGTAGCACGCGCTAAGGAATTTCTTCTACTGGGAACCGGGATGGGGGCTGCGAGACTTACTGTCTTGGATGATGTTGAAATCGGAGATGGAACCAATAATTTACAGCAGGTTTGCATCTCTGCCTTAGGAGAGGACTGGAGATGATAGATCGTCTAATCGCTTCACAAGGCGAAGATAGAATTCTATTGCTATCTGGTGGACCAAAATCCCATCTGGCAACCCGTAGTATGTTTGCTAAAGGAATGAAGAAGAGACTGGTGATTACTCAACCAAATATTGATTCTCAAAAAACACACTCTCCACTTAGTGGTGAGACTATTATTTCTAAAAATAAAAAACCGATGCAAGGTGCACTTCAAGATTTTACAGACNANGGTTGGAAGGTCACTAATATTCTAAATTCAATGAATTTNGAATCGATGTTGAGNGCGCTAAAACCTCATACTCCAANCGGCTCNGTTTGGGCNGGTGCACTATCATACGACCTNGTNCAATGGACTCAACCAATCTCCTTGCAATACCCTCCTGCTGAAGGTGAAATTCTTGCTATTCTTTGGTTGGTCGATTCTTGGGATGAATCAGAAGTGATTATCCCTGAAGTTGCGAATCCTGTCAGAGTTGAAGGTGAAAAATCATCGCACAGTGATGGTGAACATGCAGAAATTGTCAAGAAAATAAAACATTCAATTACTGCAGGAGAATTGTATCAACTCAACTTTGGAAGAACATGGACCGGCCCTTTGGAAGAAGACCCATCTACAATATTCCACAGGTTGGCAATGAATAACCCTGCACCATTTAGCGGATATATCGAAGCTGCAGACCTTGGTATTGCTCTAGCATCTTCCTCTCCTGAAATATTGCTTGAAACAAAGGATGGAGAAATTATGACTGCTCCAATAAAAGGCACCAGACCTAGAGGTTCAGACCCAGACCAAGAGTCTCTACTTCGCAGGGATTTAGTTCACGATAGAAAGGAAAGAGCTGAGCATCGAATGTTGGTAGACCTTGAAAGAAATGACTTGGGAATAGTGGCTCAACCTGGCAGCGTTATTCAATCTAGATTTGACGTCGAAGCATATGCTAATGTACAACATTTGGTCTCACAAATCACTGGAGAATTAGATGCTGAAAAAGATGGAATAGATGCGCTGCAGGCTCTATTTCCTGGCGGAAGCATCACCGGTTGCCCAAAAACGGTAGTATGTGCTGCAATCGATGAAATCGAGCAGAAGCCAAGGTCGTTCTGGACCGGCTCTATGGGGTGGATTGATGTTCACACAGGAGATTCGACTTGGAACATTATGATTCGAACTCTCGAAGCAAGATATTCGCCTGAAGGTTGGCAAGGAACTGTTGTTGCAGGGGGTGGGATTACAATAGAAAGCAATCCCGAAGCAGAGGTTGCTGAAGCAATTTGGAAAGCGGCAGCCCTTAGACGCGCTTGCGGATGGTTAAACCCTGAAGCCAAATCTTTGCCAAAGGGTGAATTGGGAATCTATCCTCTCTATCTAGAACAGCAACCCTTCATTCCCGAACAACAATTTGACCTTAGGGTTGCTTTTATCGATAATCTCGACTCTTTTTCTCACAATATAATTCATGCATTGAAATCGTTTGGTTGTGATGTAGATGTCTTGGACGGNAGAGGTGAAATCACTGAAATTGACCATGATGCGGTGGTGATCGGACCAGGCCCTGGACGTCCTGAAATCTCTCCACTATCCATGCATGCGGCTTCTCTTGACATCCCGGTTCTAGGGATATGTTTGGGACACCAAGCGATTGGAATCAATCGCGGAATGAAACTGATTGAAAGCCCTCTTGGACCAGTTCACGGAGTACCTTCGAATATCATTTCGAATGGTAATGGATTATTGCAAGAAGGAAAACACGTNATGACTCGGTATAACTCACTAATTTTGTCAGGAAATGGTGAAATTGAAGTTACCTCAACAGATGAAACTGGCGTACTGCCAATGGAAATTCGAGATGGAAACACCTACGGTGTTCAATTCCATCCTGAGTCGATTGGTTCACCAAATGGGATGTTGGTCTTTGCTGAATTTCTCACGAGAGCATCGCATTGTTGAAATGGAGATTGCTAGTGGCACATCACATGCCGACCTGTCGTCACTGCTACGGCACCTATGCCCGTGAACAATTTATTCATGGGAATGGACCTAATTCACAAGTTTGTGTCCGCTGTGGTGTAGAGATGGNCCTAGTCCCTCAAGAAGAAGCGGCTTCATTGTATGATAAGTCGACTACAAATGCAAGATTCTCTGCACTAGCTCGTCGCTGGTCNCCTATAATGTGGCTTTCAGTCGTGTGGATAGCGTGGACNGTATACATCAAAGATGTTGACCCTTGGGGCCTNTACACACTTATTCTCCTAGGAATATTCACACTNCTAGTTCCTGTTTACATGTTCTTCTTATCATCTAAGCACATGGCCGTTATGGCAAGGTTGACTCCAGAATATGAACGTCCTAAAGGTCACTGAGGTAATTTCAAAATATGAAATTACAGAACTATTAGGTGATTTCAATGGCTGAGGAAGAGATTCAAGATGCTGAATTGGTAGAAGATGATGCACCTGATGCAATCTTCGAACCTGCCATGGCAGGTCCATTCACTATGGTCCAGGCAATGGCATTTGGATTGGTGATCTTACTATTATCGTCAACTGTTCTCTATTACGTATTTTCTTCAGAAGAAGTCGTGGAACTAGAGGTTGTTGAACCCGAATATAATGACCCCCGAGTCTTTGTTACTGACAGTTTTGGTATGCCAGTAGATGAGGCACCATTGGAAATAGATTACATTTTCAGCGATGTCGGTGAAACTGGAAAGGAGCCTAGTATTGGAGTCACATCAAGCGGTTGTATGTTCTTTATCGCTATGGAAAAACCAATGCGCTCCTGTGACTATGGGGCTACTTGGGAAAATACTGCAGACATAACTCAGGCACCATTTACCAGTGACCCATACGGATGGGTCGACCCAGTTACTGACCGGATATTCAATATCCACATGATGGGGCTTNNNACNACCTGGATTGGTTGGTCTGATAACGATGGTGAGTCATGGTTAGGAAACCCGTATGACAGTGGCCCAATTCCATTAAACGACCACATAAAATTAGGTTCTGGGCCTTGGGTTGATGCAGGATATGGCATCCCTGGACAACTTAGCCCATTATACTCAGAGGCTGTCTACTTTTGTTATAACAAACTAGCAGGAATCTTTTGCTACACCAGTTATGATGGAGGAGCAACATTCCCAACAGGAGGACAAATCTACGGACTAGCAACCAGTAATGGTGGATTACATGGAGCGATTACTACCGCTCCTGACGGCACAGTATATGTCACTCCAAGAGTCGCTACACCTGCAGTTATTTTGTCTAAAGACAACGGGTTAACCTGGGATACTCGGGAGATGGGGCAAGACGCCAGCACACCGAATCCTAGAAAGAATTCAGAAGTCGCCACCGATAGTGAATCTAACGCATACCATATTTGGACAGGGGCAGACCAAGGAATTTACATGGCNAGAAGTACNGACTCNGGAGATACTTGGGATTCACAAAGTATTCGCATCAGTCCNGCTGAAGTNATNTCNACNACNTTCCCNCAAACCGATGCAGGAGACCCNGGAAGAATNGCNATAACCTATCTNGGNAGTGAGAATGGTTCATTGCTAAACACNACTGATATCGATGGCAATAATTGGAATGGNAATGGCCANTATGCNCCTAACGGAGTNCACTANCACCTCTATGTNACCTACAGNCTNAANGCNCTNGATGANAATCCNNTATTCCACACNNGAAGAGTNACTGACGACCCTGTACAGGTTGGTGCAATGTGTCTAAACAGCGGAGATTGCCGAAGTGACCAAGGTGGATCAAACCGCAACTTGTTGGATTTCAACGACCTCCACATCGACCTTGAAGGTCGTGTTTACATCGCATTTGCAGATGGCTGTATTGATGCATGTGCATCAAGCCCAGACCCACAACCTGCTGACTCGAGAGCAGGTCGTGGCTCTGTATACTTCGTGGC
>PAEE01000037.1 GCA_002701145.1 Methanobacteriota archaeon
TAGGAGAATATTGGAAAGCACTCGAAGGAACTCTTGACCCTTCTAAGGTTGAGAAGGCTGCTGACAATGCTCTGATTGGTAACGCTAGCGAAGTAGCAGCCCAAGTCAAAGAGAGATTCCATCCTGAAGACCGTCTAATGTGTTGGTTTGATTTCTTTAATCACGATGGCGACCGAGTTATCCGTAATATGGAAGCATGGTGGCAAGAAGTAGTACCTTTGTTGGAGTGATTAAATGGGATTGAGGCACGACTCCAATTCTGCAGTAGCACCAGGTAAGCCAGGTTCTGCAATCTATCCAGATTCTCCGTTGGGGGAAGATGTTGAAGGGATTCCCACCGGAAGGGATGTTGAATGGGAGCCGTTGGTAGATTATCGCCGTAATGGCGTTTCAGAAACCACAATACATGGTGCTGTTGCATGGTGCCATGGTGATGAAGTGGTTCATTCATTCGGAGGAAATGTCCTTTGCTATGGCCGTTCTATGATGAAACCATTCATGCTGAAGGCTTTCACTGAGGAATTAAAAGAACACACATGGGAACAAAAAGCGATTGCGGTAGCTAGCCATAATGGTGATACTGAGCATGTAGCCGCAGCCCAATCATTACTTTCAGAAGCCGAATGGCCACTTATGCTAACACCTGTTGATGTCCCCTTAATTCAATTTGGACGACAAGTAAGACGTCCAAGAAGATGGTATCATACCTGTAGCGGTGAGCATGCTGCAATTCTGGCTGGATGTCGTGCTAAAGGATGGGGTAGAGCGGGATACACCTTACCAACTCACGAAGTTTTCCATGCTTATATGGAGCAGATAAGGAAGTATCTGGGCGATGATTGGAATCCACTTCGCATTGCCAAAGATGGCTGTGGTCTGCCTACAGTATCAAACACAGTCGCTGAATTGGCTAAAATTTACGCAGGTCTGGTTAGAGACAAAGATGATGATTGGATTTGGGAGGCGATGTGTCGCCACCCGGATTTGGTTGGCGGATTTAACAGGCTAGATTCTACAATTCTAAAAATTGGTAATGGTAAGGTAATCGCCAAAGAAGGCGCAGATGGTTTACTGGGGATGGCGATTGAACACCCTGACTATCCAAAGGGATTAGGAATCGTAGTAAAAATTGCACATGGATGGAATTCTCAAGCAACATGGTATGTTGCTAGAGCGATATTAGGCTGTCTTGGAATTGAATTAAGGAATCCATATCCTTTACACAGACAAAAAGCATTCATCGTATCTGGAATCGTTCCTGATGATTTACATGATGTTCTCAAAACGATTCCAACTTGGGATGAATGGGACCCAGATCAAGACCGCTGGCATTATGAGGTCGACGCATGATTCGAATCGAGAATTTGATTGGAGGAGATTTCGTCTCCTCTTCAGAATTCTTTGATGATATCTCACCCTTAGATGGAACTGTAATTGCACAGATTCCTCGCACAAAAGATGTTGAAGATGCGGTTGCTGCTGCTGAAAAGGCACAATCGCAATGGAGCGGACTCAGTTTACTGCAACGCTGTGACTGGCTAGACAAAATTGCAGACTCTTTGGAATCACAAATCGAAGAACTTGCCAGACTAGAGTCATTAGATACAGGTAAACCGCATCATGTAGCACTCAATGTCGATGCAGACCGCTCAGTAAATAATTTCAGGTTTTTTGCTGATTTTGGCCGTAAAATGGAATCTGAAACCTTCAAAATGCCAGATGCAACAAATTATGTCATGAGAAAACCAATTGGTATAGTTGGCTTAATTTCACCTTGGAATCTCCCACTGTACCTACTCTCTTGGAAAGTTGCTCCTGCTCTTTTGATGGGGAATACCATAATCGCTAAACCTAGCGAAATAACGCCGATTACGGCCCATTTTTTGGGTAAAGTTTGCACAGACATTGGCTTGCCAGATGGCGTTCTAAACATAGTGCATGGATACGGTCCTGAAATCGGACAAGCAATTGTTGAACATCCTAAAATCAGGGCTATTTCGTTTACAGGAGGTACTGCTACAGGTAAGATTGTTGCAGCAACAGCGGCTCCGATGTTCAAGAAATTAAGCCTAGAGTTAGGCGGTAAAAATGCATCAATAATCATGGAAGATGCTGATCTTGACATCGCAGTCCCTGGAGTACTAAGAGCGTCATTTCTTAATTCTGGACAAATTTGTTTGTGCGGCTCCAGAGTTTTGATTCATTCCTCCATCTATGACGAATTCATGTCGAGGTATCTCGAACAACTCCANAGTTTCGAAATTGGGCCTGTAATAAGTGATAGCCATCGTGACAAAGTGATGTCATATGTTGANTTAGCANTACAAGAAGGNGGGNANATNTTGGCAGGAGGAAATATTCCTGACAANCCTGGTTCTTGGATAGAGCCAACAGTGATAGGTGGTCTTTCACACAAATCACGCACAGCAACTGAAGAGATTTTTGGACCAGTAGTCACAATTCATCAGTTTGATTCTGATGATGAGGCAATAAAAATGGCAAATTCAACCCAGTATGGATTAGCAGGCAGTGTTTGGTCGAAAAATAAGGGCCGTGCAATAGCCGAAAAAATAGATTCAGGAATGGTCTGGGTTAACACCTGGTTGCATCGCGATTTACGCGTACCCTTCGGTGGGGTGAAAGATAGCGGTGTTGGTAGAGAAGGTGGCATGTGGTCCNTCGGTTTCTTCAGCGAAGCGGTCAATATTTGCGTTATGGAAGATTGAAGGCTGAACACCTTTCCGCACAAATCGAGGTAATGATATGTCCGTCCATGCAAACGCTCGCAAAGTGACAACACACACCCTTCTGGAAATGAAGCGNGCAGGTGAGAAAATCACAATGCTAACCGCTTATGATTACAGCCTTGCCAAACTGGTTGACCGGGGTGGCGTTGACGTCATTCTTGTCGGTGACTCGGCGTCAAATGTTATGGCGGGTAGAGATACAACCGTTCCAATGAGTCTNGACCATATGATCTATCACGCACAATGTGTTGAGAGAGCAGTAGACCGTGCTCTAATCGTTGTCGATATGCCATTTGGTACATACCAAGGTAATTCCGCAATCGCACTCGAAAGTGCTATTCGAATAATGAAAGAGTCCGGTGGACACGCTGTTAAGCTTGAAGGCGGCTCGGAAATAGTTGAAAGCGTTCAAAGGATTTTGAGTGCAGGTATACCAGTAATGGGGCATCTTGGTCTAACCCCACAATCAATCTACAAGTTTGGGACCTACACTGTTAGAGCTAAAGAAGAGGAAGAAGCTGCAAAATTAATTGCAGATGCAAAGCTGCTAGAAGAATCTGGTTGCTTCGCAATAGTTTTCGAAAAGATACCAGCACATCTAGCAAAACAAGTTAGTGAGGCTATCTCTATTCCAACTATTGGAATTGGCGCTGGTCAAGATTGTGATGGACAGGTTCTTGTTTTGCATGATATGCTCGGAATTACAACAGATTTCAGTCCAAGATTCTTGAGAAGGTATCTCGATTTGGAGAATCAAATTACTGGAGCAGTGCAACAGTATTGCGAAGATGTTCGCAGTGGGGATTTCCCAAATGAGGAAGAATCCTACTGAAATAGCGAATCGAATAGAATTGCACCAGGTACTATGCTGAAAGCAATACCGAATCCATGCCAAATCCCATATCTAAATGGTGGTAGTTTCTTTTTAGACCACGATGCACATTGCCAAACCCAAATTAGGAAAGGTATTGCAATATTGAAATAATTACCTCCAAGGGCCCATAATACTGCCATTGGTATGCAGACAACAGCAACACCTATCGCATGTTCACGAAGATTGCCAGAACGCGTTATCATTCCTAATAATGGAGATAATAGAGTCGTAACTAATAATGAAATTACCATCGGAGTAATCATTGGAGGNAAGATGTCTAAAATTTCGGTATTTTNCAATGTATGTGCGCTCAAAGATACAACACTAATTCCAAAAATTGTAGGCCANAAAACATGGCGGAATTTGAGGTCAACATCGTTTCCCATATTTTGGCCCAAGCGNCGCCGATGAATAGAAGATGCGGAACCNCTTGGTCGTAACATGGCGAAGGGTNCTATTGTCGCAGGNTGTCTTGCTCCNCACCCNCCTCATCTTGTTTANGCAGAAAANCCCGANCAAAACGAACCGGTTTCGGAAGGTGGCTGGGAGCAATTACGCTGGGGCTATGAGCGTCTNAGAGAATCCTTGAAAAACGTCGACTACGATGTAATNGTTGTANTATCTCCTCATTGGCAAACCTATGTTGGAACTCACTTTATTGGAGTAGAAAAGTGTACTTCAAAAAGTGTCGACCCAGTTTTCCCTAACCTATTCAGATTCAATTATGACTTGAATATCGATGTAGAACTTGCTCGTGCAATACATGACNAAGCCGAATCTGAAGGTATGGCTGTAAAAATGATGGAAAATCCAGATTTCCGAGTAGACTACGGGACAATTGTGTCTTGCCACATGGTCAGGCCTGANTGGGATAAACCGATAGTTTCGATTTCATCTAACCGCAGCNTATCGTATTATTCGGTTGAAGTAATGCAAGAAATGATGCTAGANCTNGGACGTTCAACCGCCAAGGCAATAGAAGAAAGTGGCAAGAAGTGCTTACTTTTGGCTAGTAATTCTCTATCGCACCGCCATTTCGTAACTGAAACCAATCCCCCTGAAGACATGAGCAAAGAGCATATTGCAAGTCACGCAATGCANCTTTNGGATATGCGAATGATCGAAATGATGAGGCAAGGTAAATCCCAACAATTAATCGATGAAATGCCCGAATTCTGCGAACAGGCAATCGCAGAAGCAGATGGTGGAGCCTTGACTTGGCTATTATCNGCTTTAGATGTCCCNGAACANCCTGCAATTCTCCATGGATATGGNACNATTATTGGTACCGGNAATGCGATAATGGAATGGCCATGTCATTCATGGGAGGAATGAATATGTCTGGCGAGTTAATCAAATCNCTAATCGTCCCACCACATCCTCATCCCGTACTTTGTCCGGAGAAGAATGAAGGTTGGCAGCGTATTCGAGATGCTTATGATGAGGCTAGGNGACAAATCGAAGAAAGCGATGCTGATTTGATAATCGTCTACTCTACATTGTGGCCGAGTGTTATTGGTCACCAAATTCAAGCGGACCCAAATCCAGAATGGGTTATGGTCGATGCTGATTTNCATGACTTAGGNAGTGTTCATTATTCNCTTCGCATCGATTCAGATTTCNCTCATGCTTGGAATNAGGCAAATNTCGCTAGAGGATTGGAATCGCGTACCGTTGCTTACGAAGGATTCCCNGTTGACGTTGGTTCAGTAGTTGCTCTTGAATTGCTAAATCCAAATAACCGCATTCCNGCAGTNATNTGTTCAACAAATGTTTATTCTAACCGTGCNGAAACNACNGTNTTGGCTAAAGCNTGCCANGATGTAATCAAGGCNCAAGGCAAGAAAGCGGTCGCNGTTTCTGTAATGTCTTTGTCTAANCGCATGTTNACNGAACCGATTGAGCCACATGAGGATAGAATACACTCTCTCAAAGATGACGAATGGAATCAAAAAATCCTCGAGTTCCTTTCAGAAGGTCGGTTGGAAGATATCGGTCAACTGAGCAGGACTATACATGATCAAATACGTGTNAAGAAAGTAGTTGCTTTCAAACCGATGTGGTGGTTATCTGCAATGAATGATAATCGAAATGATTTGACTGGTAANGTNTTGGCCTATGAGCCAATCCATGGCGCTGGAGCTGCAGTAGTTGTTCTCGACCCAGAATCTAATGGAACTGGNGACAAAGAGTATGATGAAGATGATGTGGATTTCTATGGTGGCGACAGAAATGTACTCGATTCGGGAGAGGATTTTTCCACAAAAGAAGTTACCAATTCAGGACCTGCATTGTATGANCCCGTGCAAGGAAAGAATACTGTGAATACCAACAAGGCACCTAAGCCAGTAGGAGCNTACCCTCATGCTAGAAGAGAAGGNGACTTACTCTATCTCTCAGGTGTTGGACCAAGGCAACCAGGTGACAATTCAATTCCAGGCGGTCCTATCAAGGACTCAAATGGTAATCCTCTTGATTATGATATCAAAGCTCAAACAAAAGCAGTTGTAGACAATATTGCGAGAATATTGGAAGAAGCAGGTTCTTCACTTGACAAGGTGATTGATGTCACCTCATTCTTGGTTGACATGGACCGTGACTTTTCTGGTTACAATGAAGTTTGGGCAGAGACATTAGGAAAAGTAGGACCTACAAGGACCACTCTTGCAATTAGAGCATTACCAACACCTATTGCAGTAGAGATGAAGGTTATCGCTAAAGTTTGAAGTGCTTACTTCGTCCTAATTTAGCATCATTATTCAGCAATGAATAACTACTTTTGGCTTTTCACAAAGTTTAGCGGTACTGTATTGTCGTTTGTGAGATTGATAATATGGGACTAAAATCTGCAACTGATAAATTACTCAAAGGCGACATTGGGGGTGTTGTCTCAGATGTTAAAATCCAGTTAGAAAGGTCTCTGAACTTAATTGGAGTCATCATTATATCTTTAGCAGCTATGATTGGTTCGGGATTATTCGTTTTACCTTCATTCGCAGCAGCAGTGATGGGACCGGGTATCTGGTTGGCGTTTTTGTTGGCAGGTTTAGTCGTTTTACCAGGAGCGATTTCCAAGTCTGAATTGGCATCTACAATGCCTGAAAGCGGTGGTTCTTACGTATACATCGAGCGAACATTCGGTCCACTGCTGGGAACTATTAGCGGTCTTGGACTGTGGGCTTCTTTCTTACTAAAATCTGCATTTGCACTGGTAGGTTTCTCTGCATACATGTATGCGGTGACAACTTATTTTGACACTTCTATGGACACTATGACCGTAGCAATGGGGGCCTTGGTTCTGATAACCATCCTCAATATCTTTGGAATAAAGAAAGTAAAATCTTTCCAGACACCAATTTTAGCAATAACAACAATTCTTCTTCTCATTATTTGTGTTATACAATTATTCGACCCCAATACCGATTTTTCACGCCCGATTGATGGAGCGGTAAATGTCACAAATGACGACCCTCAATTATTGGTCGAAGCAGCAGCTTTGGTATTCGTTGCCTTTGCAGGAATTATCAAAGTAGGTGCAATCGGTGGCGAAGTGAAAAATCCACAAAAGAACCTTCCACATGGGATTTTGTGGTCTCTACTATTGGTCACAATCTTGTATTGTGCTGTAACATTCATCATGATGGCATCAGTAGATGGGACTTGGTGGCTCAATGAAGATGGTACTACCAGAGAAGACCCTGTGTACGCGTTTGTTGATGCAGTTACAGACACTAGAGTCGGAATTGCTATTGCGTTTTTGGCAATCTTAACGATGATTTCCGGAGCATTATCTGGAGTCTTAGCATCATCAAGGTTCTTGTTCGCAATGGCTAGAGATAACTTGCTTCCTCAATCATTAGAAGATGTAAACATCCGCTATGAAACTCCACATTGGGCCATTATAATTACAGGATTGACAATGGCGGTTTGCCTTGTTGTATTACCTGTTAAGGATGTAGCTAAGTTAGCATCTGGATTTCAAATAATGGTATTTATGATGATCAATTTGTGTCTNATTGTGTTGCGTAGTGCAGTCGCATCTCACGATTGGTATAATCCTACATTCAAATCACCGTTCTATCCTTGGCTACAAATATGGGGTATATTNGCNGGAGGAGTTCTTGTTTACATGATGGGTTCAAAGGCAATAATTGGAGGATTTGGAGCAGTAGTTATTGGGTTAGCCACATACTCGATTTATGGCTCGAAGCACTATCTTGCAAGAAAAACACCATATCAAACATTCAAACAAATGTTCTCAAATACTGAGTTGAAAACCAGATTGGCAGCATTCCATGCAGCCGATATTGGAGCAAGTAATCATCTGACATTGAGTGAATTTATTTCTGCAATGAAAGCTCTAAAGCTGGATTTTTCAAACGATGAATATCGTGTATTATTCCACAAAGCAGATACAGACAATAACGGAGTAATCGATATTGACGAGTTCCTAAGCAGTGTGGAACAGATAGATGATGAAGAATGATCAGGACATTCTTGTCCATTCACCACTTTCAGTAACCAGCCACGATGTGAGTTCACCACTTGAATCGATATACCATCCAGTCTTTCCTTGCTCAGTTCCNGGTGCTGCTTGCATCACACCAGTTCTCTTCGCTTCATCTGCAAGGTGTTGACGTAGTTGCTCCTTCGACTTCTTATCACTNTCATCNTCTACAACTTCTTCTTCCTTTGCAACAACTACAGTTTNGNTTTCNGTAACTGTTTCAATAACGGTTTCGGACTCAGAGTAATCGTCTTCATATTCCTTTTCATATTCTTCGTCATCGTCTNCCCAGTAATCTTCATCGNTTTCTTCACCCTTAATTCTGCGAATTAATACTACCATNATCGATATGAACAAGAAAACGATGATGGANACCATAGTCAGTGCAGTATTCGAATCACCTAATCCTCCACCAAATAGTACAGCATTTACNTCAAAGAATCTTTGTGCTACTAGGTCATTCCAATATGCATTGCAAGATTGAGACTGACCTGCTTGGTCAACTGAGACTTCATACGTATCATCAGACAGGTGTCTTACCGAACCTACTGTACATTGGATTGTTATTTCATCAGATGGCACTTCAACCCTATTTCCTGCTTGGTCAATAGCATAAATTCTGATAATCATCTTGCTACCTTCTTCAGGGCTCTGTTCAGGTATTTCTGCCATTAGTCGAATCGGTTCTCCAGGTGTCACACTTACTGTGATGTCACGGACAGCAGAGCCCGTGGTCATACGCAAATTCCAATCTCCTTCTTCTCCACCTTCAATCAGCCAGTATCCATCGCCCTGGGATGAAGGTGAGATAANTCCCTGTGGATCATCGAANTCAAAATCGACATCCGATGCTAAAGCAATATTNCCATGAACATCCAAGGTCGACACAGTAATCTCAATTTCTTCTCCGCTGGTGACGTTTATACCACTATCAAAATTAGTTGTAATATATCTCGCAGTCCCTGCAATAACCTCTACGTCAGTAATTGCAAATACGCCTTGAGCCATAGCTCTAATCTCATGCATTCCAAGGGAAGATGGAGCCCATTTATCACCGGCTAACCGAATTTCCATTGTCATGTCATTCCCATCAATAACCCAGTTCACTAGTACATCATCAACATGATTACCATATTCATCTTCAAAGGTTGGTAAGAGTTCTAATACACCATCAGAAGGAACTCTAGTTCCACTTGTTGGCAAAACAATCCTAGCTAATTCTCCTGATGAGATATTTAGAATTGCATCGACCTCATGGACCATTTGAGTTTCATTGTCAAACCAGTTTGCAGATATTGAGAAGTCTCCAATCGGACCTGGTCTCAATTGCATCCAACCGTCTTGCGCTTCTGCGCCAAGTTCGCTATCAATGGTCCAAGCGCCATCCACAGACCGGTGATTGCCCGCTGCATCATAAGCAGAAATAGATGCTACAATCGAATCTCCTGAGCGCAATACTTCTTCTGAAAGTAAAACATCAATTCCTATGATAATTCCTTGTGATACACTTACATCCATAGTGGCAGAGAATCCTTGGTCGGATACGCCAATAGTCCAATCTCCAATTTTCGAAGGAATCCAGACAACTGAATCGCCATCCATCGAAAGTGAACCAGTAGGCACTGTCCAATTTGCTAACGGTAGAATCACTTCACCAGAATTTCCTAGAACATCAGTTCTGATTGCCGAAATAACAACCGGAGAGCCAGTTCTTGCTTGCTCGACATCAATTTCAATATCGAGGCCAGTAGCCTGTGCCGGTAATACTCGAATCACTCCTACACCTGATGCTCCCGATGAACTGTTAACACTAACATTCCACAATCCAGGAGCTCCTCCAAAGAACAACCCAGTTTGAGAGATTGAACCGTTTTCTACAAACCAAGTTAGGTCACCTGCTTTGGAAATACCAACTTCATTTCCTTGAGAGTCCTTAGCGATTGGTATAATGTGTTGAGTAGTACCACTTTGCACTGTTAAACCGTATGGAATCACCAGAGTTTCTGGACTTCCAGGAACTACGTGGAATACTACCTGTTCTTCTAATTCTAAGTAAATAATTCTCATTGTAGCATTGCCTATCTCTTCAGGCTTCCATGTCTTGTTATCATAATCGATAACTCCATTTTGACAACGCCATGTCAGGTCACCTTCAACCATATTTCCCGCTCTATCTACAAGAGATGCATTCAATTGAATCTCATCATCAATACTGATCTCGGTAACATTGAATCCAGATTGTATCCCAACAGGCCAACCCGCTACGACATTAATCGAAGTTGAAGAGTTCACATTTCCACTACTTGCAGTAATAATGGCCTGTCCAACAATTCCCGGAGTAAACAATCCTTCAGAATCTATTGCTCCAGAACTAGCTGACCAAATTATCGGTTCATTAATTGGACTTCCAGATGAATCCTTGACAACTGCAGAAAAACGAACCGCTTGGTCTGCGCTAACACTTTGAGTGTGTGAATCAATATCGATACTCGCAGGACTTGCAGCATGAACTGGAACTGAGATTTGCACCATCAAGAGAACTAGTATGATGGAAATAATCCGTTTGTTCAATACACCCTCTCCATTCTGAAATCACATTCTTAGATTATCTAAGTTACCGATTAATCAGCCCACTCTTGCCATTCAGATGTTCCAGGTTCTCGGAACCACCAAGTTGCCTCATCATCTTCAGCCCACTCAGTACCATCATCNTCNACTCGATAATCTGNCATCCAATCNTCTTTACCNGTNTTCACCTGNGGAGGACCACTAGGTCCTGTTCCCATAGCNGCAGGGCTCTGTTCAGATGTCTCTTCCTGGTAATAATCGTCATCGTCATCATCGTCATCATCATATTCGGAATCTCCNGAACGGAATACCATNANAATAACNACTAGCAGAACAATTACAACAAGAATCGCTAGAATNCCTCCTGCGTAATACAGAGTGCCACCTGCTTCAAAGAAGCCCATGAAATTGCCTTCTACAACAATANTATCGGATACTTCGACATTGTGAACCTTGATAGTTACAGTCTGCTTTTCATCATCNAAAGTCGTGATTGTCCAGAAACCATTCTCTCCNGCTTCAGCAGTCATGCGTCCTGTTAGTACGACTTGAGTNTCNGGAGGAACTGGAATCTCGTTCTCCCACGCATCGAAAGTATGTACTTCGATTACAAAGCTCTCTAGTTGCTGAACNGTTTCATCAGCAATAGTCAACTCGNCTCGTGATACAGTCTGATGTGCAGATACTGTCACAGTCCATTCGCTTTCTGCTCCACTCGGNGAGCGGAACTTGAANGTGTGATCACCAGCAGTTGTAGCATTCCAAGTNTATTCNCCNGAACTTCCAGCAATGGTTGAAGTAGGTACAGCCTTGTTATTTTGNGTCCACAGNACNCTCTCCAAGAANGTGTTTCCATCAGAATCAGTTCCTGTAATGGTCAANTCATACTGGTCTCCAGCCTTAGCCGTATTCGCAATCACATCGATTGCAACACTTACAGCATCACCGTGCTGTACNGTTANCGATACAGTCTCAGNGATATTGTAGCCACTTTCGGATATAGCCCATGCAGTAATCTCCCAATCNCCTACAGTACTTGCTTCCCAAACACCACCGTTTCCAACGATGATATCGGTAATGTTAGTCACATTTCTTGAAGTTAAGTCCTTCAAAGAGTANGACACAATGGATGAATCGATTACATTTCCATCACTNTCTGTTAGTTTNGGNAGGAANTGCAAACTATTGTCNGCATCAATATTTTGNGNCAATGANTTTGGTAGTTCTAACGCTACANTAACCAANTCTCCATGTTCNACNGCTATNTCTAANGTAACTTCNAGNGTGATNTTAGANTCNGTGTAAGTAGCACGTAGTGTGTAAGTNGAATCTGACGAGAATACAGGTACGAACATNGTCGTACTTCCATAAGTCATCTCTTGCAGTACACTCTGGTCACTAAATTGGTTGTGCTCGATAGTCCAAGCAACATTCTCAGTCCAACGGTTTCCATCGGAATCATGAGCTTTGACCTTGATAGTCAATTCATCATCAGCAGTAATCTCTTGCAATGAACTAGTTGAATCTTCAGAGTCGATAACCAATACTAATCCAGTAATCGCTCCTTCANCTACTTGGATGACGACACTACTTTCCATTCCGGCATAACTTCCGGTAATCGTCTTTGAACCACGGCGCTGAGCATGCCACTCAGCAGGTAATCCCTCTACCATTAGTCCATCACTAACCGTCCAGTTGGCAAGTGGTAATTCGACGGATAACCTGTTACCCAATATGTCGATTCTTGTGGTGTTTAGCCATACTGTATCATCCGCTGTGACGAAGGTTTCTGAAGCAATAATTTCTAGACTCTGCATCTCTCCGTGATCTACAGTGATTGAAATTTCATGCGAAATACCACCAGTTGATAGCATTGTAATATTGTAATCTCCTACCGTGGTTCCATAGTAAGTACCGTTGGCTTCAGTGAANACACCGCCTCCNGCAGTCCANGTAATTCCGCCACCAACNGCNAGNTCNAGCATGTTACCAAATTGGTCGTGTAGTGTCCAATTTAATTGACAGGTTTCTCCTGCCTTGACCACACTTTCACANCCAGTTGTNACATAGTGAGTTGGTACTCCTCCAAGAACTTCNATATTCACNGATATGCTTTGTCCATTCCANTCAACACTTACNACNTGATTTCCAGAACTGTAAGGATAGAATGTAGTNCCACTCATTGTTCCATTTGANGGAGTGTAGGTTATTGTCTGGCCAGGCACGATATTTCCATGCTGGTCATGTATCATTGCGATTACAGTAAAGGTNTCATCAGCAGTAATAGTCTCTTCAACATCTTCAACAATCAGAGTTACCGGTAGTCCTGGTGTTACAGTGATTTGCTCAGTAGCACAAATAACTCCAAAGCATGCTGTGATACTGTGTGTACCTACATGCTCGGGAGTAAACATCCCTGTAGAGTTGATTGTACCATCTGTCGCAGACCAAACCACATCTTCTGCTACAGCAGCTCCCACAGCATCGTTGAGAATGTGGGAGAACTGAACTGGGGTATCNGCGTCAGTAGTAGCTCCTGTTGGTGACACTGAAGCCGAATGGACATCGGTGTAATTGATTAGAATAGTTGGTCGATAGTTTAGAGAACTNTCTCCCGAATAGAATTCAATCCATCCAGGGTTTCCTGCTGCNGAAGTTCCTATTATTATCCAAGCATGGTCTCCATCTATCATCATTCCAGAATGTCCTAATTCCAACCAAACTTCAGTCATAGATGGATTAATGGTTTTCGAATAAATCGGTGAGGCTTCATATTCAACTCCAGCAGTCATTCCTGCAGCAGACCATGGAGTNCCTCCATCTGAGTTATTCCAAGTTGAACCAGATTGTGTCCATGAATTTGTTAACAGACGATGAACGTTCAAAGTCAAATTTCCAACCAATGTAGATTCTGCAGTCAATTTGATCGCTGCGGAATGGATTTTAGCACCAGGTGGTAGAGGAACTTGGTCGTTATCCAGAGCGAATATCATGCGACATTCAGTATTAGCACCTTCACAATCTGTTCCTACCATCATCGATTCGGAACCATGNTTTTGGTTTGCGAATCCACTACCAATGTACGAGTCTCTGATATTGGTATGACCTAAATCAGCAACTTCATTGCCGGTTTGGAAATTATATGTCCACGTGTGGTCGTCATTGTACGTGTTATCGACAGGAGAACCAATTGCGAACGACCTTCGGCTTGAAGAAGGTCCAGGTATAGAGCCATTTATGGCTTGTACCCACCAACTGTACACGCTACCTTCTACCAAGTCTTGGCTGAAAGTGAATGTAGTTCCGTTAATCTCACTATCTTCCCAAGATTTGTACTTTAATTGGCCATCACTGCTAGCAATAGTCACGACATATCCTGTGGCATTTGTTACAGGGTTCCAAGTTAATTCTGGTTTGTCAAGTGACTCTAATACCCAATTAGTTGTGTTATACAAAATTGCTCCATCTGCAGGATTGTTTAGCACAGGNTGAGCCGGAGGTATAACTCCNTCAACGTTGTCAACATACTCTAAAGTCAATTTAGGTTTAATCGAGTCACTGTACGAATTATCATAGAAAGAGTGTCCTGAATTCGGGGTTCCAACAGACTTTAGCATAATGGAAAGAGTGTTGTTTCCATTTGCAATATTAGATTGAGCAAGTGAAGTAAGGTCCCATTCCTGCCAGCCATTTGGCGGGAATATTAGCAATGTAGAGCGAGTAACTTCAGCACTCGAACAAGAAGGTGCGGTATTCCAAGTAACACTTCTTTCATTGAATGTGTCACAAGCATGTACACTTACAGTTTGAGATGAGGTTCCATTTACGCCGTATCTGTAAAGTGATAATAGAACGTTAGTAGGTGTCATAGCAGCAGGGAATGGTAATTCTGACAAATCAAATGTTAGTAATGTCATAGACTCTCCTGAGCCACCAGACGAGATTCCTAAGTCCAATCTACCATTGTTTCCTAGATTACTATTGGAGTTACTGGAATCTATTGTTGCATCTGGAACTCCCGGTAGCGCGGAAGTTTGATTGAACACAGAGCCATCAAACAGTACGATNGTATTGTTTCCTGCACCATCGTCGCTTCCAAGAATACCTGGTACTCGGAATGAGTGAACGTCTGACCATGTTCCTAAGCGATGGTCTTGCTCAGCTCTTACTCTCCAGTACATCCAGAAGTCTCCCCATGTGACATNGTCTGGNGTAGTGTATGCTAGGTTAGAATAATCCCATGTACCGTTGAATGTGCTATTGTNGCTTAAGTCAAACAACCGAGTTTCATTTTCGTCAATGAAATATGGAGAGGTTGAAGATTGGATAACCCATCGTGTTTCATTTGATTCTAGTGCCGACCAATTCATGGTTACATCATCTGCNCCACGCGGTCTAGATGCAGTTTCATTCCAAATCGTCGAACCATCTGCTGGAAGCAGGCTCAATGCAGGAGATGGTAACCATTGTGTGCCAGTTCTCCATTGAAGATTCACTTCAGGACGCTTTGACTCATCAATAGTATAATCGCTACTTGCGAAATGCCATTCTTCATTGGTGTCGCTAACAACTGCGAACAACAAATTAACCTTGTCTAAACCAGCGGCATGAGCATGCTGTACAGCGTATGTNATNTCTAATTCAATCGAGTTATCCTGATANTCCATACTTCCAATCTCAAATGGAATGTCGCACTTAGGATCGCTCCAATTCGAATTATTTCCTGTTGGTCCATTCATAGTGGCACTCTGATTCCAAGTGTCTTGTACTTCACAAACAGCAATACGTACTGATTCTTGGTTAATCTCCCCNCCACTAATCTTGTGCAATGTCAATTGNGAATCAAAGAATTCGTGATTGCCAGGTATTGGTAGTGTTGACCAGTCTAACATTATCATACTCTCAGTGTAATGGTTTTGCGATGTTGTATAATTTGAGCGACCAATGATTAGTTGGCTTTCACTTTCATATGCAGAATTTGCACTACCTGAATCAAGATATGTGTCCATGAATATTGCTGGATAATCTAAAGCCTCTACAATTTGACCTTCTTGCAAATCAATTTTAGCATCTGTAGAGTTAATCGACTCTCCTGTACTTTCTGGAATGTGGAATATAGTGTCATTNCCACGTGCTCCAAAGATATCATTTGTAATCGGTTGAACAAACCACTCGTATGAATCTCCAGATGCAAGATTCGAAGGGGAAGTCCAAGTTAGATTCGTTATATCCCATCCATTTGACGATTCACGGCTGTCATACACTGTCCAACCTGCTCTTTCATCAGAGTAATCATTCCAAATGAATAGTCTCCAATCATCAACATTCGAAGGATTGGAATGTGTCCATGTAAGACTTGGATTGCTCCCTGGTAGCAATGCGTGTGTGGATGTATCCCAGATTATTTGGTTAGGAGTTGGGTTGGNATTNGTTCCTGCGCTTTCAGGTGATGAAGCATTACCTGTTGTCCAGGTCATGTTTAGCCATGGCCTNTCNCTACTNGTTCCTTCAGTTGTAGTGAATATTGTCTGNCCCTCATCAATAGAGCCTACTACCATCAACGATAGATGCGAGTCGCCATTTGCAAATGCTGCTTGAACTAATTCGGTTACATCAAAATTCATCCAATTAGCAGAAGCGCCTTCTTGGACATCAACTAATCCNCCTCTATCNCCTGTACCCATGGCTCCTGGTGATGACCAGTTGTTTACTCCATCATATGTCGTNCCATTNGCACTCGTATTCCAAGCAACAAGAGCTGGGTGAATNGAAACAGAGTTACCTGTGTCTGAACCGAATTCAGCATANAGNTTCAGTACTGCACTAGAAATGTGCGCNTTTTGNGGATTAGGTAACTCNGTCAAAGGTATCTTTAGCAGTCCAGTAGAATNTGCTCCGTTGTTATCNGTTCCAACTTTCATCGNCGAGGAAGAAGATTGGTCAGCAGTCGAACCTACTCCTGAATCAGCAACCCAAGAATCAATGAAATTAGGTAGGTTCAGAGAAGGCATAGCCTCTCTGTGGTGTAATTCAACTGCTGCTGAGTTTGAATCAATACTCCAAGTAGTAATGTCTGGGAGTAAGAAATGGAACGAATTGGACCAGTTTCCGATTTGGTTTGTTGAACTGGTTGCTCTTACTCTCCAATACCAAGTTTCTCCTGTATCGAGCGAGTTAGCAAGGTCGAATGTTTGGTTAGTAATGTCAAACCCAGTGTCAGTCCAACTTGTAGCCATCAGTAGATCGGACGAATCAAAACTAGCAGATGTGTCTAATTCTATTGACCATCCACCGATTGAAACTCCAGTAGATAAGAAACTCCATGATAATTGAGGCATCTGTTCAGGCGCTGGATTAATTCCGCTTTCAACGGACCATGAGCCATTCAGAGGAGATTGTGGCACTGGCTCCGATGGTAAAGCATCTGAACCTGGTACATAGATGAAAGATATTTCAGGGCGGTTCGAGGAGGAGGCACTATTTGGATAGAACAAAGCGTCTCTATCAACGCCACTACCTACTCCAACAATACCCAGAACCAAATCTACTGCTCTATCCTCTCGCATTGCATTTTGCACAGCGAGGGTAATGTCAAACTCAACCCAATCNCCTGCGGAATAAGCGCTACCAAGTGTNATTGAATCCAATAACCCAGCACGTTCCCAACCCTTAGCGCCTGAGGTGCCCCAAGAGTTTGCAGAATTTCCGTCATAAGATTGCCAAGTGGCTCCTTCTTCAGTCCAATTGTGCTGTCGACTTTCCCATGCTCCAATCTTTGGACTTCCAATAGGGTAGTCTGATAGTCGCATTTTCAGTGTTGCAGTTTGCACAGCATAGCCAGATGGAAGTAGATGACTTGTCAAATCACAACCGAGGAGAATCGAGGTTTCAGATGGGTATGTGTTGTATGATACTTGCATATCATCTTCGCCGTTGTAGTTGCTGTTTGGTGTTCCACTGTCGATGTATGTGTCGCCACAGTCAGGAGAATCCCCTGCAGTGGTTGCGTTACCATGAGATAATCGTAAGCGATGTTCATCATCCTGAATATATTCTGATTCTAATCCAGATACAAGGAATGAAGATGTTTCCCACCAAGAGTGATGGTTAGTAGTAGAGTCTTGTTGTGCTAATCTCCAATGGTACATCACACCATCTTGAAGTGTATCTGTACTGCTGACAGTCCAATTTCCATCTGATGGAGCAAACGATGTTGAGGAATCTCCTGTGTTAAACGAATGTATGATTTCGCGGTACTCTGGGTCTTTTGCAACCTGCATGATCATGTCGCCACTCCAAACCATCGAACCATTCCAACTAAGTGTTGGATTGGTATCTCCAGTTAGGTTGTCTCCGACTAAATCCCACACGCCATGCCCGTCAAGTGGAGCGACATGTGTTGGGATATCTGGAGGTCCGTTACTATCCCAATCATAGGTTATCTCGATTTTTGGCTGGTTGCAACTAATAGATTCAGTAGCGCAAATTTTCACAGATTGAGTGCTTGATTCTTCGATTCCGAAGGTAGATGCCACCATTAGTAATTCAAGCGAACTTTCGGGTGACAAACCTGCTTGTATAGCATCATTATTTTCATCGATCCAATGTTGCAAGGCAACTGCGATGTCAACTTCAATAGTTGAACTGGATTGTGAACCAGTGAAATTACCTACAGACATCGATGGAACTCTTCCGCCATCATCCCAATAGTTGGTGCCGTCATACTTCCTCCAAGTCACCCCATCTTCTGTCCATTCCTCACCGTCCATTATGTGCATGCTGACATCAGCTGTACCACTAAACGAATCTCTAGTCATAACTATGTTCGCAGAAATGATCGATGAGTTGTGATGCAATCCTAGGTCGTCTAAGTTTAATCGCATCAATCCGTACTGGTCTGAACTTGATGATGAGCCAACAGTAAGGTTCTCTTCACTACCCAAATTAGCGTTTTTGTTATTGAAATCGATGAAGGTATCTTCGATTGTATTTTCAGTTAATCCAAGGTCATCAAATCCAACTGATAGAGTTCCATAATTGCCGTCCATTGTTATGCTGTGGCCTGGAAGGTGGAAATATCCTGTCTGCCAAGAGCCAATTGTTTCAGTGCTGTCGATTGAACGCATCCTGTAGTGCATGGTTGAAGAGTTAGAAAGTTCATCTCCTGCAGGGATAGTCATCATTCCATCTCCTGAATTAAGCGTGAAGAGAGATGAGTTGTCTTTGGTGTTGTAGAACCAATTTTCATCATCATTTGAAAAGAAATTATTAGACATCGATAGCTGAACTTGGGCATGATTACCTGTCAATCCTTCCCATGATAGTTCTGGGTTAGTCGCAGCACTGAGGACGAATTGACTATCATCCATCAGAGCAGCCCCGTCCTCTACAAAGTTCGGTGATAGGGAACCGCCATTGCCATGGGTTCCGGTTTGGTGTGTGATCTGTAGATATGGCCATTCGCCGAAGTTTTGTGTCTCTGACATCTGGCAATCATACTGTGTTCCAGTGGCGGCTAATACAAGGTCGATCGATGAGCGTGAGTTAGCAACAGCGTCTTGAACGACAGCGGTCACGTTAATCGAAAATGTGTTGTTCGCATATCCGTAAAACGGTGGTTCCCATGACTCATAATCTGCTGAACCTTCAGCGCCAGGTAATTGCCAAGACACTCCGTTGTCAGCGTCACTCCATGTCGCATTATCTTCATCCCAAGATTTGAGAAGACGTGAGTTGTAGATGTTAATGACGCCTATATCCAAGGGGTCTACTCCACATGTTAGTTTCAAAATTGCATCTGTAACCAAATCGGTCCCAGGAACAGTATTGTTGAACGAAATCAAGATTTTTGATTCACCTGTAAATGATGAGCCCAACTTTACAGTTTCGTCAGAGCCAAAGTTGGTCATCGGATTTGATGATTCAATAGCAGTATCTTTCGAGGAATTAAATGTCGAGAGGGTTTGGAAAATAATTTTCTCATCCTCCAGTACCTCATTTGACCAATCAGGCACTGCTTGTGGTAGTGCTAAATCAGCAAATAAAAACATCATGGCGAGCAAGAGTGAACTTACGATTCTTCGGCGGTCGCGGGTGTTCGATGACATTGGGCTCGGGTGTCCACTGGCAGAGGTGGTATAGTTTCCTTTCGGCTGGCCACCCGTAGGGTGGCCGGAGAAATAAGGCCAGAACTCTAGCAAAGCGAAGGTTCAAGTCCGTCCTATTATGACCTTGATTCGCATGAGTGAACTTTGGGTAGAGCGACACCGTCCTCGCACGGTTGGAGATATCCGTGGGCAGGCTTCTGTAGTTCAAAGATTAGCATCTTATGCCAAGATTGCAGACTTCCCTCACCTACTTTTCGCAGGCCCTCCTGGTACTGGCAAAACAACGGCTGCAATGGCTTTGACCAGAGATGTGTTCGGTCCAGATTTCAGAAATAATTTACTTGAAATGAATGCCAGTGATGAGCGTAAATTAGAGAGNATTCGNACCAAAGTAAAGCAATTTGCTAGAACTGCTCCNTATGGCGGTGCNGAATTTAAGATTATTTTCTTNGACGAAGCNGATGCATTAACTCATGATGCCCAAGGNGCATTGAGNCGNATTATGGAGCAGTATGCNCAAACNTGNCGTTTCATNCTNTCNTGTAATTATTCNAGNAAAATCATCGAGCCNATTCAAAGTCGATGTGCNGTTTTNAGATTCAGGCCTTTAGCAGATGTTGATGTTTTAGACCANGTNAAGGCTGTNGCNAAATCAGAAGGNGTTGGGCTTGATGATGAGGCTGCTGAAGCNTTGGTNAGAATCTCTCAAGGTGATCTGAGGAAGGCTATCACCGCCCTCCAAGTTGCAGCNGCTCTAGAAAAAGATGTNACTCGCAANTTAATCTATGAGACGAGCGCAACCGCACCTCCTGAATCNTTGCATCAATATTTGATGGCNTGCAGACAAGATGGTTTTCATGCAGCAAGGAGNAGGCTGCGTGAATTGTTAGACCGATATGGTCTTGCAGGCACCGATTTTGTAAATCAACTTCATCGTGANTTATACGGTGCAGATTTCCTTTCTGAGATTCAAAAACTTGAACTTACTGAATTGATGGCTGAAATCGATTTTAGATTGGTNGANGGTGGAGGAGAGGCNATTCAACTCGACGCCCTCACAGCAAGGCTTTCTCAGTTGTTAGGTTAGTCTTCAANTACAANTTCTTTGATGGTAAAATCCAGTTTTACTGTTCGGGTGTTTTCCCATGGGTCTCCNTCTTCAACCACTTTGATNATCATCGTNTAATCTCCTGCACNAAGATTCTCAGGAACCTTGATTGCGANNGGATGGTCGATGTCATCATGCGTTCTTACAGAGTCCAATGCCGAATCATCAATCGCTTCGATATCTTCCCATGAGTTTACGAATGAAAGTTCACTGTCCTTCAGTGAAATCGTATATTTAGAGTCTGANGCNTCCCNNTTNTCTGTGAAAGANAGAACGAGATAATGCTCGCCANTATAGCCTTCAGTCAGATTGATTTTGCTGGATTTNACATAATCAAANTCTCCTTCTTCATTGACTGAAACCATNCCCCATCCATCATCNACNTGTGGTGCAACAATGTCNGCAAAGGGTGCATTCGTNAACAAAAATGTNAGNGCAAGCCAGGTGAAAATATGNAGGAATGATGCTTTGAACCATGTGCCTTTTGTGTAATGTTCTACAAANTTCTCNGGCAGTATNGCTCTGTGNACAGAGGGTAGNANAAATATTGCTAGCATAGGAATAAACCACATCATGTCCGCATTATCTTGAGAACTGGGCATTGCCACATATCTCATGATCAATGCCATGGATGCAGCGAAAGTAATTACAAGCCACATCGAAAACATATCTGCCTTTTCTTTCGCAACATGNTTGACCGGGTCAAAAGCCTCGATTCCCATGTCTGCNCCAGAGCGGTTCTTCTTCCTCTCCTTCTCACCAGCACCTCGATTGCGTCGCTCTGTAGCGGCGGCGGCCATGGCAGTATTGATGTCGACCATCAGTTATGCGGATNGTTGNCNGTGNATGAAGNCTGNGGTCAAAAATCATCGTTGATTCGGGANATAAATTAGAATCTTCATACAGGCATACCGTAGGCTGCAAGGCCGCATCCTTCAAAGAGGGGTGTACGGTGGGCGGACTACTTGCCGGGGTGGCGTAGTTGGTGGCGCGTCGGACTCATAGGGCAGTTCTAACGAACTAATTGAGACGTACCAAAGCCCCTTCTCTTGTCTGAGACATCCGAAGGTCGCGGGTTCAAGCCCCGCTCCCGGCACCATTGATNGTGCATATTTTTCCACGCTGNTAGNCTNGAATCCAAACAAGTCAATATAACTGAGAATAATGCAGGNGTGTTAGGTGAGAGTATGAAGAATNTTTTCGATGTGATGACTAATTTTAGTGTAGGNCGTCCAAAAACNGCTCTTGCAATAATTGTGGTCTTCNTATTAGCGCTGACTCCCAATGCAATGTTCATCAATTTTGATAACAGTGAAGATGCATTTTTCCCAGATAATGATACGGTTAGATTACTAAANGATGTAGAGGATGAATATCAAGCATCAATAGATTTTATTCGCTTCATTTACGATATCGATTCTGGAGACTTGTATGAGGNATCNACATGGGAAAANTTGGCAATTCTTGAAGCAATTCTGATTGAAAATCCAAACTTGGACGAGTATCAATACCCGCTATTTGGGATACAAGCTAACAATGGCCTGGCTAGTTCTGCAATCCAGTGGCACAATCTGCAAGACCAAGANTCCGCATTGGGNTGGATTTCTGAAATGGATTCAGCAATNTCTAATGTTGCCAATTCTAACAATTCAACCTTGCAAGCAAACTTGGATGTTCTCTTTACTGCGAGTAATTCAATTCCTTCCCCNAGTGTTGTCAGTGCAGAAGAGTTGCGTTCATGGGAACCAGAAGACCCAGNAAATTGGTTAGATAGATTAGATTCNGGNGACAATTTNTCTCAATCATTGGGAATAATGATNGGNNAGTTAAACGCCNTGAATCAAGGACCTAATGCAACAGAAATTTCNATGGTGACGGGGCCNATNTCTGGTAAGNTAGGTATGCTAAATGGCTTACAATCNATCGANTATCGCTCAATGATGGTNTCTAACCTTCCTGCAGANGATTCTGCTGAGCCCTGGGATTCCGATGGTCCTGTGTTGACTACATTTGTTGTAGTCACAGATCCGGATGAACACGGAGTCGAAGTAATAGGAGACGTTCAAGAGAAAGTCACATTGTGGGCAGACGATTTGTCCAAACAAGCAGCTGAAGAGACGGGTGATTCTGGAGTATCTGTGTTTTCGTTTTCACAATTATCTACCGGACAAAATGAAAACTTAGGCAAAGAACTTGGAATATTAAATTCACTTTGTTTACTGTTACTCGGTTTTATCCTATGGACTAAATTCCGAAGTAAAAGAGATACTGCAAATGTTCTAGTCCTAACTGTATTCGCCATTTTGGCTACATATGGAATGGCTGGTCTACTTACTTTATTGGGCGCTAGTATGGTGTTCAATGCTGCAATGAACTCAATTCCGATTCTGCTACTTGCAATTGGTGTCGACTACGGCTTACACGTAGTTGCCAGAATTAGAGAAGAGTTGCAAGACCAAGAGAAGAATGACCCCCAGGGAAGGGAAACACTGCGTGATTTCTCCTTAGAAGCAAGGCAGTTAGCAATTCGTAGGGGTACAATTTTAACTTCTGCTGCACTTATGGTTGCTATCTTTACCGACATGGTAGGATTCCTCTCCTTCCGATTTTCTTCTCAGCAATTCCTAGTCTCCTTTGGAACAGTAATTGCAATTGGATTGTTCTTCATCTATCTACTGAGCATTACGGCTCTTCCTGCTCTAATGACCATAATTCCTCCAAAGAGATTACCATTGGCAAAATCTGGGAAAAATGAAATTGGTCCGATTTCAAAATGGATAGGTTCTCTAACCGAAACACCAGTAATTGTCGTGATTGTTACAGTGATAATTTCGGTTCCTATGTTCATCGGTTTCCAACAGTTGGAAGTCGGTTTTGATACTAGAGACAACTTTGATGATTCAGTTCCGGTGGTTGCCGATTTCTTGATGATTGCAGATGAATTCCAGAGCAGTCCTTCTCCTCTGTATGTCGTTTTAGACGGAGATATTATCTCCCCTGAAGGGAAATTAGTCTATGATGACGTCATAGAAGAGTTATCTGGTACGGATGAAACAAATGGCTTACCAATTGGTATTTGGGGAATATTAGAAGAGTCGCGTTCATCAAATGATGAACTGGATAATTTGCTGAACCAGTTAGATGATTCAGAGGCCTCATGGGACATGCTCAAAACCTGGTTATTGAGTGATGCTGGGCGAAATATATCTTCGGGGAATCTCAATTCTGACGCTACACAAACTGTGATTTCTTTCCAAGCAGCAACTCTTGATTGGGGAGCAACAGTAATCTTTGAAGGTGAATTAAGTGATGCTCTATCTCAATTAGAAGAGGATAGGGATGGCGACTATTCGATAAGAATCTCTGGTCGCTCGCTAATTACTGCTCAAATTACTGCGGATGTTGCGGATTCAGCTGTGATCTCTACAGCAACAGTTGCTGGAGTTATTTTGGTGATGCTTGTTGGAATAAACACTGTGCGTCAGAAGAATTTCGTACGTGGTGCTGCAAGAGGATTTGTGACTTGGATTCCTTTGATGGTAGTTGTTGTTTGGGTTTATGGAATAATGGGGCTAACTGGGTATCAACTCAATTCACAGACGGTTACAATAGGTGCTTTGACACTTGGTTTAGGTGTTGATTATGCGGTACATTTCACTACTAGGATGGAAGAAGAGGTTGAGCATGCTCCATATGCAAACCCTTCAGAGTGGACTACAAAATCTGCCGCAACCACAGGTCGTGCTATGTTTGGGGCCGCACTTACTACAGCGGGTGGATTCTCTGTTCTGAACTTCTCATCTCTTGTGCCTCTGCAATTATTCGGTCAAGTATTCGTGGTTGCAATCGTTCTGGCACTCGTCTCAAGCTTGTTCTTATTGCCAGCACTCTACACACCTTTCCTAAAGCAAGACGCTAGAAAAGCAATTGCTGAAACTGGAATCTCGGTTATGGGATCTCCACCTGCAAGTGAGAGTGAATAATCAAACAGCTCTATCTTCGAGTAGTTCTAGTGGAATTATTTCTAGGGCTTTGATATTCGTGGCTTCTAGGTCAACAGGGCATGCTTTACCATGATTGAGAGCATCTAACCAAGTTCTTGCACAAATGCACCAAGAATCTCCTGGCTTTAGGCCTGGAAAATTATATTGTGGAGCTGGAGTAATCAAGTCATTGCCTTTAGAGCGTGCAAATTCTAGGAACTCTTCAGTCACTATGCCGCAGACAGTATGCGAGCCTCTATCCATCTCGTCGGTTTTGCAACTTCCATCTCTGTACCAGCCAGTCATCGGCTTGCAGGAGCATTCTCCAATATCATGGCCCAAGGCATTCTTCTGCATCGACATGACTCTGCGTAAGGAAATCAATACTTCAAACTGTGTATTTCTTAGTTCAGAGTTCATTCACCATTGACCCATAGCTTCTATTCTTCACTTGAATCGGATTGCCTGTTGTCCTTGAGTGATTTTTTCAGTAGGAACTCTATGTGTGAATTAACAGACCTAAATTCATCTTCAGCCCATCGTCTTAGGGCTTCGTGAAGCTTAGGGTCAAGCCTCAGAAGAATCTTTTTCTTATCCATCATCCCCACCCATTTTTGTTAATTCTTACTTCATTTGTTGTGTAATCTTCATCCCCAAATCAACCAAACTGAAACTCCAATACCAATCAGAGTTGGCAGTACTCCAGCAAAAAAGAAGATCATGCCAGCCTTTTTGTCGATAGGAGCCACTTCGCCTTCAGTTAACTCGTAAAACTCGGTATACATGCATTTCCTACAAGTAATTATGTTCAAATCCGCAGTCTTTGCAGACGTTACACCTCTCGCTCGAATGTGCCTGGGGGCCTTTAGGTCTGAACTTCCACACTTGGGGCATTTTCTATCCTTCACCATCTCACCTTCTAATTAGCTATTACTGATACGAAAATTATTGCAAACATTGAACCCCAAATCGAAAGATGAATCAGCCACATATTTCTTTTTTGTTTGGACTTCTCTTGAACATCAGGAACATAGAGTTCCACATACCTACACTGTGTACATGATATCATCATCAGTCCTTCAGTTCCTTGAAATCTAGCTTTCCTTTCAGTTGTTAAACTAATAATTCCACACTTGGGGCATTTACCACTCTTCATCTCCTTCACCTCTTAACGATTAGAGTTGAAGCGATTGTTACGGCACTTAGAACTAACAAAAGCACAATCATAAACCAGAATCCCTTTGGAGATTCTTCTCTTGTTTTCCAACCCTTTCCTTTGTGATGACAACCCTGGTGTACCCAACAATATCCTGCATAAAGCAGCATAAGAGCTGGTCCAATGAAATTTATCAAAGATCTAGGCTCAAGCATCTCGACCCTCTCACTGGTACAATGTGCCTGTGTTTACTACAGGGGTTGTGTCAGTTTCAGAGCAAAGGACAACTAGCAAGTTGCTAACCATTGTTGCTTTCTTATCTTCATCAAGTTCGATGATTCCCTTTGTACTTAGTTGGTTAAGTGCCAATTCGACCATTCCAACCGCACCAGCGACAATCTCGTGTCGTGCTGCTACAACAGCACTTGCTTGCTGACGGCGTAGCATTGCCTGTGCGATTTCAGTAGAATATGCGAGGTAACTGATTCTTGCTTCAAGAACCTGGATAC
>PAEE01000038.1 GCA_002701145.1 Methanobacteriota archaeon
TGGGGCGCTCTTGGCTCTGCAATGGCTTGTTTCCATTCAGCCAAGACTTATTCACTATCAAGAATTCAATTTGGCGTTCCAATCGCATCTTTCCAGTTGATCCAAAACAAGTTGGCTTGGATGTTACGTGAGATTACAAAGGGACAACTTTTGGCGTACCATCTTGGTAGAAAGAAGGATGAAGGGACCTGGTTCAATGAACAAATCAGCCTCGCTAAGATGAACAATGTAGACATCGCTCTAGAAATAGCTCGTGTCGCAAGAGATATTCACGGTGCAAATGGAATCCTAGACGAATACCCTGTAATGAGGCATATGGCTAACCTTGAATCGGTAAAGACATACGAAGGCACTCACGATATTCACAATTTGATTATTGGAAGATATATTACAGGTATTCAGGCATTTACTCGAAATTGAGTATTAAGGCCCAGTCCAAGTATTGCAGTGTTTGAACTTCGAACTGTTAAGAGGGTCATCCCAGACTCTTAACTCTTCAACAGCTCTTCCATCTGACCATTCACCCATATAGCGTAACTCTGGTGAATCAATCAGTTTAGCATAAGCCACTTCTTCAGTTTCAGTGTCACCATCCATCCTAGCGACCAACCAATCAGCTTGTGATGCAACTCTCCGATAGAATCCCCAATCTGCTAAAGTATCGTGAGTTTCGCTTGCCGGTAAGTAATGGCTAGCCACTAACCTAGGGAATCCATATCTGTCGCTAGGTACTTCGATGAACAATGAATTGTTGCCCAAAAGTGCATGGTGATGAACTCCAAAGCAATCATTGACGCTCATATCATCTTCGCCTATTGCTACATGAGCCAAGAAATTGTCAGGTATTCCTGTGGTATTGATCTGCAGATGTTCCTGTACAGGTCTAGCATAAGGCGTTTCTAAATCGACGAACAAGGATTGGCTGGCCCAACCCTTCTCTAAAGCCCAATCTAGTGTTAGTAAGGCGTATCCAGCACCTAGGCTATGTCCTGCAATCATTAGGTGGTCATTGTTGACATTGGATGGCAGTATTGTAGTCATAAATTCTAATGCAGCGAAAATTGCAACAGCACGTGGAAGATGATAGGGGTGGTTTGACATCCCTGCTTCCTCATGTAGTTCGTAGGTGTCATGTCCTGGTGGCATCACATCTGAAGGGTACTGTACGAAAACAACAGCCATGCCTCTAGATGAAAGTTCGTTAATCCAATCTTCATAACTATCAAAGAAAGGATACGCAAACCCGTGAAGAATAATTGCTAGAGGTATTTCTTTTTCGACACCTTCTGGAATTGAAAGGTAAACTGAGAATGTAATGTCCTCTTCATAATCACCTTGTATATCAGCCACTTCCTTTGGCATTGGATATTCGTAAACTGTAGTCTTAACCGAGTATTGTCCGTCCTCTATATCTAACCGAGGCGGGGAAGGAGAAAGCCCCGCCATGGCAGAAATACCTGGTCCAATTAGCCATACAGAAATTAGAACAAACCCGATGTGTAAAATCCGATTCAATTTTTTATTTTCTTTATTGAATGGATTATTAGGGAGGCCTCCAATAATCAATACACAATATAGGATTATGAATCCATAAACGGTTGGCAATAGAATAAATCCTCCACGTAAGTATGCAATATCTAGTAGGATGAACACAACCAAATATCCTGTAACTATGCCTAACAATACAGTCGCAATCGCTTTTTCTAAATTACTTCTATCGTTACATTTAGTGAGAATAATCGCAGTCAAAATCAGAATTACTCCAAATAATTCACTACGCCATTCTCTAAGCCAAAACGTCCAATCTAAGGCACTCAGAGCCATAGGCCACAGCGCGCTCGCTATGCTGCTTCCAGTAATCAGTAGGTATATCGGTTCAACAATTGATATCAAAAGTCCTGAAAGGAATAATAATACAATTTTACGATTAGATGGCACATCCATGCCGTATACCACCTATTCAAACATCAGGAAGAAGTCCTAATTTCGAGAATCCAGTCCACACAGGGTTAAGCCACCCAGGGATAAATCGGTGTCGCAAATATACCGCTGCTGCTAGAGTCAGTTTTTGGAACTTGTTTAGTTTCACTCTCTTAGTGAAAACATCACCTTGCTGGCGCTCTATTTGTTTCAAGATTTTGTCATAGAATGCGATCATTGCTGCTGGTGAGTAACGAGTGCGCCTTGGTAGTAGAGGTAGCAGTTGCTTAGCTTCTTCCAAGTAAGTTCTTGCTCGCTTTGCGTAGTGGTGAATGTAAGGCTCCCAAGTGGTGTTAAGGACAACATCCCCGTTTAGTTCAGGTTCATTGATTCCATTAGCCTCTAACTCATTGAGGGGCAGGTATACTCTGTTCCTTTGAATGTCTTCTCCAACATCTCTTAGGACGTTTGTGAGTTGCATGAATATACCCCAAGACTCTGCAAATTTCTTTGCTCTTGGGTCATCATAACCATAAATTTCGATACACATTAATCCAACGACTGATGCGACACGGTAGCAATAAATGTACAACTCATCGAATGTTCGATATCGATTATTGTAGAGGTCGTCTTCCATTCCAGTAATCAAATCATCAAACACACTGCGAGGTATGTTGTAGCGGGTTACTGTGTCCTTTAGTGCAAGGAACACAGGGTCTGTGCTACTGGTTTTGGAATAGCATGTGGAGAGTTTCTTCCTGAAGAAAAATAGTTGAGTAATCTTTTCTAGATACAAATCTTCTTGCAGAATTGTATCCTTGTTCTGAAGACTCTCAAGTTCTAATCTGTATGCCACTGCCTCAGGGTCCATCTCTCCTTGAGAGCCAGGGAATCTGTCTTGCCAATCACCGTCTGCAATATCATCAGCTCTGCGGCAGAATGCGTAAACAGCGCACATTGCAGAGCGCTGGTCTTCTGGAAGATACTTGAAAGAGTGGTAGAAGTTTCCTGCCTCTCTCATCGTTAATTCCTCACAGTATGAGTATGCTAATCGGAGCAATTCAACCGGTGGGTCTCTTGCCCAAATCGGTGCATCCAAGTGATGGAATGGATCGATTAATTCATCCTGCTCTCCGACAATTCCGATGAATGCTGCACCTTCTCGGAGTGCTTCCATTGCTGTTAGGCTCACAGCCTTAACCGCATCAGCGGTCAAATTTACAGCAGCACGAAGCCTTTGAGCAGCAGTCATGCCTTCCTTTCTGCCTCCAACCTCGTTCGATGCGCCGCCCTTGAGTGGGAATAGCAAGTCGAGTGGTTTGCGGCGTTCCAGCATGTCGCTCAGTAACTCTGCCTTCTTCATCACTTATCAGTGTGAGGGTTATTTGCCCGTTACGCCCTACGGGCGGTGAAATCAGAATCTAATTAGAGATTAGTTCTAATTGAATTGCAATAAAAAAGCTAAGTTTCCTGTATTCTAAGGCTCATAAGTGATGAATTTGACAATGATGTAACTACTTACTAACTTAAATTACTGGTTGCCTATTTCGAATTGTCTTTATTCTTCTTCAGAAGTCTAGCGACTCCTCCCGGTATTAGCAGTGCCCTAAGCAGTTTACGAGCGTAAGATTTGATTTCATCTCTGGTGACTTTTATCCTTTCTTCAGAGTTTAAGATATTTCCAGTGCGCAATAGTGTCACAGTTCTCTGTCCAATTAGTACAGGGAGCATGCATGACGCTTTGAGGCGAAATTGCTTATCTGGAAGCATTGCAATATATTCTACAGCTGCCTCGAGATGTTTATTTGTCAAGTCCAAATATTCATCATATAACGGTCTAAATGCATCAATATTCTTGTCATCCATTAGGTCATCTGGTTTTAGATTAAATCTTTTGAGATCTTTCTCTGGAATATAGCATCGGCCGAAACGTAAGTCTTCAGGTATATCTCTGAGGATATTTATCATCTGAAGTGCCTTACCAAATCTAATTCCCTTTTCGAAAAACTCCTTTTCTTTTTCAGGTGGTAGAGACATTAGGTGTTCAAGTGACATTTTACTCCAAAATACCCCTACAGAGCCTGCGACTCTGTATGCATAATCATCCATTTCCTCACCTGTCGGAAGTGCTGAAATTTTACCTCCTTCATTAGCAGGTCCAAACCTTTCTAAATCTAGAACTTGGCCGCTTACAATAATGTCTAAGCACTCTAGCATGAGTGCTTGGTCAGCCTTACTATAGACTTGCAAACCCTCGACAACATCACTGACATTACGAAGTAATTCCGCCTCATGTTCATTACTTTGAATTTCGGCCAGTCCTGTGAAATCAGGAAGTGAAGAACTTCTGCCTTGGGCAACATCATTGTACTCTTGAAGAAGTTTCAGTAGGAAATCTGTTTCTCCATGTTTTGAATCAGCAATTGTATCAGCGACTCTTGCTAGAAGGTATAGCAGTCCGATCTGGCCACGGACTTTCTTTGGAAGGTATTTGAGAGTTGGATAAAATGAACGGGAAGTAGTTTCGAGCAGTGTGTCGATTTTTTCGTTGATTAGCACCGCCATTTAATCCCCTCAATCCAGCGGAATAGTTCTCTGTTCTTGACCCTGTGGGAAGGTGGTATTCTCAACCGACATATTACCGAGTCAACCCACTACTACATTCCGGCGATTGGGGATGTCTGGGGGGCGTGACCTAATCTCAAACCAGCCACATATCGGGTCGATTTGAACGCAAGGCTTTATTTTGAACGAACCCAGCCCCTCTACGAGGGGATGGGAATGCAGTGCGGCTCTTGCTTTGAAGAGATACCTACAGACAGTATATTCTGTCCCGAGTGCGGAGCACGTCAGGAAATGAGTCGTGCCGGGGGACTGCCCGGTGTTGGCGCTGTCGGATTGGGTGGCCAAGATGTCACCGGCGGACGCAATTTCGGAGTTGTCTCCGGAGAGGCGGTAATGAATCAAAACATGGGTCAAGGTATGCCCGGTCAAGGTATGCCTCCGGGAATGTTGCCAGACATAATGGGGCAGATTTCACAGAACATGCCCGGTGCTCCACTACCCGGCGCTCCACTACCTGGCTCTACATTGCCGGGTGCTCCAATGCCTGGCCTTCCTCCATCAAATGTTACTCCAATGCCTGGACAAGCTCCTCCTAACATCGGAGGTTCCAGAGGAGATATGCCTCCTACTGCAAAAGGTCCTTCACTATCCAGTGGAGCAGTGCCTACTGGTAATCCAATAGTCAATCCTGCAAACCAGGTTGGCGGTTTAGCGATTTCGAATAATCCTTCGTTATCTCCTACAGATGCTATGGTCAATCGAATTGCAGAAGCAGAAAGGAATGTCAAGAATGAGAGGAGAAGTCAATGGTTACAGATGAATCAAGAATCTGCAGCTAATGTTCTCTCCTCAATTGGCGGAGAGTTGCCTTCTCATCTAAAGAGTTCAGGAGATGATTCTAGTGCAGCGGAATTCTTGGCTAATGCTATTGGTTCAGGTCGAGATGATTCAGGAAATGAGGCATTGTTTAGGAGAATGTCAGAAGTTGCAGTTCGCAGGGTAGCTCGCAAGCGTGGAGTTGCAGTTGAGACTCCACAGATTAAGCACGATGATGGAATCCTAACCGTCAACGTAACCTATGTTGATGACGGCCGAGTATTGGACACTCCTGAAGACCTTTCATCCGCCTTTGAACATGCAATTTCGACCGAAGTGGCATTGAAAGGACTTGATGTTTCAGTTGTTATTGCATTATTCCGATCCAAAGATGGTTCAGTTGCCAAAGTAACTGGCGATTTAACCGAAACTACTGTTGAAGAAAGCGACGAAGAAATGTTCGCTTGTGAAGTATGTGACGGATTGGTAAAAGAGTCTGACAGCGAATGTCCNCACTGTGGTGCAGTATTCGAAGATGAAGATGAAGCCCCTGCGGCAGGAGGACCTCCTAGTAGAGGCGGACCTCCAAGTCGAAATAGTCCTCCTGGTCCATCAAGAGGAGGCCCTCCGGGTCCTTCTCGAAGCGGTGGACCTCCAAAGAAGAGCGGTCCTCCTTCAGGCGGCCCAAGTGGTGGCGGTCCTCCTAAGCGTGGTGGCCCTCCAGGCGGCGGTCCTCCTAAGCGAGGTGGCCCTCCTAGCGGCGGCCCAAGTGGTGGCGGTCCTCCNAAGNNNAGCGGTCCTCCAGGCGGTGGCCCTCCTAAGNGAAGTGGTCCTCCTTCTGGTAAACCGAGCGGCGGTCCTCCAAAGAAGAGCGGTCCTCCTGGCGGTGGCCCTCCTAAGCGCGGTGGTCCTCCTGGCGGTCCAAAGCGTGGTCCACCAAAGTGATATTTTGAAACCACAGGTTTCAATTTAGAATTATTTCTCTTGTGAGAAGTTTCTATCGCTGGAAATACTCGTTCAACGTAGACCGGCTTCTTTCAAACTTGCAAGAAGGACTTGTCCTAGTTCACTTGGATCTCTTGCACAGGCAATACCCGCTGCTTCAAAAGCCTCAAACTTTTCTTCAGCAGTACCTTTTCCTCCAGAGATAATAGCTCCTGCATGCCCCATCCTCTTTCCAGGTGGTGCAGTTGCTCCAGCAACGAATCCTACGATTGGCTTTGAACAGTTTTCTTTGGCCCATGCTGCAGCTTCTTGCTCAGCATTTCCCCCAATTTCTCCAATCATTACAATTGCTTCTGTCTGTGGGTCCGCTTCAAAAGCAGCAAGACATTCTATGAAACCAGTTCCATTAACTGGGTCTCCGCCGATTCCAATGCAAGTCGATTGCCCTTCATCGATACTCATGGTCTGAGCGACAGCCTCGTAAGTCAATGTTCCAGATTTAGAAACAATTCCGATTCTTCCCTTTGCATGAATATGTCCCGGCATGATGCCTAATTTTGCTCCTCCTGTGACTCCCGGAGTAATGATACCGGGGCAATTAGGGCCAATCAGTCTAACGTTTGCACGGTTTGCTACATATGCTGCAGCATTTACCATGTCTAGAGTTGGAATTCCTTCAGTAATACATACAATTACTCCTTTTCCTTTGACCATTTCAAATGCATTTGCAGCCTCAATAATCGCTTCACCAGCAAATGGTGGTGGTACGTAGATTACAGTAGCATCAGCATCTGTTTCAGTTATTGCTTCAATCATACTGTTGAATACAGGTAGGCCTAGAACTTCTTGTCCACCTTTTCCTGGAGTGACTCCTCCAACGAGTTTAGTTCCATATTCTTGCATTTTTCCAGCATGGAACATGCCTTGCTTTCCTGTAATTCCCTGAACTAGAACCTTAGCGTCTTCTTCTATCCAAATAGCCATTTCACTCACCGCCTCCGATTAAAGATACAATTTTTTGTGCTCCTTCTGCTAAGTCATCAGCAGGATGAATATTAAGATCGGATGCTGCAAGAATTGCCTTACCTTCATCGACATTTGTTCCTGCGAGCCTAACCACGAGTGGAACATCAAGACCAAGAGACTGAGTTGCCCCAATTACTCCTCTGGCAATGATGTCACAGCGCATTATTCCTCCAAAGATATTGACCAGAATTCCCTTAACATTAGGGTCTTCTAGGATTATCGAAAATGCAGTCTTGACTTGTTCTTCATCAGCGCCGCCACCGACATCAAGGAAGTTTGCAGGCTCTCCACCATACAATTTGATGACGTCCATAGTGGCCATTGCTAATCCTGCTCCGTTGACCAGACATCCGATGTTCCCATCTAACTTAACATATGAAAGTCCAGTTTCTTTTGCTCTGATTTCCACATCTTCCTCTTCGGATAAATCTCTCAATTCAACCCAGTTCTTGTGGCGGAATTCTGCATTTTCATCAAAACTAATCTTGGAATCCAAAGCAACTATCTCATCGTCTTCAGTCTTTACAAGTGGATTTATCTCAACCATCGCACAATCGTTTGCAATGAATAAGTCGTACATACTTCCTAACATTTTGAAGAATGATTTCAATGCTGCACCTGATAGTCCAAGTGCCATTCCAAGGTCTCTCTTTTGGAAACCTAGAAGTCCAGCATTAGGGTCAACACTGATTTTGTGAATCAATTCAGGAGTGTTGTGTGCAACATCTTCGATATCCATTCCACCTTCGGTAGATGCCATGATTAAGACCGATTTGTCTTCTCTGTCCACTAGTAATGCAAGATAATATTCATGCGCTATTGCACATCCTGCTTCTACATACAGGTTATTGACAAGCTTTCCTTCATCTCCAGTTTGGATTGTTACTAACACATTCCCTAAGATATTGGTTGCATAATTTTCAACATCTTCTCGTGAGAATGCAATTTTCACTCCACCTTGCATCACTTCTTCTCGGGTTTCAGGGTCATACATTGTACCTTTACCTCTTCCACCAGCGTGGATTTGGCTCTTTACTGCTACAATTTTAGATCCAAGTGAATCATATGCTGCTAGAGCTTGTTCTACACTTGTGCAATGGACTCCTTCTAGGACTGGAACTCCTGCTGCTTTGAGCAAGGCTTTACCTTGGTATTCGTGGATATTCATGTTCTCCCCAGCCCCCTCGACCAAAAGCCCGTCCTTGAATGATGCGCTTTGAATTGGTAGAGTTCGCGATGTGTTCAATAGCCATGTGTAAGTCGCCCAAGTCATGCAGGTGGTCGTTCTCGCAGGTGGAATCGGTTCTCGATTGCGCCCGTGGACTAATGATGTTCCAAAACCTCTCCTTCCTATGCTTGATGCGACTCTTTTGGAAAGAGTCGTTGAAGGAGTTCCTTCAGATTTAGTGGATGAGGTAATCGTTGCTGGAGGTTACAAGGTAGAACTTATTCGAGAATACTTTGCTAAAGCCGATGTTGACTTCGATGTACGAATCGTTCCCGAAGACCAGCCATTAGGCACTGGTGGTGCTCTAGGTAATTGCAGGGACATAGTATCTGGAAGATTCGCTTGCTTCAATGGCGATATCGTTTCCTCACTTGATGTTGGGCCAATGCTTGAACAGCATTCCAAGATGAACGTAAAAGGGACTCTTGCACTCTGGGAAGTAGAAGACCCAACCCGTTTCGGTATTGTTGGCCTGGATGATGATAATAAGGTCACACAATTCAAGGAGAAACCGAAGCCAGAAGAAGTATTTTCTAAATTGATAAATGCCGGTTCATACTTGTTAGAAGATGATGTTTTTGACATCATGCCACAAGGGAAACATAGCCTAGAGCGAGATGTATTTCCCGTA